>DASRPA010000051.1:0-51011 GCA_035646635.1 Actinomycetota bacterium | reverse complement strand
GTCTTCGGGGTTAAGGTCTCTACGTCGTGGACGCGTCGGTGATGCCGACATTCCTGCGGCCAATACGAACGTTCCGACGATCATGGTGGCCGGAAGGATCGCATCGGCCTTGGCGAGGGACTCGCGGTAAGGTGCGGCGAGGGACTCGCGGTAAGGTGCGGCGAGGCAATGGCGACTCGGTGAGTTCAACCGTCAAGCGAGGGAGGAACTACAGAATGACCCAGCCGACCTTCGACGAGCTACGGGAACGCGTCCGCGGCGATGTCATCACACGGGACGACGACGGCTACGAGCTTGCGCGACGCGTCTACAACGCGATGATCGATAAGCGTCCCCTCGTCATTGTTCGTCCGCGGAACGCCGGTGACGTGGTAGCAGCAGTAGATTTCAGCCGCGAGAACGAGGTCGATCTTTCGATCCGCGGAGGCGGCCATAGCGTGCCCGGTTTCGGCACGTGCGACGACGGCGTAGTGATCGACCTGTCGTTGATGCGCGGCGTGCGCGTCGATCCCCGATCCAGGACCGCTCGTGCCGAAGGGGGTGCCACGTGGGGCGATTTCAATCATGCCGCACACGCCTTCGGACTCGCCACCACCGGAGGAATCATCTCGACCACCGGGATCGGAGGGCTCACTCTCGGCGGCGGGATCGGATATTTAACCCGCGCGTTCGGCCTATCCTGCGACAACCTGCGCTCCTGCGATATCGTCACCGCCGACGGGAGCCTTCTGACTGCGAGCGAGAGCGAGAACGAAGATCTCTTCTGGGCGCTGCGAGGCGGCGGAGGCAACTTCGGGGTCGTCACCTCTTTCGAGTTCAACCTGCACGAGGTCAAGGACATCTACGGCGGCCCCATGTTCTTCGAACTGGAGGACATGGGAGACGTTCTGAGGTTCTTCAGCGACTTCATTGCCAACGCTCCCGAGGAGCTGGGTGGCTTCCCCGCCTTCCAGATTGCACCACCGTTGCCCTTCATTCCCGAGGAGCGTCACGGGGATACGTTCTGCGCGATCGTCGCGTGCTGGGCGGGACCGATCGATCAAGGGGAGAAGGCCATCAAGCCGCTGCGCGACATCGCACCGGTCGTGGCGGAACACGTCGGTCCGATGCCCTATCCGATGCTCAACTCCGCGTTCGACGCTCTGGTGCCGCCGGGTCTACAGCACTACTGGAAGGCGAACTTCGTTCGCGAGCTCGGCGACGAAGTGATCGCCGCGCATCTCGAGCATGGGCCGAAAGTCCCGGCCGTGAACTCGACCGTCCATTTTTATCCCATCAACGGAGCCTGCCACCGCGTCGGGGCCGAGGAGACCGCGTTCGGGCACAGGGACGCAAACTTCGCGCCGGTGATCGCGGGCATGTGGCCGGATCCGGCCGACAACGAGAAGAACATCGCGTGGGTGCGTGATTACTACGCGGCGACCGCTCCGTACTCGGAAGAAGGCGGTTACATCAACTTCGCGGCCGACGACGATCAGGGACGCGTAACGTCAAACTACGGAGCGAGCTTCGAAAGGCTTGTGAAGATCAAGCGCAAGTATGATTCGGACAACCTCTTCCACATGAACCAGAACATAGAGCCCTGAGCCTCCGTCGTCCTCCTCTAATGGAGTGCGGCTAATGGAGTGCGGCGACGTCGACAGGTGGCTCCAAGCACAGACGCTTTCAAGCCGTTGGTATGGACCGCGACCGCCGAGTCGATCCTGGAGAAGATGAAACCGAGGCCGGGCAGCCCTTGCTGAAGCGTCGGGCTAATTGCGAGGCACTACACTAGAGATAGCCGAGGTTGCGCAACGACTCCTCGATCTGGGCCTCCTCCTCGGCCGAGTAGGGCGTCGCGGAGGCCCCCTCTCCGGCGTTGGGCAGCTCCATCGCCTTGTAGACGACGGGGCGGGACCGAATCAGCTCGGGGGGAAGGAACTCGGTCAGGACCCGGCCGTCAACCTCGGGCACCTCCAGCCCCAAAAGATAGAGGGCGGTGGGGGCGACGTCGTAGAGGCTGGCCTGAAGGCCGCTCGCCGCGTCCACGCCCGGCCCGGTGATCGAAAAGACGCCGTCCATGTGATGGAAGCCGCGCGGAAGCTCCCGGTAGTCGGTGAGCACCGCGGCCGAATAGAGGCCGTCGGAGAGCTCGTAGGTGTAGTCGCGGCACACCGGGAAGAGGTCGGGAGCGTCGGGAGTCTCGGCCCCCGACATGACCTCCTCTCTCAGAAACATGCGGTCGAGAACGGGCTTGCCGTCCACCGGGTCCTTCAGCTCCGAGAAACGGGCCGTGATCTCGCGGCGCACTTCCTCGTAGGCAGACTGAGGCACCGAGCCGTGGGGCTCGCGGCCCTCGAGGTTCACGTAGATCCCCTGCTGAGGATTGGGGGCCGCGAACGCCTTGGTCTTAGACCAGTCGATCGAAGAATGCGCGGCCCCCTTAGCGCGCTTCCACAGTGATCGGGGAAGGGTCTTCTTGGCCCGCCCGGCGAGCTTGCGCAGGCCCGGGGAGCTCGACAGACCGGCGGCGCCCGAGAGCGACAACAGCCCCCACTCCTTGAGGGCGAGGTTCAGGTTCACGACCTTGTCCTTAGGACCGAAGCCGTGGTCTGACATCGTCACGACATAATCCTCGTCCGAGGTCCACTCGAGCAGATCCGAGATCACCGCGTCCATCTCGTCGAAGAAGGACCACACGCGCTCCCTGATGGGCTCGGCCTGAGGCCTGTGGAAATGCTCGCAGGCCGGGTCGATGTACTTGTAGTGGGCGTGCATGAGGCGGTCGGGCGCCTCCAGAACAATGAACAGCAGCGACACCTCGTGGCGCTCCAGCAGAAGCTTCAGCGCGCTGCGCTTTTTCGCCAGGTTGACGGACAATCGCTCTTCGATGGCGGTGGACTTCCAGTCCTCGTCGTAGTTGACATCGATGTCGATCTCGTAGCCACCTGCGCGGGTGATCAGCTCGGAGGCGAGCCCTTCGGGGTGGGTGAAGCTCTCGGGAGTGACACCTCCTCCCTCGGGAGTGAGCATGCCCGAAACCGCAAAACCGTCCACGGGCGGAGCGGGATAGGTCATGGGGATGTTGAACAGACCCACCGGGCAGCCCTGAGCGTTGGCGGCGTTCCACAGCGCCGGCGCCTTGACCTTGTCGAGGCGGACCAGCCCTCCCCTTCGCTGGGAGTTGCCGAGCGTGAACCCGAAGATGCCATGGCGGCCGGGATTGACGCCGGTGAAGATCGAGGTCCAGCCCGGCGGCGTGTAGGGCGGATGCGTCGATGTGAGGATCCCGGACGCACCCCGCTCGAGCAGGCTCTTGAACGTCGGCATGTGACCCGCGGCGAAGGCGGGTTCGAGGATCCGGAAGGTGGCGCCGTCGAGGCCCAGCAGCAAGACTTTGCTCTTCGTGCTCATTTTGTTCATGAGGGGTGCCTCAGCACCCGGTACACGGTCAGCAGGATAGCGAGGGCGAAGAGGATGTCTCCGACCACCAAGGCCGGAGCGACCCACGATGTTAGGGGGCCGAGGACGAACACGAGCGCAGCGACGTCGGGAGTACCGGGGGTCGGAAGCAGACGCCGGCGCGCGAGCGCCTCGGCCAACCGACCTCCGACATTGGTTTGTGGCTCGCCGCGCGTCCCTCCCGAGATAAGCGCAAAGTAGTAGGCCATGAACCCATAGGCGACCGCCAGCCAGAACACCCCACCTGGTGACGTCCTCCACAAGAAGACGGCGAGCCCGGCCGCCGCGCTGCCCCGCCGGGCGCCGTCGCCGAGGTCGTCGAGCACCTTGCCTCGGGGGCTCGTGGTCTGAAGCGCCCGGGCGAGCTTGCCGTCGACGCAATCGAGCAGGAAGGAGAAATAGAACAGCAGCGCCCCGACCACCAGGCCGGCCCTCGTGCCGGTGGCGAAGGCGAGCCCGGTCGGCAGCCCCAGCACGACCGAGACTATCGTGACCTGGTCGGGCGACACCGATCCCGAGCGCGCCAGCCTTCGGGTGAGGGGCAGCGCAAGAGGGTCGACCGCGATCACCGTCCACCAGTAGTCGCGCGGCTTGGCGCCGATCTCGAGCGCGCCCTCCGCCGGGCTCATGGGTCTGTCGAAGGGTCTATGAGGCCGCGGCCCCGCGCCTGCTCCCATGCGCCGATCGCGATCCCGGCCGCCAGTCCCGGATCGCGCCGGGCAGCTGCCTTGACGGTGTTGTGCAGGAACAAGCCCACGAGGCCCCACCACAACGCGGCCCTGTGACGGATGTCCTGGGGCATGTTCTTGCGGAACAGATAAAAGTGATTGGCGAGCTTCATCCGCTCTAGCTTTGTGGAGTCGAGCCGGTCGGTGGTGGTCTTGAAGTGCTCGCAGCGTGCGTGCGGCGTCTGCACCAGCGTCCACTTGCGCGACACCCGGTAGGAGAAGTCGATGTCCTCCTGGCTGGCGTAGCCGGACAGCTCCTCGTCGAAGCGCTCTTCGGCGAAGATTGCCCGCCGGTAGGACATGAAGTAGCCGACGAATGCCTCCTGCTTCTTGACCCCGGCCGAGTAAGAGGTTCCCTCCAGCCAGAAGCCCTTGCGCACTCGCCCCGAGGCCTCCGGCCACCAGCCCCCGATGCCGAACAATCGCCGCCAGAAAACCGAGAACCACGCCGGCCTCGCAGGCGTCATCGGGCCCGCCCGAACACCTCCCAAGCGCTCGTCCCAGCGCTCGTACTCCGACAGCACCAGCTCGTGACAGGTGGATTCCATGAAGACGTCGTCGTCGATGAGGAAGACCGGGTCGCCGGAGGTTCTGTCCAGGGCCAGATTGCGCTGCCGCGGCAGCCCCCGCGGCGCCGGGTGGACGTAGTCGAGAGGCAGCGCAACCCGTTCACAGAGCCCCTCGATCGCGGCGCGAGTCGGGGTGTTGGCGCTCGAGTCGACGATGCACAGCTCCTCCGGAAGAACTGATTGAGCCACCAGGCTCTCGATGGTGTTGAGCAGCTCCTCGGGCCGGTTGCGGGTGGCGATGATGAAGCAGGATGCAGCCCTCGAGATGTCTTCGGTCATCGCCTGGTCTTGAGCTCCTCGGCAGCTACGAGCGCGACGAAGCGAGGATTGCCGAGGAGATAGCGCCGCCACATCCTCTGAGGGTCTTGGGCCAGGCGGTGGACCCACTCGATGCCCGCCCGGTTCATCCACTCGGGCGCCCTCGGCACCTGCCCCGCCTGGAAATCGAAGAACGCCCCCACCCCCACCGCAAGGCGCGCCCCGGTGGCGTCCAGGTTGGCCTGCATCCACAGCTCCTGAGCGGGGTTACCGAGGCCCACGAGCAGCAACCCGGTCTCGGCGGCCCGGACGGCCGCCGCCACCGACTCATCGCCGGGATCGAAGTAGCCGTCGCGCACGCCCACCGCCCTGAGTCTCGGCAGCCGCCGGACGATGCGCTCGAGCGCTCTGTCGGCCACTCCCGGCTTCGCCCCAAGGAGATAGGCGGGCCAGTCGCGCTCGGCCGCGAGCTCGAGCACGAGCGGGGTGAAGAAGTTGCCGTTGAGGTCGGCCGGAAAACGGTCCCTCTTGATACGAGCGGCCAGCATGACGCCTTTACCGTCGTTGAGCACCATGGCGGCGTCCTTGAGGGCGCGGCGATAGGTCTCGTCCCGGCTCGCCAGATTCAGCGTGTGCACATTGGCGTGCGCTATGTAGGACGGGTCGGGCGCGTCGTAGAGACGCTCGGCCTCGGCGAGGGCGGCACGCGGGGACAGGCGCGCCAAACGGACGCCGAAGACCGAAATCGCCCGCTCCGGCGCAATCACCTCGCGGTGAGAACCTCGGAAGCAAAGCGAGCCAGACTGGGAAGGTTGACCGCCCAGCCGACGCCGAAGTCCCGCTCGGTGAAGACACGCGGGTCAGAGGGGTTCCACCACGCCCGGCGAAAGCGGCTCACGCTCGGAGGCCTCAGGTCGTAAGGCACGAACCCGAGCACGTGGCCGTGCCAGGAACGCTGGGCGGGAGGCTTGCGCCTCTCCTGGAGCACCGCAAGGCCGATGAGCGCCACGCCCGTTACGGCCGCCAGTTGGTTGGATCTCCTCATGGTTGCCCCCTTCCAATTGCGCGATCCTCCAGCGGATCGCTAGTTCCATTGCGCGATCCTCCAGCGGATCGCTAGCTCTCGTCGATCGCCGGACTTGGGGGCCGAGCGTAGCCCTTGCCGCCCATGCCCACCGCCCCTCATTCGGCTTTGTGCCAGAAAAGGTGCGGAATCCGCCCCTAACCTGGCAAAGAGCCAGCTAAGGGGCGGGGATGACCCAGCCCGGACAGGCATAGACGCGGCTCGGGTGGGCTCCCCTGTAAACTTTCTTGGTGCACCTTTGCGTAAGCCCCGTCGGTACTTCCGCGCAGGAGCACTAGTCGACGGGTCCTCGCCCATCACGCATGCACCTGCACGCGAGACCCCACCAGCACCTACGAGCGATGCGAGGACCACGCGAGCATATGCAGGCTCCCGGCAAGATCCTGATCATCGGAGCGGGCCCCTGTGGGCTCGGGGCGGCGCGCGAGCTGTCGCTGCGAGGCTACAAAAACTGGAAGCTGGTCGAGCGCTCACACCGGGCGGGGGGCTTGGCCGCGTCGGTTACCGACCCCCAGGGCTTCACCTGGGATCACGGCGGCCACGTCGTGTTCAGCCACTTCGGGGAGTTCGACCGCCTTCTCGAGGAGACAATGGGCGAGGAGGTCTACCGTCACGACCGTTCCTCCTACATCCGCTTCTCCGACCGCTGGGTGCCCTACCCGTTTCAGAACAACCTCCGCTACCTCCCGGAGGAGGTCGCCTACGAGTGCGTCCTCGGGCTCATCGATGCGCCCGGGGGCGACCCCAGCACCGACTTCGCCACCTGGATGGAGGCGGTCTTCGGAACCGGCATTACCACGCACTTCATGCGGCCCTACAACTTCAAGGTATGGGCGACGCCCCCCGAGCGCATGCAGTCCTACTGGATCGGCGAGAGGGTGAGCGTCCTCGACTACAAGCGGGCTCTCAGAAGCCTCGTCTTCCAGGAAGATGACATCGCGTGGGGACCCAACAACACGTTTGTCTTTCCCGCCTTCGGGGGCACCGGGGAGATCTATAGGCGGCTTGCCGAGCGCCTCGCCGAGAACATCACCTACGGGCGTGATGTCGTCGAGATAAACGTCGAGGAGAAGACGGTGCGTTACACAGACGGCGCCGACGAGGACTACGACACGCTGATCTCGACCATGCCCCTCGATCTCCTGCTCCATAAGCTCGAACCCTGCCCCTCAGAGGTGAGAGACGCCGCGGACAAGCTCGAGCACAACGGGGTCTACATGGTGGGCGTGGGCTATGAGCTCGAGCTCAAGGACGACAAGTCATGGATGTACTTCCCCCAGGACGATGCACCCTTTTATAGAGCCACGAACTTCGCCAAGTACTCGCCGGCGAATGTGCCCGAATCTGATACCTCGACGTACTCGGCCTACATGACCGAGACCTCCTACTCCTCCTACAAGCCCACCAGTCAAAGGGGGCTGCCTGAGGGGGTCGAGGCCGGTCTGAGGTCGGCAGGAGTAGTCGAAGGCAGGCCCGAAGTGGCCTCTTTGCACCTCGAGGACATCCCCTACGCCTACCCGGTCCCCACCCTCGAACGCGATCGGGCGCTCGCGACCGCCCAAGCTTGGCTTATGGACTCTGGCATCCTGTCGCGCGGCCGCTTCGGGTCCTGGAAATACGAGATCGGAAACATGGACCACGCTGTGAAGATGGGTGTGGATGCGGCCGCGTGGGCACTCGAGCAGCGCCCCGAGGAGCTGTGGACGCTGTGAGGCGACGCGACCCGTTGCTGCCCTTCGCCCCGATGGCGCTCGCGGCCGTGGTCGGCGCGGTCTTGCTGGTGACCCAGCCTTCCGCCGTGGATCCGGTGAGAGCATCCAGGCAGCCGCAGGCAAGACCCGACGACACGCAGCCGGCCTCGGTGGTCGCCAAGGGCAGGCGTTCGACGCGCCAGGCGGCCCAGGTCCCGATACCCAAGAAGAGATATCTGCGAGACGCCTGCAAGCTGCCCCCGAGATGGATCCGCTACATCGACCGCGGCTGGGCCCCCGGCCCGATCCGAAGCAGCGACATAGTGCTCGTCCCCCGGCCCCCGAGCTACGTAGGAACCTTCGCCAATACCAGCCACTCGGGGCCCTACGACTTCCTCCAGCGGGTCCCGTTGGTCTTCTACGGACCGGGCCTGATAGAGCCCCAAGGCCAGCTCAGCATCGATAGGGAGATCACGCTCGCCGACCTCGCGCCGACTCACGCCGCCATGCTCGGCTTCGACTTCGGCGAGCGTCAGGGCAAGCCGATTCACGAGGTCCTGGCCGACGCAGCCGAGCCGCCGCGCGTGCTCGTTACCGTCTCGATTGACGGCGGTGGCTGGAACGTCCTGAATCGCCGGCCGCGCTCGTGGCCATACCTCGCACGGATGATCGAGCAAGGCTCCAACATCAAGAAGGCTGTGGTGGGATCGTCGCCCTCTATCACGCCCGCCATCCACACCAGCATGTCGACCGGCAACTTCCCTCAGATCCATGGCGTGACTGGGATCGCTATTCGCAGGAAGCACAAGCTCGTGGGGGCGTTCTCTTGGGACGGCAACGACTCGGGAGTTCCCGTGGAACCCCGCCTCAATCTTCGGTCCGACACCTTGGCCGACCGATGGGATGCGGCCAACGGCAACCGGGCCAAGGCGGCGCTCGTCGCCTCCGGCAACTACCCATTGGGCCTCCTGGGCCACGGCGCATCGATTCGCAAGGGTGACAAGGACATCGCCTTGATCGCCGAGCCCTCGGGGGATTGGACGACAGATCGGCGCTTTTACTCCATGCCTCGCTGGGCGTCCACGATCACGGGGCGCAAGAGCGACCGCGCAAGGATGGACCGTGCCGACGGAGCCGCCGACGGGCGCTGGCGGGGCCATGACACATCCACAATCCAGGCCGGCTACACGCCCGCCGACGCCGCCTGGGTCGCTCGGACCGCCACGAAGTTACTGGACGAGGAGAGGTTCGGCAAGGACTCGATCACAGACCTCCTCTACGTGCACTTCAAGTCACCGGACCACGTCGGGCACCGCTGGAACATGAACTCCAAAGAGATGGGTGACGTCCTAACCTCAGTGGACGAGGGACTGAAGAGCCTGGTCACATGGCTCGACTCAAACATTGCCTACGGCGGCTACGTTCTGACCGTCACCGCCGACCACGGGCAGACTCCGCTGGGGCAAGAAGGCTGGGCCATCGATCGAGCAGAGCTGCGCGACGACGTCAGGGAACGATTCGACCACGTCGACGATGACATGGGCCTCATAGAGAGAAGCTCCGCGACCTCTTTGTTCTTGAGCATCGAGGAGATGCGAGCCAACGGGGTGAGCCCCGAAGAGATCTCCTCGTTCCTGTCGCGCTATCGAATTGGGGACAACCTCCCAGACGGAGTCGAGGCGCCCGCCGCCTTTGACACTCGCCTTCACCAGCGCCTGTTCAGCGCCGTCTTTCCGGGAAGGAGCCTGCCACTCATCACCCGGTGCGCGGAGGCCGGCTGATGAGCTCTAGCGCCTCCGACTTGCCCAATGTCCTGGTGCTTGCCATCGACTCGTTGCGAGCCGACGCAGTCTTTGGTGAGGAGGTCGCAACTCCCACCTTCGATCGGCTCGCGCGTAGAGGCGTCTCATTCCGTCAGGCCGTGTGCACCGCGACCACCACGACGCCTTCGTTCTCGTCCATGTTGACGGGTTGCTATCCGCCCAGGCACGGCGTTCGAGGCTTGCAGGGCTACAGATTGTCGCAAGCGGTCACGACCCTGGCGGAGACATTCGCACAAGCAGGCTATCGTTGTTACGCGGAGGTCACGGGTCCGCTGCTGCCCGAAACCGGCATCCTGCGCGGCTTCCATGAAGCGCGCTGCAGGCAGGCGTACAAGGTTCCCTTCTTCTACTGGCGCGAAGAGGTCATCTCAAAGATGCGCTCGTACGCCGAGCCGTGGATCATGTTGCTGCACATCTGGGAAGTGCACCGGCCCTATCGCTCCCCTCCTAACTTCGAGAAACGCAAGGACAAAGCCGGGTATCAGGCTGCGGTCCGCGCCACCGATGAATGGCTCGCGCCGGTGTTCGAAGCCGCCGGTGACAGCCCGCTCATCGTCGTGACCGGAGATCATGGCGAGCAGTACCCGTCATCTCCACTGCAGTTTCAGATGTTGCGACTTGCGCGTCGCTCGCGTCGAGCTTTCCAGCTCGGCAAGTGGCTTCCTTATTTGGACAATCGCTTCGCCGGGCTCGAGATCGGCCACGGGTTTGCACTCTACGAAGAGCTCGTGCGAGTCCCGCTGATCCTGTCCGGCCGACGAGTCCCCGCCGGAAGACGGGTGGAGGACCAGGTCCGCCACATTGATCTGCTGCCGACGCTGACAGACCTGTGCGGCATTCCCTCTCCGGAGGGCATCGACGGGCGCAGCCTCAAGCCCTTCCTGGACGGCGACTCGCTCCCGGAGGAGCCTGCCTACATGGAGGCTGTCGGTGTGAAGCTCGGGGGCGATCGCATCGTCGGTGCCCGCACGCCCGAGTGGAAGCTGCTCAAGGCGCCCGGCGGGAGGAAAACGCTGCACTGGCTGAACCCCGGAGGAGCGCCCCACGAGCGCCACAACCACGCTCGAAACCAGTCCGCAGTGACTCGCAGACTCGACGACTACATCGCACGCGTCGAGTCGACCGGCGTCGTGGCCGAGTCGGGAATGACAAGCGAAGAGGAAGCCACCGTCGAGCAGCACCTTCGGGACCTTGGCTACCTGTGAAACGGCTCCCTGCGGTGCTGGTGGCCTGCGTCGAGTGCGGAGGGCTGGCATTCACCCAGCCCTCCGGGGTCCCAACAGCCTTCTTTAGGGGGACGGCAATCCAGCAGCCAACCCCGAACGTGCTTATCTTCATCACCGACGACCAGCGCGCCGACACGCTTGACGGCTCCCTTCAGTCGAGCGACACTTCAAGCGGCAAGGAGTCGCTTTCCCCAACGCCTATGCCACTATCCCCTTCTGCTGCCCTTCGCGCGCGACGACAACGAGGTCGAGGACTTCCTCGACGCGCACCCCCATGTGTTCCTGCACAACACCACGCATGCCTCCTGGCTCAACCAGGTCGAGTTGCTCTTCTCGATCTTGGAGCGCCGGCTGTTGTGTCACGGCGAGTTCGCCTCTATCGACGACCTCGCCGACCGGATCATCGTCTTCATAGAGGACCACAACCGCAAAGCCCAACCGTTTAAATGGACGAACGATGGCCGTCCCTTCAAGGTCCCGTAGCTCACAATTGACTTACGCGCGAGAGCACTAGTGGTCCGACGCGAAAGAAGCGCCAACATCGAGAGCGACCCTGCGCGCCAAATTGAATCCCAATTCCGAACTCGGCGGAGCCGTGGGCAAGACGCGAGGAGTCGAGCGTACCTGGAGGTACGTGAGCGAAAAGCAACGCAACCATCGGTGATGCAGGGGTGCTCGAATGTGACGATGATTTCCGCGACGGGGCACTAGTTGTTCTTCGTCGTCGGGTCGGCGCGCTCAGGCACGACGTTGCTGCGGCTCATCCTGAACACTCACGGCGGGATCGCCGTGCCCCCTGAATCGCGTTTCATCGTGGAGCTCCATCCCGAGGATGATCACGAAGTCGAGGTGGAGCCGCTCCTCGCCGCGCTCGCGGCCCACAAGCGCTTTCAGGCCTGGGACCTCCCCATCGACTCCGCACGCGCAGAGCTGGAGGGGCGTCGCGCTGCCTCCTATGCCGAAGTCATGGAGGCCGCTTACAAAGCCTACGCAGGCGCCCGGAGCAAGACCGCGTGGGGTGACAAGACGCCTCGTTACATAGAGCACATCCCGCTGCTCGCTCACCTGTGGCCGGCATCCCGCTTCATTCACATTGTGCGCGACGGTCGCAACGTGGCCTTGTCGTACGCCGAGGTTCCCTTCGGTCCCAACAACGTGGCACATGCCGGCGAGCTGTGGAAGCGGCGCGTCACGGCCGGGTTGACCGCCGGAAGGGCGCTGGGCGCCGGTCGCTACCTGGAGGTCTCCTACGAGCAGCTCGTCGCCGACCCGCGCTCCCAGGTGGCGGACATATGTGACTTCATTGGGTTGGGCTTCGAGTCGGAGATGCTGGACTACCAAGAGAGGTCGCGGGACGAGGTCCTGCCGCGCGCCGCTCAGTACAACCCTCGTCTCACCGAGGGGCCGCTTGCCGAAGCTCGCTCCTGGCAAGAGCAGATGCCCGCATCCAGTGTCGAGATCTTCGAGGCCGTCGCCGGCGACCTCCTGAGCGACCTCGGCTACCCGCGCCGCTACCCGAACCCGAGCCCACGAGCGCGCGCCGCGGCGGCCTTCGGTCGCCTGAGGATGCTCATACCTCGCAGACAGAGGTCGAGGAAGAGCTGAGATCCGATCTCGCCGCAAGCGGGCGCTTCGCGTGGGTGTCCCATTGCCTTCACTCCACCAGCTCAGCCTGAACACGATGACCCGGCTGAAGTCCTTCCCATCGATCCGCCACGCATACCCCGCCGCCCGCAACCACGTCGCGGCCCGGCCATTCGCGGAAACGGCGCCCGCCGTTGCTCGTCTCACCCGGCATGAGATAGGGGTCCCGGAGCTCGGGCTGCTCCCCGAAAGCCATCCCCCGGCCTCCACCGAGTCGGCGCCCTCAGGCCGCTGCGGGTGCCATCGAATGACCCATGCTCGTCAAGGCCACTTTTTCTTCGGCACTGGGGAGCGGGTCACGGATCTGCGGCGCCCACGTGCGCCACCGGCTTGTCGTCGGTTCGCATCCGAGTGAGGCTTGAGAGGCGCATGCGTTCGAGAGGCAGGAACGCCGTCAGGCATGCGAGCTGGGGCCAGAAGAGGATAGTGGTCCCGGTGTAGGTGACGACGTGGAAGCCCACCGTTGCGGCCACTCATGATCCGCCCTACCCGGCCGGAAACCAGCAGCAGCGGCGTTAGGAGCTCGAAGGCTCGAGGTAGAGGAGGAACGCGGCCTGCCGGCTACGCGGCCCCGCGGCGGCGGCAACCAGGAGGATCTGCTCGGCATAGACCAGTCCTGGGGCTGGGACGGGCAACGGCCGTATCGTCCGATCCTGAGCGGGAGGTGGGGATGGGGCAACGTGGGCGTGGGCGACGACCCATGTCTCAACAAGAGGACATTGGGCCACCACGAAGCCGCAGACGATGGTCCGGAACGCCGCCACCCGCCCACGAGGCTGCCGCAGAACCACCGGCCTCCGACCCTCTCCGCGAGGTCGATCACCGCCACTGGATTACCGTGATCTCTGTGGTCCGCTGGCTCGCCCTCCCGCAGGCGATAGATGCGGCCGACCAATCTCATTCTGGCCGGCTCCTCGTCGTTGAAGCGACGGTGAGACTCGGCGAGGTCGGGCAGCACCGCGCGCGGCGAACGGCCGAGCTTGTCGATCTACCCCTCGACCTCGGCCCCGGCGAAGACCCAGCTCTCCGAACGGCACGGTTCGTTCGCGACCGTCGCGTCACGATCGCGAGTCTCAGCCCGCCGTACTCGCCTGTTCTTGGGAAGGTGCCCGAGAACTGCGCCAGAGGACCGAAGCGAAAGTCGTCGGCCGTCCCGACGCCGATCCCGCCCCGAGCGCGACCACCACGAACGCCGTGGCAACTGCTCGCCGGAGACGCGCCGGGCGACTCAGGCGCTCAGAGACAGGAGCTCGACGCGGCGCGCAGGGACCCTCTCGGCGCCGGTGCTACTTTGTTGACGGACACTCGTGGGCGCGTCGTCTCCCGCTCGAAGGCCGTGACCTCGGGATTCGTTGGATCCTTCCTCCTGCCGGAGCTCTCCGCCTCTCAAGGACAGCTCTCGCCGGCACATCGCCGGTCCTTGGCGAGCTGCTCGGCGAGTGCTTCGGCTTCAGGAACATCGCCGGCGCGGCCGTGGTGACCGAAGAGGTTCGTAAGCTGCCACGGATCGGCTGCAAGATCATAGTACTCCCGGGCCTCGATGTTTCCGTCTTCCCCGTAGTACTCGACGAGCTGGGCGCGCTCGGTCCGTATTGATGCCCACGAGGAGAGACCGTTGTCCTCGAGCCCCCAGTGTTCGAGGAGCAGTCGCTGGCGCCTTCGATCCGACAGCAGCGAGAAGCCATCCATGTTCAGGTATTCGGGCGGCTCGATGCCGGCGGCATCCAGGATCGTGGCGGGGAGGTCGATGTTCGCCACCATCCGATCGTCCACTGCGCCCCCACGCACGTGCCCCGACCACGACATGAGCAAGGGAATGCGTATGGACTCAGTGTAGGCCGTGCCCTTGCCCACGAGCCCGTGCTCGCCCCACGAGAAGCCGTTGTCGGATACGAACAACGCGAAGGTTCTTCGTTTCTCACCCAGCTTCCCCAGGGAGCGCGCGACGCGCTCAACAAGATCGTCCACCGACATGAGCGTTCGCAGCTGCTCTCCTCTAATCTTCTGGGCTCGAGAGAGCGGCAGCCGCGTGCCGCGGCGCACGAAAGGAGGCTTGTCGGCACGGTCTCTTTCCCGAGTGGCGGGGCTCGGCGACCACTTGGGGACGGGCGCGTCTTCGTACTTCGGCTGGGGTTCGTAATGAGGATGAGGAGCAAAAGGCGCCACCATCAGAAACCATGGGCGCGAGTCGGCGGCTTCGAAGGAGCGCAGCGCGTCCGCGGCCCGCTGCTCGATGAACGTAGTCGAGTAATCGGCAGCGCGGAGCCTGCCGCCGACGTTGAACAACGAGTCATCGTACCCGCCCAAGAAGCTGGCCCAATAATCGAAGTGGGGCGGATCGATGGACACATTCGCGCGATTCGTGAAGCCACCGGGGTAGTTGAGGTACTTGCCGACGATCGCAGTTGTGTAGCCCTCGGCCTGTAGCGATCGGGTGAAAAGGGACGAGCTGTCGAGCTCTAAGGCGTCGTTGTTGGTCAAGACGCCGTTGTTGTGAGCGTACTGGCCGGAGAATATCGACGCCCTCGAAGGGCAGCACTGTGGGGTGGTCGCGAAAGCCTGTGTGAAGGAGGTGCCTCTCTGCTCGAACCAGCTACGGGTTGCCGGCATGACCCGGAGCGTCCCGACGCGCTGGTCGTCGGTGATGAACAGAAGGATGTTGGGCGGCGGTTCTGGCTCGTGCGTGGTTCGAGCTCCCGTGCACGCGCCTGCCACGAGGACGGCACAGAGGACCGCAAGCGGGCTCACCCCGCGTCCCATTCCAGGTTTGGCAAAGAGGGTCACTGTTGGGTGCTCATGTCTTTCTCTTCGAGAACGGACCGAGCGGGCCACTATAAAGGCGGAATCACCAAGCGGTGAAACGCCGAAGCGGTGGCCGCTGGGTTAGGGTCCCTTGCCTATGTTTGTGTCGCCCTCGAGCGCACTAGTCGCGGGTCTTCAGGCGCTCATCGTGGCGGCCTTGCTACTCACCTTGGGATATTTGATCGCCGACCTGTTGCTCGCCCGGTTCGGCGCCGGGCCGGTGTTCTGTCTGGCCCTGTCGCTTCCCGGGCTCGTCGCATTCGTGTTCGTGCTGATGCTCGCCCACATGGCAAGTGGGGGGGCGGTTCTTTCGAATCAGTCGCTCGTAAGGTCGCTGGCGATCGCCTGCGCCGTTGCCCTCGTCCTCCGCAGGTTATGGCGTAGGAGAACCGGTAACCCGGCCGAGCGCTTCGAGCGGGGCGACATCCTGGCGCTCGTAGGCCTGGTAGCGGCGGGCGTCATCTTGTGGGGGACGCCGGTGTTCAGGATGCTTCCCGCCGGCTTCTCGAGCGGCGACATCGCGCTTCACATGGGGTGGAGCTCTCAACTGCTGAACGGAGAGTCGACCCCTTCGGCGCCGCTGACCGGTGACATACCGAACTTCTATCCGTGGCTTTATCATGCCGTGGCCGCGTTCGCGGCGGCCTTCGTTCCGGGTTCGAGAGCGTTTCACTCGCTCGGCGCACTTCAGCTCATGGTCGTCACCGGCGGGATCCTCTCTCTCTACGCACTGGGCCGGCAATGGGGAGATCGTGTTTCCGGGGTCATCACGGCTCTCTTCGGGGCCCTGAGCGGGGGCGTCGGGTACTTCGTGGTGGGAGGCATCGATGTCGTCCTCAATCCGCGAGGCGGCGGCGCCGAGATCTACCTCGGGGACCTTCTCTTCAAGAGATCCTACAATTTTTCCTTCAACAACCTCGCGCCCGTCTTCCCGCGAGATCTGGCGTTTGCGCTGCTGCCCGCGGTATTGCTCCTGTTGATCGCCGGCCTTCGCAGGAAGAGTCTCTCGCTTATCGGCGCCGCCGGCGTCGTGGTTGGATTGACCGGGACGGTCGGAGCGGAGACGTTCTTCGTTGCAATGGGCGCAGCCGTGCTCGCCGCCCTTGTGGTCGCCGAGGTGGGCCGAATCAAAGCCGCGGTCACGCTGGTGCTTCCGGCGTTGTTCGTCTATTCCTTCTGGTTGCTGCCGATTGCAGCGAACTATCTGCGGCTCGGCGGATTCGTGAACATCACGCAAGTAGGTCCCGTGACCTTGTCGCCAACCGCCGTCCTGGGTTCATGGGGCATCGTCACGCCGTTCGCCCTCTGGGGTGCGCTGGCGTGCGTGCGCTGGAAGGAGGTCTCGGCGCGTGTTCTCGTTGCAACATTCGTCTCCGCCGCGGCCGCTTTGCTTGCCGCGAGGTACTTTCCAACGCTCCTCGGCGAGGCGTTCTTGACGCTGGGAAGACCCCACCGCTACTGGCCGCTCATGCAGTTCGCGGTGGCTCTTTTGGGCGCCCTCGGCGCGTACGACATCTTCGTCAGGACGCGACGGATGCATCCCTTCGCAGGGCTCGTCGTGCTCGCGATCCTCTTCGCCTCCGCCGCTCCATCGCCGCTGATCGGGAGCCTGGCGCTACCCGAGACAGTCAAGGTCCCGAGCGTGCTGTCCGCGTCACTGCGGGGCCGTCCGCGGACGTTTCTGAACGTCCTAGCACCGAAGCCGGGAATGAGCTGCACGGTGGCGGTCGGAGGCGAGATCGACCTCTTGACCTACGCCTACACCGGCTACCGGATGGTCTATTTTACCTGGACTGCGCACACCAGAAAGGTGGATAACGCCGCCCGCATTCGATGGGCGGATGTCTACGACTACATTCCCTCCGACGACCGCCGCGAACGCGCCGATCGGATTCTGACGTGGGGGATGGGAAGCCCCGCTGCCTGGGAGCGCACCGCGCGAGCCTTCGGCGTCGATTCGGTGGCCGCCCCGATCGGGCGAGTCGACTCGCCGCCTTTCCTCGAGCATCCTCGGGAGCAGGTTCGCGGCCGCGGCGCCCCTCTCGCGATCATCCACCGGCGCCCCTGCTCCGGCTGACCCGCGTGGAACGCCTCTACGCGCCGAAGACTTCGAACATGCCCTTGGGCCCGGCGGCGGGCCGCCCCCCCCGCCAGTCGTGGTTTGGAAGCACTCCAAACATTGCCACTCGTCCTCATGGGCGTTGTAGCGGACCAGGCCAGCTCCGCGCCGCAGCGAGTACAGAAGGGCGAAGCCATCGCGGGCGCGGACGTGACAGGCTCGCATCTCAGTGCCGTGCTGAGGGTCCACGCTCCGCCCTTCCATGATCGATGACATGAATACCGGTTGCTCCACACCGCGTCGCCGAGGTGGTGGGGCAGGGACACGAGGCCGTATCGTACCGAGCCGTCATCCGGGTTCAGCTATTGTGCTCGAGACGGCACGAAGGACAGGCGCACGTTCCTAATCGGTGTTGTCCCGATTGGTGTCCACGATCACGACGCTCTGCCAACGTACCCAGCGTGATGCGTGAGCGGCCTCTGGTCCGGCGCCGGGATCAACAGTCCGTCGTCACGCAGCGACAGCACCACCTTGCGCGCGCTCGAAACCTCGTCGAGCGCCGGAAAGAAGGTGGCGATTCGCCTCGACCTCGGCTGCGTCCTGGGACCCATCGTGACCTGTCGGAGTCGTCGTAGTCGAAGCCGACCGAGAGCCCCTGGTGCAACTCGCCTTTGCCGGCCCTGTGAAGGAGACCCGCGGTGAGGCGGCCGCGGATGAAGTACAGCTCCGCCTCCGACACGTCCCCCTTGAGCCCAAGCACCAAGCGGTCGTTGAAGTCGGCCGGTATAACGCCGTCTTGGTCGGCGATGAGCGTGTCGGCTAGTGCGCGGAGATCGAGCAGCTGGTACCAGTCCTCGTTGTTGCAGGCGAGACGGCTGACCTCGATGCCCAAGACGACGCCGACGCCTCCGAGCCCGACGCTGGCGACGAGCTTCTGGAAGCCCTCGCGAGCAATTGCGTCCGCGCCGGAACGGCCGAGAATGGACATTCGTGGGCTCACAGCGCTAGCTCTGTAGTTTAGGCTTAGTTGGTGGGTGGGTGGCTTTCGCAACCTCCATCTTCCCAAGTCAGAGGGCATTTGTCGCGCTTATCGTGGGATTAATTCAGGTCATTATTCGGTGGATTCGGGCTTAGTTAGGCTTACGGCTTGCGATCGACCCTGGCGGGCGGTATGAACGCGCGGCGTCACCGGGCCACCCGGCTCGGGGTTCTTGACCCATCGGGCCCGGTCGGTTGGGACGGTGATCCCCTGAGTGGCCGAACCCCTTCCCCGTTTGAGCCTGCGGTTAGCAGCCCGTGCTCCATCAAACCCGGGGGTGGTTCACAGGTTGATCGATCGAGGGTGGAGTCCGGCCGGTAGTCTGTCGCGAAGAAAGAGGATTGGGCCTCTCCGAGAGAACCCCGGGGGCTCTTGGGAGAGAAAAGAATGAGCCTGGAGCGATAGCTTCGCCAGGCGCGAAAGCAGTAGCGGGTCATAGCTCGCAGCGTACTAACCCTCTAGAAAGGACAGATGCACCTGCCGGCGCGGGTTGTCCTTGTTGAGATCGACGAGCACGACGCTTTGCCACGTCCCCAGCTGTAACGCGCCTGTCACCACCGGGATAGTCACCGAGGGTGACACGAACGCAGGCAGCACATGGTCCGCGCCGTGGCCCGGGGAGCCGTGCCTATGAACATAGGCCTGATCGCGTGGCAACAGTCGGTTCAAGGCCTGCTCCAGATCCTCCTCCGACCCCGAGCCGGTCTCGATCACCGCCACACCCGCGGTGGCGTGCGGCACGAAGACATTGAGAATGCCATCGCTACCCCCGGCTACAAAACGCCCCAGTTCAGAGGTGAGATCGACGAATTTCGATGAGGAAGTCTGCAGCGACAGCGTGTGAGCCTTCATCTATACCCGAGCGCCTCCATGGTCGATGCGATGAGCGGCATGATCGCGGCTATTTCCTCCGGATTCTCGCGCCGCCACTTGCCCGCTTCCGGTGGCGTCACCGTGTTGATGGGCACCGCCAAGCGAGCCTGAGCCGCAGCTCTGAGCCGATCGTCGAAGTCGAGTCCGAGGAACCCGCTCACCCGCTGAGCTTCCTGTTCGGGATTCTCGATCAGTCTCTCGTAACGAACTCCAGTCCAGCGCGACTCTCCCAGCGCGTCCAGCGCCGCCAGGGCATTCTCGTTACAGAATTTCCACTGCCTGGCGGCTACCGTTTCGACCGGTCCGTTGCAGTCGTCCCTCCAGCCAGGATAAAGCACGAACTTCCACCAGTTGGGGTCGATGCCTGAAATCGAGTGGGGCGTTGGGAGCCGGTAGGTTCTGTAGCGCGCGCTGCGCCACGCGTTGATCAGCGAGTTGACGTTGTCGCGCCCGTCGCGCTGCAGGAACACGAAGAGAGCATCGGGAAACAAGGCGTTCACGAAATCCACTCTCAGCGAGTTTCGGGGCGTCTTGTCCACCAAACGCTTGCGGGGACCGGCGGCGAGAAAAAACTGTGCGCGGATCCGGGAGGCTGTCTTTGGAGTGACATCTGAAGCACTGAGAGCGTTGGACTCCCACTCCCTCATCGCGGGATGATAGTCCGCTTCCCATACCTCATGGGCTTCGCCGGGCCAGTTCGCCAGCTCCGGGGAGGATCTGAGAATCGCGTACAGAAGCGAGGTCCCGGAACGAGGCGCTCCGACGATGAAGATGGGTTCGTGCAGCCGTCGGCCCAAAGCCAGGGCAGGCAGGTGCGACGCCTGGCGAAGTCGAAACGCCGAGCGGATTAGGCGCAGCTTGAGCGAAGGGTTAAAGTCTGTGCGCAGGCTCCTGCGCAACTCACGCGAGCGAGGTTTCACCAAGTGCGTTTCAGCGGATAGCGGCCATGTGAACGCCGTAAGAGGGCGAGACCGTTGTTGCTTTCATGCATCAATCATAGCCAAGCCCTTGCCCGGAAGGGGTAATGTAGGCATGAGTTTAGCGGCAGTCGCACCTGGCGTCGACTTGCCGGCGTCAGGGTTGGCTGAGAGGGTGGGGAATATGGACACCGCAGAAATTCAAAAACGTGTCAATAGGGTCGAAAGATGGCACTACAAGTTTGATCTGAACGGTATTTCAACTCCCATCTCGGATAAAACGCGCATCAACCGACACGAACAGCGAAGACGGTACCTCTTTGACTCACTGCTCGCAACCTTTGGAGGGTCTCTCGCAGGGAAGCGGGTACTCGATCTCGGTTCCAACGCGGGGTTCTGGTCCTTGACCGCAATCGAGAGCGGGTGCAACTCTGTGCTGGGAATCGATGGGCGTCAGATGCATACGGATCAAGCAAATCTCGTCTTCGAGGTAAAGGGGTGTCGCTGAGAGCCGGTATCAGTTCATGACAGGGGACATCTTCAAAAGCGATCTCAGCTCATTTGGCCGGTTCGATGTCGTTCTCTGCCTCGGACTCCTTTATCATGTGAGCAAGCACATCAATCTGTCGGAGAAGATCTCCGAGTTGAATGACGACGTGATGCTGATCGATACGACACTTTCGACCAGTGTTGGCTCAAGGCTGGTTATGCGCCGCGAGCGGCTGGACTGTCCAAGGGATGCGGTCGACTACGAGCTCACCATGACCCCCACCAAGAAGCGATCGAGGACATGGTCAGTCTCTTTGGGTATGACGTTGTCATGTTGAGGCCCCGGTTCTCGGACTACACGGGATGTCGCGACTATCGCGAGGGGCGGCGCAGGGCGTTTCTCTGCGCAAAGACGACTCGCTTGCAAGATATCAACCTCGAAACGGAACCAATTCGAGGACGGCCCGGGTTGCGCGATCTCGCCGGAGGAACCGGGAGCTTCTCCAGAAGAATAGTAAGAACGGCTCGCCGACGCTTACGGCCTTAGTACACCGGCACGCGCTCTCCTTAGCGGCGCTTGAACGCTCGGCTATTTATTCGTTCCCAGACGAAACGCTCCTCCGCATCGAGACCAAGAGCCCACAAGACAAGCACGTAGACGAGGCCGGCGAGAACCACTCCGGTAAGCTGGGCCCCCATTCCCTCGAAGGGGACGAGCTTCCACAAGAGTAGCGCCACGACGCCCGCCAGCGCCGCTCCCACCGGCTTGAGGGTCGAACGCCCAAACGGCTGCACACCCACCAGCAGCTTGGCCTCGATGACGCGTACGCTATTGATAAGGGCGGTGACACCCGCATCCACCCACGCCATCGCCACCAGGCCGTGATCGGGGACGAACAGCACTCCTCCGAGTGCATAAAGCGCTACTCCAACCACCGAGTTGGCGAAGTTCACGCCGGGTCGGCCCGTCATGGAAAGCACATAACCGGTCGGGCCCGTCCCCGAATAGAAAAGGTTGCCGAGGGCCAAGATCGCAACCAGAGGGGCCGCCTCGAGCACCTCGGTACCCCCGTAGATGGTTACGAACAGATCGGGTTCCACGATCAGCGCGCCGTAGACGGGGAATGAGAACGTGACCACCCAGCGGGTGATGGTCTTGTAGAGCGAGTCGAGCCGGGCGATCTCACCCTTCTCGTAGAGGTCCGAGACGACCGGAGCCCAGATGTTGATCACGCCGCTCAGAAAGACGCCTCCGGGCCCCTGCAGAGCGAGGGCGACGGCGAACAATCCCACGTCGCGGTTGTCGGACACGATGCCGAGGATGATGATGCCCAGGCCCAGCGACTGAATCCCCAGCAGCGAGGACCCTCCCTGAGGGAGGGCAAAACGCACCATCGCTCCGGCCGAGGCGCGCGGGGAGGCCCGTCTCTCCTGAGCGCTGGGCATTCGTCGCCAGTACCAAAGTGCGCTTATTGCGCCCACGACCATGCTCGCCGACAGGGTGGCTACTGCGCCTGCGACCTCGATTCCCGCGAGCAGCAGGGCGACGCCCAACACGAAGCGCGCCGCCGGCTGAACGATGTTCCCGGATATGACCGAGGGCACCATCGTCTTGTAGGCCTGCGTGCAATAGCGGAGAACTTGCATGTAGGCGAACGCGGGCACGTACAGGGCCCCGATGCGAATCAGCGTCGCAAACTCGTCGGCTTGCGAAGCTTCGTCTCCGCGCGAAAACGCGGCCGCGATAGGACCGGCAAGCGCAACGAGCGCCATCAGCACGAGGGCAGAAGCCACCGTCGTTCCCCACAACCCGATGCGGGCGGCTCCTCTTACGCCGCCATGATCCTTGTTGGCCCGGGCTCGGGCGATGAATCGCATCGAGGCGTAGTTGAATCCGGCGAGCCCCAGCTGCCCTCCGATTGCGAGCACGCGCGCTATCTGGCTGTAGAGACCAAACCCCGCGGGCCCCAGTACACGTGTCGCCACGGCCGAGAAGAGGAACGAGAGGCCGCGCTGCGAGACCTGTCCGATGATCTGGACGGCGCCGCCGCGAGCGACCGTCCTGACGTCCTCGGCTGCCTCCAGAGACAGCGACTCCTTCGCGGTGGGCTCGGGCGGATGCCCCACCTAGCGGGTCCCCGATCCGGGCGCCGCCTGCGTCCGCCGCCGCGTCTGAAGGCCTCCTTTGGCGACTCCAGCGGTGGCTGAGCGTTCATAGGGGACCATGGACCATCGTTTCCGGTGGCTAATGGTCCATAGTGGACCGTGGACCACCGCGGCGGTTCTTCCACTCACCGAGTGCGGCCCGAGCGCCACGGCAACAGGGGGCCGCGCGCCTCCATGCCCGCGGCCAGGGCGACGCCCAATAGCAGTGAGACGACGAGTGTGTAGACGGGCTCGACGTAGAGGCTCAGGATCATTCCGTGAGCGGCCACGGTGACGACGGCTGCAGCAACACAGGTGGCGAAGACTCGCTCGGTGCCATCGGGAGTGCGCGCCGCAGTACGCGCATGCAACCATGCTCCGGCGTAGATTGCGATCAACAGCAAGGCTCCCACCACTCCGGTCCGGTAGACATAGTTGAGATAAGTGGAGTGCGTTCCCGCACTAGGAATGTAGCGGCCCAATCGATGCGAGGTGCCGCCCTCCCCGCGCGCGGTCTCCGTGCCGTAGCCGGTCAGAAAATAGATGTTGCCTCGGCTCACTATTTCCACGGTGTCGGAGTAGAGAGCCTCGCGCGTGTTGACGCTTCCCTCCGCTTCACCGCGCGCACTGAGGGGGTCCACTCCATACTTTACCAGGAACAGGCCCGAGATAGCCAGAGCCGCCGCGGCGAGCACAGCTGCGGCTTGCAGCTTTCGTCGCAGCGGAATCGATCCGTCGATCGCCAGGTAGATCACCCCGATGAGCAAAACCAACCACGAGCCACGAGCGAGGGAGAACGCTGCGCCGAAAAGACACGCGATAACTGCAAACCATCCGAACAGGCGCCTCTTGTCCGCTGCCGTCCACGCCACATAGAGGCCCAGCGGGAATAGCGCCGCACACACTCCCGCGTAGGTCAGCGAGTTGCGCGGGAAACTCCTCATGCGAGGGACGTTGTTGGCCGGGGCGAGCCCGACGTTGTCGTAGAGCAGCTCCACGCCCGCATCCGACAGCTCCTTTTCCAGAGGCCTGGCGGAGCCTTCGAAGCTCACCATTAGGTTTTTTCGCCACGCCTGGAATTTCGGCTTGAAGACCTCGAAAGGCGGCAGGCCGGGATTGTCGCTGCTCACCCCCTTCAACGCCCGGCGCAGGTCCGGAGCGCCGGCCTTGCTCGATCGCACGTACTTGATCATGTCGAGGCTGTTCGTGAAAGCGTCCACTCCATAGGCCGACTCGACGCGATCCGCGACGCTTGAATCCTTGAGCTCTTGAACGGGCACGCCGATCCATTCCAGGAACACCGCCACCGACAAGAACACCACGAAGGCGAGCAGCCCTGTAACAACTCGGCGGCGGGACTCTTGGTCCTGCAAGGAGTCGACCGCCGCCAGAAGTGTTGTGCTGATGAGTAACTGGACCACGAACAGCAGCGCAAAGTGCTTGAGGTCGGCACTTACGATCGCCAGGACGCCGAGACCCGTCCACGCGGCCAGCCCCACCGCCAGCCAGACGAAGCGCCCGCCTCTCGGCATTCGTCGCTGCAGCAGCAGAGAGACGCCCCACCTCGCAGAGACTGCGGCCCAGCCGATCAGCACCACCATCGGCAACATGTCCACGAGCCAGCCGGCTACGCCCATGAAGAGTGGAGACACCAGCGCGGCCGGGAGCGGCAGGACGAGCGCCACGATCACGGCTGCAACCATGAACAGCCACAGGGCGACGATCCCTTGTCCCAGCGCCCAGCACAGAACACCGGCCACGACCAGCACCAGCGCGGCCCTCATCCCAAGGCCCGAGGCCACCCTCGGGCGGTCCCCCGAGCTCTTGACCAGACTGCCTTCGCCTGATTCGAGGGGCTCCCGCTGTCTCAGCGACCTCACGAACTGCGTCTCGCCACGGGGGTCAAAACGATGCACAGAGCCACCACGACGGCCCCTGCATAAGGGGCGGAGAAGGGAGTCCGCACGACGGCGAGAGCCACGGTGCCGGCCAGCCCCAGCGCCACGAGTGAGAGTACCGGAATCAGGCCCATGAGCTCGGCGAAGGTCGAGCCCGGAAGCACCCAGCGCGCCATCAGGAAACCGGGAATTAGCAGCACCACAAGCCCCAGAAGGACACGCGCCAAGTGCAGTACCCCCGCGGCAGGCACCTCGGGAGGAGCCACAGGGCCCGTCGAGTCGAAGAGTCCCTGCCTAGAGACGACGAGGATCTCGGCGTCTTCAGACGAGGGAACATCGGTACCGGCGGCGAGATCGGTGTTGCGGCCCTCGAGGTTGAAAGCCTGAGAGACGACGACCACGGGCTCCGGCGCGCCGCCGAGAAACCGACCATCGCCTGGTTCAAAGACCCCGCCGGGAACATTCTGTCGGTGCTGGAGGGCAATCGTCCGCTCGGCGTCCTCAAGAGAGGCCCGTGAGAGCTCCTCGAAGTTGGGGGAGGGCCCACTCGAGGCCTCGCCGGCCAGATAAGAGTCGAGGGGGCCGAGATATACGTGGGCGCGATCGTGCTGGCCGGGGGCGACACCGAAGCGAGAGACGTTTGCGACGAGCTTGAGCCAACCATAGGCGCGCACCGCCTCGGGTGCTTCGGTATCGGTCACGAACACC
Organism: Actinomycetota bacterium; assembly: GCA_035646635.1. GTDB lineage: Bacteria > Actinomycetota > CADDZG01 > CADDZG01 > WHSQ01 > JACDAL01. The sequence goes on along the minus strand of DASRPA010000051.1, from coordinate 25,617 downwards.
ACCGGCCGGTTCTCTTCTCCTTCCAGGCGAGCCCGTACAAGATCCAGCTCATCGATCTCGTCGGGGGAGATCCACGCCTGCTCAACATCGTTCCATGCCACCTGCACGAAGCCCGTCGAGAAGTTCGTCGCCACGATCGCCACCGGCGCCACGAGGCCTACGATCGCAAGTCGGAAAACCCCGCCACGTGCCGCGGTTCCTATGAACCACCGGACCGCAAAGAAGATACCGACTCCGACCAACAGAAGCCACGCGACGGTTGTGTTGAAGAACCGGTAGTAGGGATAGGCGACCCCGAGGGCAAACCCTAGAGCGCCGACCAAAGGCAGCAGCCACACCAGCGCCGGGCGAGCGAGCTCGTCTTCGGCGGCCCTCTTACCGGCTGCCAGCAACCCCGCGATCCCGAGGAACAAGAGAGGGAGGTTGAACGTGGGGCGGAGCGCCCGCAGCCAACCACCCATCCTTTTGAGGAAGAAGCTGCTATCGGCCGGAGGAGGAACCGCCGCCTCACCAAGGGCCGCGGGCTGTCCCCAGATGCCGAGCTTCCACACCGCGTATACGGTCACGATGGCGACGAAACCTACGGCGAGCATGGCCCCGTCGTCACGGATGACCGAAGCCAAATCGAAGCGCCTGACGACCAGACGCACGGCCGACATTGCGCCCAGAACACCGCAGAAGATCACGAGAGTGGTCGGATGAGCGAGGCCGGACGCGAGAAGGAGCAGGAAGAGACCGATGCGAGCCGGCCACGAGCGAGCCACCGGCTCGAGGAAGTACAGGGCGCACGAGAGAAAGGTCAGCGTCAGAACGTTGTCGAGGTAACCGCCGAACGGCGGTGTGGGCAGCAGGCTGGCGGACCCGAAAGCCACGGCGTGGAAGATCAACGGGTCTCGGCGATGACGATAGGCGAACCCCGCCAACAGCAGGGGGATCAACACGCGGAGCCCCACGGCGAGCCACACGGTTGGCGTCAGCGGCCCCACTGAGGCCACGTGGCGCATGAACCCGGCGATCACCGGCGTCATGATTCGATACCCCCCGACCAGCATCTGCTGTGGCCCCTCGACCTCGAGGAGGGTCGCGGGGACGTCCGAGATGAGGGCCTCGGTCCTCCACGCGTAAAAGGCCGGGTCGTCGGCGGGTGCCGGCCTGCCGGGATTGGTGAAGAAGGTCCAGCCGAACAGAACGATCAGTATCGCGGCGCTGGCGCAGAACGCGAGGGGATGGCCCAAGAAGCGGTTCGGGGCCGAGTCCTCGGCGCGCTCACGAACGCGAGCCCGGCGCCCGCCCAGGGTTGTAGTCATTGATCCGTATCCTAACTTTTGCCGGGCTTAGAGGGTCGAGTGGTGGGGAGGTGACCATATAGAGCATCTGGCCACCACTCGGCACCTGGATCACTAGCCGCAGAGTCCCCGCCGCTCCAGCAGGCTCGACGGAACCGCCAGCTCGAAGAGCCGGTCCCTCGGCTCGAAGACCCCTGCCCCCGATACGAGCATGTCCAGCCTCCTCGTGTTTTCGCGCAGCTCGTAGGCGCCCAGCCAGCGAGCGACCGAAGCCACGCTCACGCCCTGCTCGGCCAGCTCCTCGTCGTCCAGGAACACCTCCGTGGGCCACACCGCCTGGGTGACGGGGCCGAAGGCCTCATCGAGGTCCCTCTCGACCTCCCCCGGGTCGATTCCGTAAGCTTCGATGTCGGAAGCGTCGGGCTGCTGGCCGTGGTCGGCCGTAACCACGACCACGTAGTTGCCGCGGCCCACGCGTTCGTCCAGGAACTCGATCGTGGACCCTAACTCCCGGTCCGAGGCCACCACTGCCTGACGGATCTCATCGGAGGCCATGTTGAAGTAATGGCCGAGGCGGTCGATCTGCTTGAAGTTCGTGAACAAGAGATCGGTGAGCGAATCCGAGCCGTAGCCTCCGCGGGCGATCATGCGCCTTAGCGCCCGGCCGTGGTAGGCAACGAACGCAGGGGACTCCTCTACTCGATCGGGCTCGTCGAAGGCCTCGACAGAGCCCCACGCCCCGTCGTCGGTGCCGTCGGCCCGGTCGAGCCGCTCGAGATCAGCCTCGAGGCCCGGAGTGGTCTCCACCGCGTCCGACAGCCGGTAGTGCGCCGGGTTGGTGATCCATTCGTTGGTCTCGACGTCCAGCCACAGGGCATCGTCGCGGTCCCCTCCCGAGCGCTCGGCCCCCTTGCCGATCATTCCGAGGTGCCAGGGCTCGTATCCCAGCATCCCGATGCGAGCCCGGTTGCCGTGGCGCTCATCCCACAGCTCCGCCAGCGTGGGGACGAGAAGAAAGCGTGACGACTCCCCGTGCACGAACACGTCCCCGACGTCGCCGTCCTCGTAGCGCACGGGTATTCCGGTGATGCCGCTCTTGTCCGGGTAGACGCCCGCACCCAGAGTCGTGTGCACCGACGGAGTAACCGAAGGCGACGACCCCACCACGGCTTTGGTGTAGGAAACTCCGCCCTTCATGAGCTTTCTCAGGCGAGGCCACGCGCGCGGCCACTGCCTAAGCGTGTTCCATCCGCCGCCGTCCCACACGATCGTGAGAATCAGCTTGGGAGGAGCCGCCCCCTTCTTGATGAGCTCGGGGAGCGGCTTACCGTCGTAGCGTCCCGGCTCGCTGAAGCGCATGAACCTCGAGAGAGTGGGAGCAACGTCCGCCATCGTGACGGGGCGTTCGACGGCGCCGAGCGCGGGCACCAGGTCCGGCCCGTAGAACACCAGGGGAACTTCCTGCAGGTAGGGCCAGGGCCCGGAATGGCTCCAACCGGAGCCCCCGGAAGCCATGTAGGCGGGGGTCCGAGGCAGGAGCGCGATCTGCCCCGATCGAGGCGCGTAGTAGCCCCTGCGGGTGCGCTCCAGCCACTCCCGGGGCAGCGAGCAGAGCTGCTCCTCGAACGAGGCGACCTCAGGAGGAGGAGAAAAGTTCCCCAACAGAAACGTGCTGAGGCCCAGGACCGCCACCGCCACGGCCAGCAGGATGGCGGGGGTCACTCCGGGGCGCCCCCTCTTCACCTCGCCGCGGGCGCGGGGGACAGCAGGGCCGCCCGGTGGAACCACAACGCGATTCCCCCCATCCCCACCAGGAAAACGACTCCCATGCCTGCGATCAGAGCACCCTGAGAGTCCTCGTCCCACAACAGCTTCATGGCGCCGGCGGCTAGCACCCAGGCAAGGTTGTAGGCGATGTCGTAAAGGGAGAAGGCCCGGCCCCGAAAGCCGTCCTCGAGAGCCTCCTGCACCATGCTGTCGAGCGAGATCTTGGCGAGAAAGAAGCCGTAGCCCAAGAAAAAGGTCAGGAGCCCCAGCGCCACCCTCGACTGGAACGCGCCGAGCAGACTGACGGCGGTGCCCAGCAGAAGTGCTGCTGCGATCACCACCCGGCCGGAGGAGCGCGCCACCGCCCCCGCCTTCTCGGCGCTGACGTAGCCCAGCACGGCCCCCAGCGCCCCCGCGCCCCCGGTGATGACCAAGACGAGCAGATCGGTGGACACCAGCTCTCGTGCCACAAAACCGATCCCGACCAGCGAGTAGCTCCACAACAGCCGCAGCCAGAAGTAGGTGAGAATCGATGCCGCAGCCCGGGGGGTCCGAGCGACCTCTCGAAAACCCGCCCCAATCCGACCTAATACGCCGGCAAGCTCCTCGCTGAACGAGGCCTCCGAGCGCGCGGCACCGGCCCGCTTGATGCCCAAGGCAAACACCGCGCCGGCGCCGTAGACGAGCGCCCCGACGATGACAACAGGCTCCACCGCTATAAACCTGGTGGCGATGAAGCCGGCCCCGCCCCCCGCGAGCTGGAACATCGCACCGCCGAGCTGAGACACCGCGTTGGCCTCGACCAGCGAGGATCCCTCCACCGTCTCCGGGAGTGCCGCCGACTTGGTGGCCAGCACGATGCGAGTCGAAGTCAGCGTCAGCAAAAAGGCTACGAACAGGGCCAAGTCGCCGGCAGCCCCGGTGCCGACCAGGCCGATCAACAGCACCACCACAGCCCTCAGCCCGTTGGCCACGAACAGCAAGCGGCGGCGGTCCCAGCGATCGATGACCACCCCCAGAAACGGGCTCAGGACCGTGTAGGGAACGAAGATGTAAAGCGCGATTCGGAGCAGCTCGTCGGGCGACTTTGCGCCCTCGAGGTCAAAGCCGCGCTGGCCACCGAAGACGACGAACTTGGCCAGGGCAGCCTGCACGATGCCGTCGCCTGCCTGCGCCATCCATTGGGCCCCCATCAAGAGGCCGAAATCGCGCCGCCCGAGCAGCAGGGCAAGGCCGCGGCGGATCATTCCCATCGGCTTCGGGTCTCGCCTATCAAGAGATCGCTCTCCTCGTAGGCCCCCTCGCCGAAGGAGGCGATGCGTTCGGACGTGAGCGACTGCAGGTACTCGGTCGAGAACGCGCCGGCGAAGAGGACGTCGTCGAGCCGCTCTTCAGGCACGGAAGAGGCTCCCGCTGCCCCCTCGGGGATGTTGTCACCCACCGTGTAGGTCCCGAGAAAACGGGCCACGTCCGAAAGGTTCACGCCCCGGCGCGACACCACCTCGCGGTCGACGAAGAAATCCACGGTAGTGATCTTCTCGATGAGCCCGTCCCCGAAGCGCTCCTCCACGTCGCGTTTGAGCTCCTGGGTCGAGATCCTCCAGCCACCGAAGTGCTCGGGGAGGGGCTCCTGGCCGTGGTCGGCGCTCAGGCCGAGGACGTAGCGGCCCTCGCCGACCTGCTCGTCGAGCACGCTTTTGATGCGGGCGATCTGGCGGTCGATCTCCCTGATGACATCGGACTCCTCCGGCGACAGCATGTTCCAGGCGTGGCCGGCGTAGTCGGGCATCTTGAGCTCGAGCCAGAAGAGGTCCGAGACGTCGTCTTCGCCCAGGCCTTCGCGCCGGATGATGTCGACCGCCGCGTCGCCGTTGAAGCGCACGAACGCGGGCGTCCCCGGCCGCCACGCCAGCTCCGGGTCGCGCAGCTCTTCGAGCGTATGCCCCAGCCAGCGCCCGTCCTCGATCCCGTCGCGCCCGTCGAGGCCCTCTTCGTAGGACTCGAGGCGGCCGAGGTCTGCTTCCTCGAGATAGTCCGGGAGCTCGTAGAAGTCCTCGTTGATCCACCATTCGTTTTCGTCCTGTTCCCACAGGACGGCGATGTCGCGGTCTGCTCCCTCCCTCTGGGCGCCGTGGCCGATCATGCCGAGATGCCAGCCCTCGTAGGAGAGGGTGCCGATGACCGCCTCATTGCCGGTTGCCTCGTCCCAGAGCTCAGAGACCGTGGGCTTCTCGAGATAGGAGGGGTCCGCGTTCTCCTGCCACGCATCGGTGTTGACGCCATCCGGCCCCCTCATCTGGTTGCCGGGGAGCTTGTGATGGAGCGGGTAGTAGCCGGTGCCGAAGGTGGCGTGGAGGGCGCCGGTGACCGAGGGGGCCGAGCCGATAGTGGCGTTGACATAAGAGGTGCCCCGTTCCATGAGCTCTGCGATGTGGGGCCACGTTCCCGGGTGACGCTGCAGGACGTTCCAGCCGCCGCCGTCGAGAACGATCGTGAAGATGAGCCGTGGAGGCTCGGGGCCCGGCTCGATCTCGAGCAAGGGGCGTCCATCGGCTTCGAAGTCCTCCATCCCGAGCAGGCCTGCGTAGGTCGGCGCCAAGGAGGAAATGTCGACCTCTCGTGACACCTCCCGGCCCTCGGGGACGTAGCCAGGGCCGTAGAAGACGTAGGGGACGCGGGCGGTGTAATCCCATGGGTTCGGGTGCGAGGACTTGAGCTCGGGCTCGTCGGTTCCCAGCGATTCGAGCTCGAGCCGGTTAATGAGGTAGTTGTGCGGCTTCGGCACAGTCATGACTTCGCCGGATCGGCCCGGCACATGACCGACGTAGAGATGGCCCATGATCTGGGCACCGATGTCCGAGGCCATGTCGTCCTCGGTGGGCGCGTCGGGAGGCAGGCCCTGGGACGGGCTCAGCAAGAAGACGGCGACGAGCGCGACCGCAATGGCGGCGCTCGCGACCAGGATCAGCCGCGACGGCAAAGGAGTGCCTCCCAAGGTTCTACTTGCAGAGCAGGTCGATTCTAGGTGACTGAGCAGAAAGTCGAATTGGGATGAACTTCCACTGCAAAGTTCCTGGTCAGACGCTTGACCGATTGGTCAGTTTGAGCGCGGACCCTACTTTCCAGTCACTCACCTAGGCAAACCCTATTCCGACCCCCGAGTAAGAGGCGGAATCCGGGGGCGAGGGCAAGAGCTGATCGCGCTCGAAGCGTCTGTGGGTACGCGGAAACCGTACTCAGGAGCGCGTCGTGCGCGATTGAGTACCTGAGTTTTGTGCCGTGAATGGATAGCCATACCGGTGGAGCAACGGCGCAGCCATGATGGTCGTGATCCAGCGATCGGGCCGAGACTGTGCCCGCCTCCAATCGCCGGAATCTCGAATCTGAACGATCCCGGTCGTGTAACGCGACGGGTTGCCGGCAATCGTGTGATTGACCCCCATGCGCACGGAGCGGTCGTCCTGGAAAGGCGTCGGCTCAACCACCTCGCCCATGAACGCGGCAAGACGCATCGTGGTCGTGCGAGGTTTCGCCACGAAGTCTTCGTAGCGCAGCCGCGCGAAGGTGGCGGTGCTCTCTGAAGTTCGCAATACCTCCGCCTCGAGATTGAGAAGATCCCATCGGAGTGTGCTGTCGAACGCTCCCCGTTGCGTCACCTCTGCACCCGGTGTGGCGGACTCGTGCCGTCGCTGCTTCCATGAATGAGCGGAGGCACGAGGGTCGCGCACAAGGTGTATGTAGCGAACGGAGATGCCGGGGACGAAGCGCAAGAAGGCTCCATAAGAAGGTCGCTTCGAGGAGTCCACGATCACCCGCGCGCTCGTGGTCGCGGCGAGCTTGCGATAGACATCTCCCATCGCCCGCGCGAAGGCATCCAGTGCGGAGTAGTTTGCGCGATTGCGCTGCCTGATGATTCTCACGAGGTTCCGCTCGCGGACCACCTCATTCTGCATGCGAGCGACCTCCCTTGCGTCGACGCCCTCGATTACGTGAGACCAGACTTCGCAACTCTCTGCAGGTTCGCCGCAACCGCAGCGCCCTCCCGATGAGACGATGGGGTCCCACAGTGTGCGAACCTCCCCGGCCGAGAAGAATCCGTCGAGCTCGCCGAGCACGTTGCCCAGAATGGTGCTTCCGCCTCGTCCGCGACCAATGATGTAGAGCACCTTGACCTCGGGGCTCGCCTCATCGTTGGGGCCGGAGCCGATCGCGCTCGACGCGCGTGTGGGTACGGAAACCGTACTCAGGAGCGCTCTGTGCGCGATTCAGTACCCGCGCTGGGACCGTAGACGGAGACGTGGGCGTGCGACTCGGAGGTGAACGGTCTGCGGCGCCAGTCGCCCCAACGCTCCTGCAACCTGAGCCCGGCAAGCTGCGCCATGAGATCGAGCTCGCCCGGATATGAGTAGCGGATCCGCACGGGATAGAGGCGAGTTCCCTGCTCGGAGAGGACCATGTGCTGCGAATCGATGCGCTGGGACACGGGATCGTGTCGCGTGACCTCCAAGCGGACCTGATCCAGCATCACCTCGTCAACCGAAACGCGCTGATGGCCGTCGAAGCGGGAGAGGTCGGGAACGAACGCCTCGAGCACGAAACGAGCGTCCTCGGACAATAGTGATGCGACCGCCTCGAAGCAAGCGATCTGCTCGTCCTGGCTCAGCAGCCCGAAGAAGGTGTTGAAGGCTACGAAAACGAGGTCAAACTGCCCTGTGACCGGTGGCTCCTTGAAATCGCCGATGGCGACGGGGATCGAGTCTCCTCCCGCCTTGGCCTTGAGCCTCTCCACCATCGCCCTCGACGCATCCACGCCCGAGACATGAACGCCTGCTCGCTGCAGCGGAAGGGCGATCCGCCCCGTGCCAATCCCCAGCTCCAGAGCCCGGCCCCCTCTGGCCAGCCCGGAGAGGAACTCGACCGCCCCGGCGGTGTCGAAGAGACCGTCGTAAAGCTCGTCGTAGACGCCCGCGATCTGATCCCCGTAGGTCTGAGGCTCATAGCTCTCCACGGCCGCAGTCAACCACACCGGCACTTGTCGGCTGCGGGTTCACTCAGTAGCTTCCTCGAACGCGACCCACTCACTCCACCCAGAGGAGACGCCATGGCAAACGTGAAGCCGATTCCCGACAAGTACCCGCAGGTCACTGCGTATCTCTGCATCGACGGGGCCAGCGACGCCATCGTCTTCTACTCCAAGGTGCTCGGCGCCACCGAGACGGTGCGAATGGACGCCCCCGACGACAAGATCGGCCACGCGGAGCTTTCCCTCGGCGACTCGATGATCATGCTCTCGGACGAGTTTCCGGAGATGGGCGTTCAGAGCCCCAAGACGCTGGGCGGCAGTCCGGTGACCATGAATGTCTATGTGGAAGACGCCGATGCAGTTTTCGAGAAGGCCGTCCAGGCGGGGGCCAAGCCCCTGCGAGCGGTCGAGGACCAGTTCTACGGCGACCGCTCGGGCCAGTTCGAGGACCCCTTCGGCCATCGGTGGAACGTTTCCTCGCATATCGAAGATGTGACTCCCGACGAGATGGAGAGGCGCATGGAGGCCATGCGGGACTGAGCGGCGGTCGCGCTCTCGCCGAGTGGTGGATAGTGGTTACTGTGTAGCCATTATTGACCACTCGGCACCCAGGTCCTCCAAGATGGCGTCGGCCGCATTGCGGCCGTTCAGCGCAATGACGCTCCCCGCCGGATGCGTTGCCGCCCCACAGAGATAGACGCCCGGCATCCCCGTTCGGGGTGAGAAGCGGTGCTCCCACATCTGGTCGGGACGTGCCTCGCCCTGGAAGATGTGCCCCCCGGTCAAACCGATGCGGGCCTCGATGTCCGCGGGGCCGAGGACTTCGTAGTGCTCCAAACAGTCCTCGAAGCCGGGGGCGAAGCGGGAGATCAAATCGATGAACTGCCTCGCGACCTCGCCCCGGCGCTCGTCCCAACCTCCACCGGTGAGCGCATAGGGCGCGTATTGGCCGAACACGCTGAGCAGGTGGTGCCCCTTGGGGGCCGGAGAGGGGTCGTGCAGCGTCTGCACGTAGATCTCGCCGAAGCCCACCGCGGGCTCGCCGCGGTCACAGGCCTCGAAGGCTCGCTGAGCATCGTCGAGCCCTGTGGTCACGTCGATGGTGCCGCGTGCCATGAACGTCTCATTGGGGGCCGCGCTCCAGGACGGAAGGCGAGAAAGCGCGGCGTTGAACTTGACCACGGGGCTGCGAACATCCCAGCCCTCGACCCGGGAGCGATAGGAGTCAGAAGCCTGGTCGCCGAGAAGGCGCAGCAGCACCTTGGGATCGGCGTTGCCGACCACCGCTTTGGCTCGCACCAGAGTGCCGTCTTCGAGATGCACACCTTGTCCCGGGACTACCTCTGAAACCGGCACCCCGCAGGCCAGGACCGCACCGGCCTCCCGGGCCGCGTCGGCGATAGCGAAGCTCACGACCCCCATGCCGCCGCGCACGTAACCCCACATCGCTCCCTGTTCCAAGAGATCGCCCTGGTAGTGCATCAACTTCACCGAGGCCGTGCCCCAGTCCCTCGGCCCAGCGTAGGTTCCGATGACGCCTTGACCGAACAGCGCATCCTTAAGACGCTGATCTGAGATGTAGTCGTCCAGCACCTCCGCAATCGAGGCCTCGAACAGAACATCGATAAGTGCCTTGTCGTGGTCGAGCAGCTCCTCCAGCTCGGCCCGGGTCGGAGACTCGCCCACCCAGGTGTCCCTGGGCCCTGTGCGGAGCCGCCGGCGAAGCCCGTCGAACATCTCCTCATAGGCCCAGTAGCCGTCCTTGTCGTCCTGCGACAACCCCATCGCGTCGAGGCTCGCCTGCGTGCGGCCGTCGTCGAGCCACTGACCGAAAGACCCACCGTCGTCGAAGGGAACCCACAGTTGAGGGTCTGCTACGAAAATCTCAAGGCCGCGCCGAGCGAGTTGCAACTCCCTGATGACGCGTTCGTCGAGAAGGCCCACGACGTAAGCGCATGGGCTCACGACATAGCGTTGATCCTCGAACGGACGCTCCAGCGTGCAGGCGCCGCCCAGCCGCTCCCGGCGCTCGAGCACGAGCACCGTCTTGCCGGCGCGAGCTAGATAAGCGGCGCACGCAAGTCCGTTATGCCCGCCGCCCACAACCACGACGTCCCAGTCGCGGGACGCCAGCTCCGAGAGTGGCGCGGGGATACCGACCTCTCCCAAGATGTCGGCTATTGCGTTCATGCGTCCTCCTCGTGTGGATTCGAAACAGCTGTGCTTTCATTCGTACAGGTTAGCCGCCGCCCCGGACCTCCTGTGGGCGGTCGGCGGGCCGGTTGACCAGATAAACGCCGGCCGCAACCGCGCCGAAACCGGCCACGAATAACAGTCCGACGCGCTCGTCCAGCACGGCGACCGCCAGCAGAGTGGCGACGATGGGGTTTACGTTCACGTAGACCGTTACTGCCGTGGGAGACAGTCGCGACAGGGCGACCGTCCACAGCAGAAAAGCGAGAGCACCGCCGAGAACTCCGAGAAACACAACCCAGCCGATTACCTCTCGGTCGAGGCGCATGCCGTCAAACGATCGCTGCACCAGCGCTACCGGTGCCAGCGCTGCAATGCCGCAAACCATAGCGTAGGTCGTCACGGTGGCCGGAGAGTAAAGCTTAAGTGCACGTTTCGAGAGGACTCCGTAAAGAGCTCCAAGAAACGCCGTCACCACCATCAGCCCATCTCCGATCAGCGCCCGGCTCCCGCCTCCCGAAGCGAGCGCCGCGGGAGCCACCGAGAGAAACACGCCCACCACCGTCAGGACGACCCCACCAAGCTGCCGCCGGCTGAGGTGCTCGGGGGCGAAAAGGGGGGCCAGCAACACGCTCCACACCGGCATGGTCGCGAGCAGGACCGACCCCCGGGAGGCTTCCGTGTATTGAAGGGCAGCGTTGAAGCTCAGGGGGAACAGGGCAAAGAAGATAACTCCCAAGAGGGCGAGGAAAGGCAGGTCGCGCATCTTGATCTTGAGCAGGTGGCGGGCCGTGACCAACAACGCAATCACGAGGATCAGCGCCCCCTGGCCGAAGCGCAGCAGGGCCAGCGCCAGGGGCGAGATGTCCGCAACCGCGACCCGCACTGCCACCACCGAGGCCCCGTAGAGCGCCGCTGCCACAAAGGCGGCTGCGTTGGCGCCTACGTCGACCCCGGCCTCGACTCCCTTCGCCTTCATGTCTAGGGTCTAGCAGTTCGTGTCGACATGAGCATCTTGGCCTGTATTACGTCTGCTTGCGATTTGTGATACGCTGCACGTTCTATGAAGAGCGTCCGGTTGGATTCCGAGGTCGAAAAGCAGCTGGAGCGAGCAGCGAAGATATCCGGCGTCAGCGAATCGGAGTTCATTCGCGAGGCGATCCGCCGACGGGCCGATCACGTCATCGGCAACAGTCTGGAGGAGCGACTCGCAGATGTGGTTGGGACCGTAAGGAGCGAGGGGGGGCGCGCTCGCCGAGCCCACGACCGCTTCCTCGAGTTGCTCAAGAAGGAGACACCGCAGCGGCAATCCTGACCGACACGGGGCCACTCGTGGCGCTGATCGATGCCGGCGAACGCGACCACGAGGTCTGCCGCGAGGCGCTGTCACACATTTCCGGTCCGATGCTCGTCACCTGGCCCGTTTTCACAGAAGCCATGTACCTATTAGGCGATGCGGGCGGCTGGAAAGCGCAGCGAGCCCTTTGGGCCCTTCTAATCCGGGACGACGTCGAAATCATCGAGTTGACCGGCGAAACGGCTGAGCGGTCCCGCTTTCTCATGGAGAAGTACTCGGACACTCCAATGAGCCTTGCCGACGCAACTCTCGTTGCTGCAGCCGAGCGCCTGGGGCTGAAACGAATCTTTACGCTCGATTCTGATTTCGATGTGTATCGATTCCGGGGCAGACAGCACTTCGAAAAGATCCCGGGCTCTCCCGAGAGTCGGTAGCGCCGCTGAGGTTCCCAAGTACGCAAACGCGCGTTGAGCGCGCTCGAGTACCGACTCGGTACTCCATGGCGCGTTGCGCGCGAACGAGTACCTCAGCCTTCGTGTCCAAGCCCCAGGACCTCGGCCGGATGCTCCATGGCGCCCTTGCCGGTCTGAAGCTGAGCCGCGAAGACCGTGTTCTTTAGAAGCCATACCTGAGTGATGGGCCCCACGCCTCCCGGCACGGGCGTGATCGCCTCTGCCTTGGATGCAACGCCGTCGAAGTCGAGGTCGCCGACCAGACGAGTGCGAGTGCCCTCCGTCACCGGATTGATCCCGACATCGATCGCGATCACACCGTCTGAGACGTGCTCTCCGCCGATCAACCCCGGCACTCCGGCCGCAACGATAAGCACGTCGGCTCGCTCGGTGTACTCGTGCAACTTGCCGCGGGCCGAGGTGTATTCGTCGCAGGACATCACAGTTGCGTTGCGCGCCAGCGCCAACAGCACGGCGGGCCTTCCGACGTTGGCCGAGCGGCCCACGACAACCACGTTGAGTCCCTCGTAAAAGTGAGCGGGGTCGCGCCCCGAAGAAGTCACGTAGTTGTCCAAGCAGCAAAAGCACGAGGCGGGGGTCGAGGGCACAAAACGCGGCCTGCCCAGCTCCAACAGGCCAGCATTGAACGGGTGGACGGCCTCGATGTCCTTGAGAGGATCGAGGGCCTCGTAGACGACTGCTTCGGAGATCTGCGGGGGCAGGGGCCGAAGGATGAGAATCCCGTTGATCCGGGGGTCGGCGCCGAGCTTTCCTACGGTTGCGAGCGCGTCGGCCTCATGCGCTTCTCGAGGCAGTGTTTCCGAGACGTATTGGCAGCCGACGTCCGATGCCAAAGCACTGAGCCGTCGCTGGTACGCCTCTGCCGCATAGTCCTCCTCGAACAACACCGTGGCCAGTCCGGGGCACACCCCCTCGGCCCTCAGGGCCGCGATGTCGTCGCGCAGCGTGCGCTTGAGCTCGGCAGCAATGGCGCGCCCATCGATGAGATGGGCCTGTTTAACGTTCATCCGGGCATACCCGTGGCGCCGGACAGCACGCGCTGTCTGGCTCCCTCCGCGGTCGCAACGCACTTCTGGCTCCGGGCGCGGCGCTCGTCCTCGATGTGCGCGAGATCAAGGTTGAGATTCGCGAGCAAGCCCGCAGCGCGCGCGCCCGATTCGGCCAACAGCACCGCCGTGACCGCGTCGCCGCGCAGATTGGGGTTCCCGTGCTCTGCAATCAAGACCCCGAGCTCCGAGACCTCCGCTCCGGCTATCGCTATCGACAGCGGCACGTCCGCAGCCGCCGACAGGGCCTCGCCCAAACCACTGCGGTCATCGGATCTATAGATCTCGAGCACGCGGGAGTAGGCGGCGGCGTCCTTCTCGATCAGCGACTGCACCGTGGCCCTAAGCTCGTCGGCTTTGCGTGCGAGCTCGCCGGCATCATCGAGGCGGCTACCCGAGTAACGGGCGGCCATCGCCGCAAGTGCGGCCCCCAGCGCCACCGACACGGCCGCCGCACCTCCTCCACCGGGGACCGGCTCTCTCGCGGCCAGTATCTCGAGAAACCGCTCCAGCGGCAGCTCGAGAAAACTCACGAAAGCCCGACTATCTCGCCGTTCTCGTCGATATCGATGCGCTCGGCCGCAGGACTGCCTGACAAACCCGGCATCGTGCGCATGTCGCCGCACACCGGATAGATAAACCCTGCTCCGACCGACGCCCTCGCCTGTCTGACCGGCAGAGTCCAGCCGCTCGGCGCTCCCTTGAGCTTGGGGTCAGAGGATATCGACAGATGCGTCTTCGCTATGCAGACGGGGAGGTGGCCGAAGCCGTTGCGCTCGTAAGAGTCGAGCTGCCTGCTGGCGACGAGGTCGTACTCGACCGCCGCAGCCCCGTAAACCTTGGTAGCGACGGCGTGGATCTTGTCTCTGAGTGAGGCGTCATCGGGATAGAGGAAGTGAAAGTCGCTGGGGGTCGAAGCGGCCTCCAAAACGGCTTCCGCCAGCTCCGCCGCACCCCGACCCCCGTCACTGAAGTGAGTCGCGACCGCAGCCTTGGCGCCGGCTTCCTCGGCGATGGAATGAATGGCATCGTGTTCGGAATCGAAGTCGGTTGGAAACGCATTGATCGCCACCACCGGCGTCACCCCGTGGACGCGAATGTTGTCGATCTGCTTAGTGAGGTTCGCGCCGCCAGAAAAAATATCGTCGGGGTTTTCGGCAAGCATCTCTTCGGGAAGAGGCCGCCCGGCACGCACTTGATAACGCCCCGAATGGGCCTTGAGCGCCCGCACCGTTGCCACTACCACCGCCGCATCCGGCGTGAGGCCCGAGTTCCTGCATTTGATGTTGAAGAAGCGTTCGGCCCCCATGTCTGCACCGAATCCGGCCTCGGTCACCAGCACGTCTCCCGACCGGATCCCTATGAGGTCGGCGACGATCGAGGAGTTCCCGTGAGCGATGTTTCCGAACGGCCCCGCATGCACCAGCACCGGAGTGTTCTCGAGCGTTTGAAGCAGGTTCGGCTTGATTGCATCGAGCATGATCACCGCCATGGCACCCGCCGCCTTGAGCTCCTCGGCGGTGACGGGCTCGCCCGTGACCCTGTTGCCGATCACGATGCGCCCGAGCCTTTGGCGCATGTCCTGCAGAGATGTCGATAAGGCAAGCACGGCCATGACCTCGGATGCGGCAGTGATGTCGAATCCGGTCTGGCGGATGACGCCGTCCTCCCGTGACCCCAGGCCGGTGATCACATTGCGCAGAGCGCGATCGTTCACGTCCAGCACTCGCCGCCACGTGACGCTGTGGCGATCGATGTTGAAGAAGTCGTCGCTGTGGTGGACGTGGTTGTCGATCATTGCAGACAGAAGATTGTGGGCCGCGGTGACCGCGTGCATATCGCCGGTCAGGTGAAGATTGAGCCGCTCCATCGGAATCACCTGGCTGTAGCCCCCGCCGGCTGCCCCGCCCTTGATGCCGAACGTCGGTCCCATCGACGGCTGGCGGATTGCGATCGTGGCCTTCTTGTTGATGTGCGAGAACCCCTGCCCCAGGCCGACCGTCGTGGTGGTCTTGCCTTCCCCCAACGGCGTCGGAGTGACAGCCGATACGACTACGTACTTCGCGAGCGGGCGGTCCTGCAAACTCTCGATCGCCTCGAGCTTGATCTTGGCGACGTCGGTGCCGTAGTGCTCGAGGTAGTGCGAGCCTACCCCCATTGCCGAGGCGATGTCCTCGATAGGTTTCAGGTCTCCGCCGCGCGCGATCTCCAGATCGGAGGGAAAGCTCATTCCCAGGCTCCTTGCCGCCGTTGAGTCATCCAGTCACTACTTGGACGTCGCCTTGACGTCCTGCTTGGGCGTGTCCTTCTTGGGATCAATGAACGGCTTGGGCACGACCACCGCACCGCGCCGGCCCGCAGGTGTCTCCACCTGCAGCTCGGTGCCGAGCTCAGTGTGCGCCACCGGCATCATGGCGTAGCCGATGTTCTTCTCCAGCGTGGGCGAATAGCACGCGCTGGTGACTATGCCCACCTTGTTATCGCCTGAGAACACGTCGAAGAAGTCGATCATCGAGCCGTCGTTGTAGGAGCCGAGGTTCTCGCCTTCGATCTCGACGCCGGCCAGCTTCTGACTCACACCCTCTCTCTTGATGCGAGTGAGGGCCTCCTTGCCGATGAAGTCAGACTCCTGGTTTAGATCGACCATCCAGTCGTAGCCGAGGCCCACTTCGAAGGGGTTGTTGTCTACGGTCACGTCCGCGCCGTGGGCCAGGATCCCTCCCTCGATGCGGCGGATGTGACAAGGCCCGATAACCTCGAGCCCGTGCGGCTTGCCCGCCTCCAGCACCTTGTCCCACAATTTGACGCCGTTCTTGCTTGCGTTCCGCAGGTAGATCTCATATCCGAGCTCAGAGGTGTAACCGGTCCTGGAAACGACCACGGAGAGGCCGTCGAGCTCGTACTCGTCCATGTAGTAGTAGCCGATGTCGAGCACCTTGCTGCCGAACAGCCCGACCATCACGTCTGCCGACTTCGGTCCCTGTATCTGCACCGGGCCAACATCCGCTTCGCGGATCGTGACGTCGAGTCCGAGCTTGTAGGCAACCCCACGCGCCCACAGCAGCACGTCGCTGTCGGCCAGAGAGAGCCAGAAGTGGTTCTCGTCGAGGCGCAGCAAGACGGGGTCGTTGATGATGCCCCCATGTTGATCTGTGATAAACACGTATTTACACTGGCGCACGTTGCACTTGTTCAGGTCACGCGGCACCAGCAGATTAGTGAACGTGAACGCGTCGGGCCCGGTGATCTCGACTTGCCTCTCGACCCCCACATCCCATAAGGTGACACCCTTTAACAAGTGCCAGTACTCCTCCACCGGATCTCCGTAGTGGCGCGGGTGATAGGTACGATTGTAGACGCTGTACATGATGGGCCCGTGGCGACGGGAGCCGTAAAAATAGGGGGACTTCCGGATGCGCGTGTAAAGGAGAATCTCGGGAATACTGTTGTTCGACATTGAACCTCCGTCTAGTCGGTGCTACTCGTGCACTTCCTTGCTACACACCCTCACTCAGCCGAGCGCATGCGTCTCATCTCGGGATCGAACAGCGGTTCTTGTGACACCGTGGCGGCGTGCCGTTGTGCGAAGTACTCGATCTCCACTTTGCTTCCTGGGTTCGCCAGCTCAACGGGCAGCCATGCGTAGGCGATGCTGCGGCCGATAGAATAGCCGAAGGCTGCGCTGGTGACGAAGCCAACCGCCTCTCCGTTCGAGAACACCGGCTCCTTTCCCATCACCACGGTACCGTCGTCGACCGTGAGGCAGCAAAGCTTGCGCCGAAGCCCTTCTTGTTTGCGGGCTCTCAGCGCCGATGCGCCGAGAAACTCGGTCTTCTCCTCGTTAACCGCAAAACCCAGGCCCGCTTCATAGGGGTCGTGATCAGTCCACATGTCGAGCCCCCAGGAGCGGTATCCCTTCTCGAGACGCATGCCCGCAAAGGCGCCTCGCCCGGCCGCGATGATGCCGAAGGGGCGGCCGGCACGCCACAGCAGATCCCACAAGCGCAGACCCAGGTCGGCCGTCGCGTAGAGCTCCCAGCCCAGCTCACCCACATAAGAAAGCCGCAACGCCACCACCGGAACCTCTTCGATGAAGACCTCTTTCGCCCGAAAGAAACCGAAGTCTTCATGGGTGAAAGAGTCTTGGGATGCGCTCTGCACGACCTTTCTCGCGTCGGGTCCCCACAACCCGATGCAACACGTTCCGGAGGTGATGTCGGTGATGAATACGGAGTCGTTACCGGACGCGTGGCGCTCGAGCCAGTCGGTGTCGCGCGGCCCGTTCAGTCCCAACTGAAAGCGGTCGGGGGCCAGTCGAGCCACCGTGATGTCGCTGCGAATGCCGGCGTTCTCGTCGAGCGTCAAGGTGTAGGTCACGTATCCGGGCTTGCGGTCGAGATCGCTCGTGCTCAACCGTTGCAGAAAACCCAGGGCGCCCGGCCCCCTCACCTCGGCCCGCTTCAGCGAGGTCATGTCAAACATCGCCACTCGCTCGCGCGTCACGAGGTGCTCGCCGCCGACCATCGGCGACCAGAAGCGCGCCGCCCACTCTCCCGGCACAGGCACATCGCGCCCCTCGATGAGCGGTTCGTTGGCGTGATACCACTGCGGTCGCTCCCACCCCGAGAATTCGAGGAAGCTACCGCCGAGCTCCTGCTGTCGGCGATAGAAGGGGCTCACGCGCAATGGGCGCGGCTCTGCCAACGGCTGCATCGGGTGGATGACGTCGTAGACCTCGTCGTATTGAGTGCAGCCACGCGCATCGACGTAAGAAGGGCTCGTAGCGAACGGCTCGAAGCGATAAATATCGCACTCGCGCAGGTCCATGCCGGGCGTGCCCTCGGCGATCCACTCGGCGGTCACCTTGCCGACGCCGGCCGAGTGAGTCACCCATACCGCCTCGGCGACCCAGAAGCCGCGCACGGTCCGGGACTCGCCGATGAGTGGAAGCCCGTCGGGCGTAAAGGAGAACAGCCCGTTGAGGGAATCCTCCCAGCTCGTTTCTGCGAGCGCAGGCACGAGCTCTGTCGCATCGGCCCACGCTTGCTTGAAGTCGTCCTCGGTGAAGGGCATCAGCGACGGCATGATGGGCGCATCCGAAGGACTCAGTATCGTCTCCGGCTGCACCGGCAGCGGGCTGTGCTGATAGGAGCCCACGCCGTAGCAGTTCTGCAGCTGGCGGAAGTAGAGGGCGGAGTCCTGGTGGCGCAGGATCGGATGTGAGACTTCCTGGGTTTGGTCGGCGAGCTCGTTCAGGATCGAGGTGCGCACATACTGGTGCTGCACGGGCAGCAGCGGAATACGCATACCGACCATGCGGCCGATCAAGGGGCCCCACATTCCGGCGCAACTCACGACCAGGCCGGCCTCGATGAGGCCCTCGGAGGTCTCAACTCCGCGCACCCTTCCCTCATCCATTGCGATGTCGGTCACGGTGGTGTCTCCACGGAAGCGGACGCCTTGCTCGGCGGCCTTACTCGCCATCGCCTCGACTGCCCTCACGGGCTTGGCGATTCCGTCCGATGGCACGTGGAGGCCGCCCAGCACCTTGGCGGAATCCACCAGCGGGATGAGCTCTGTGATCTGCTGAGGGCTCAAGAGGCTTGACTCGACTCCCCATGAGGACGCCAGTCCGTGGCGCAGCTTGAGCCATTCGAGCCGCTCTGGAGTCGCCGCCACCTCGATGCTGCCGGCGGGCAGAAAGCAGGGGCCGTCGTCGTGCTGAAGGCGTGAGAAGTGCTCGATCGTATAGCTCGCCAGCCTCGTCATCGTCTGCGACGGGTTGGTCTGGAACACCAGGCCGGGGGCGTGGGAGCTGGACCCGCCGGTCGCGAAGAGGGGACCCTGGTCCACCACCATGATGTCTGTCCAGCCGAGCTCGGCGAGGTGCTGCGCCACCGCGCACCCGACGAGCCCCGCTCCGACGACGACTACTTTGGCGTTCGCTGGCACGGCCACTCCCGATTGATCAGACCAGAGAGGGGACGCGCTGAGCTGCCCCCAGGCGGCATCGTAGCCTACGCCAACATACTGCTCATACCTTGAGTGTGTCATACTACCCATATGAGCAAGCGTCTCCAGGTGATCCTGCACGACGAGGAGTTCGAGCAGCTTCGCGATGTCGCAAGGGAGCAAGGACTCACGATTTCCGAATGGGTACGGCAGGCCCTACGGCGAGCACGCACCGAGCGACCCGCTCTCGATCGAGCGCGGAAACTCGCCGCCGTCCGAGCAGCCGCCCGGCACGATTTCCCGACGGCCGACATCGACGAGATGAACGCCGAGATCGAGCGCGGCTATCAGGCTCGATGATCTTGGTGGACTCCAACGTTCCCATGTACCTGGTGGGTGCGGAACACCCGCACAAGGCCGACGCCCACCGGTTACTCGATGACTTGGTCGCCCGCGAAAAACGCTTGGCGACCGATGTCGAAGTGCTCCAAGAGATTCTGCATCGCTACACCGCGCTCCGCCGGCCCGATGCCATCCAGCCCGCCTTCGACGCCCTACTGAACATCGTGGACGAGGTCTTTCCGATCCGCCTCGAAGAATTGGAGTCCGCGAAGCGCGTTGTGCTCGGAGGTTACGGTCTGTCGGCGCGCGACGCGATCCACGTAGCCGTGATGCAGACCCATGAGATCCGCCGCATCCTCAGCTTCGATTCAGGGTTCGACCGTTTTCCTGGCCTGGGGAGGCTGTTCTAGTTTTCTCCCTAACGATTGGTCCGGGAGCGCACGGGGACGTCGCTCGATTTGGGTTGCTCGTGCGTAGATGGTCCCAGTCGACGGGGAAAGGCTGAGTTCGTCTCGAAGCTATAGCGAAGGCACACCCATTACTGTAATCGTCGCTATAGGAAGGTGACGATGGGACGACAGGACACGCTCGAACAGCTCTCGGGGTACACACAAGACCAGCGTGGCCTTGTTGACCCGGGCCCAGGCGAACGTGCTCGGCATCAGCGACCAGCTGCTCGAGCACTACCTACACATCGGCCACCTCGAAAGGGTGGCAAGGGGCGTCTACCGGTTCCGCCGCGATGTCCCTCTTCCCCACCAGGACATCTGGGCGGCCTGCTGCAGCTCGACCCCCAGCGGCTGGCGTGCGAGCGCGACAGGGATCCGGTGCCGGACGCCATCGCATCCCACGCAACCGCCGCGCACCTCTACGGTCTCGGCGTGCTGTTCCCTCGCCCCTACGAGTTCACCGTCCCCGCAATCCGCAGGACACGGCGCAAGGATCTCCGCCTGCATGTGGCCGCCGTCGGTAGGGGCGAGTGGGAATCGCTCGAGGGCCTACCCGTGACGCGGCCTCTTAGGAGCGTTGCCGATCTCCCTGCCACCCATCATGATCCCGATCACATCGGTCACGTAATGGTCGACGCCCTGGAGCGTCGTCTGACCACTGAAGCCGAGCCTCACAAGGCCCTCGCCAAGTTCTCCCGTGACCTCGGTGGCCCGGCGGGAGACGGCGAGTACGTGGTCAGCTTTCTTCGGGAGCAAAGCTCCAGGGAGGTGTGGGCAAGCTGACACGGATGCCGAACGCTCAATAAGCAGGCGGCTTTAGGTTTAGCGCCCGCGAGTAATGCAGCGAGGCTGGACGAGGTGTAGACGCCGCGGGCACTGCGGGCCGCCCTGACGTCGAGGCCGAGCGAAGCCAGTGGAGCTGACCGCCACCTGGAGCGTCGTCGTTCCCCAACACCAGATCAACAGCGGCGGCGTGAGAGCATATCGGTTAGAGTATCCGGCCTCAGCATTGCAACTAGGCAGAGGATGCGGATGGTGGCGCGTACTTCTTTGGGAAGCTCGTCGACTATCCGATCAGTGAGCTCCGGAGCGGAGCGCAGCACTTCAGCGATTGCGTCCGCACGAACGGCCCGCTCCATGCCTTCGGGCAGTGTTGTCGAGATCTCGGCTAGTTCACCGGCGTCGCGCTCGATCTGAAGTCTCTCCATGATCCACATACGCGCCAGCTGGGTCGCGCCACCCCCCTTGGCTTTCGCCACCTGGCGGATGAGCTCGACACTGTGGGAGTCAAGGCGGATCGCAAAAGTGGAGGAGAGCGGGCGCTTGGCCTCCGTGTTGGGCTTCCACTCGCTTGCGGGAAACACCTCGGCAGCTGAGTGCTCGTCCCAGAACCTGCGTTCTTCAGCCTCTGTCTTGAACTTGGGAACCTGCTTACCCGGCATCTCCCTCTCCCTTCATCGCCTTGTAGAGCCCTTGCTCCCCAGTGTCGGCGGTGCGGGCAGTAATGCAGCGCCCTCTCGACTCTCCGATCTGAGCCAGTACCACGAACAACCAGCGATTCTTTCGGTCACACCGATGAAAACGGTGCGCATTTGCCCGTGGGCTTCGGTCTGGATCGAGGACTGATCGAACACGACCTGCTCGACCTCTTGAGTGGTAACGCCGTGATCGGAGATGTGCTGAGTAGTATTCTAATCGTCCCATTCCAGCTCAACGACTCGCACAGCACAACGTAGCACGCTCGCAATACGAACCGCAATACAAGATTAGTGGAGTCCATCTCCGGCTGCCTTGCTTCGCGCCGTTCGTATTCAGCCGACCATGGACTCGGTCAGCTCCCGCCATCAATGTAGGCCGTATCGTCCTCGGTCACGAGCGCGTCGAGTAGCTCGTCGTGCGCTTCTCGGGGAACTTTGTCGACGATCTGGCAGGAGAAGCAGAAGCCCACCCGAAACGGTTTCGAGCCGAGCTGCGCGAGCGTGCGGTCGTAGTGGCCGCCCCCCTGGCCCAGCCTCCCGCCCGCTCGATCGAAGGCGACGCCCGGTACGACGATCACATCGATCTCTGAGGCATCGATCGGAACACTCTCCGGCTCCAGTACTCCTCTGAACCCGGCATGAAACTCATCGAGCGAGGAGGCCGGGGCGAACTCGAGCAACTCGCCCACTACGCGCGGGAACATCACCGCAATGTCTCGCTCGAGCAGGAGCGGTAGCGCGACGGACGCATCTGCCTCCGGCCCCAGAGCGGAGTACAGCGCAACCGTGCGGGCGGCTGCGACCTCGGGCATGGTCAGCAGCCTCTCGCACGCGGCCTGAGAGGCTCGTTGTCGATGGTCGGGCCCGAGTTGAAGCCTCAGCTCGCGAACCCTGCGGCCCAGCTGGGACTTGGACTCGGCCGTGGTCACCGCGCGCTTACCAGAAGCTCGTCACGGCGTCCCGTTGCTCTTCTGCAACGGTCGAAACGAAACGGTCGCGCCCCAACTCCAGAGAACCACGTCGGCCATCGGTCCTGCGATCGCCCAGCCGGTGGTACGAGCGTATCGATTCTCTTGTGCGAAGGTCTCGATGAGGTCGCATGCGGCCCGTGTGTGTAGTGGAGACGCCGCCGCCGAGAAGGCGATCCAGCCGGAACAGCTCGATGTTGTGGCGCGTCTCCTGGCGCTCGGCCAGATCCGCCATCACTTCGCCGATGACGCTGGCGAACTTGAACCCGTGTCCCGAGCACGGCGATGCGAACGACACCTGCGGATACTCGGGGTGGAGGTCGATGATGAAATGGTTATCGGGTGAGTTCGTGAACAGGCACGACTGCAACGCCATGGTCGGTCCGCAGCCGGTTGGAAAGTGGCGCGCCGCGAACTCACCGAGGAGCTTTTCATCCTCGTAGCGCGGCTCCCGTTCGAAGTCGTCGGCGTCCCAGCGCTCCTCGAAGTGGTGATACTTGCCGAACTTGAAGCCCGGTACGCCAAACACCGGAAACCCGTAGAAGCGTCCCTCCTCGACCAGCAGATTGAAGACCGGAAAGACCTCGGGCCTGAAATGCTCGGGGCGCTCGGGCTGAAGCCACGCCAGAACCTGACGCTCGGGAACGGCGAAACCCTCGAGAAACGGAAGCAGCTTCGAGTTCCACGCACCGGCCGTGATCACGAGGCGGTCGGCCTCGTAGCGGGCATGGTCGGTTGTTACCTCGACACCGTCGTCGGTCGGCGCCCACTCCAACACTCTCTCGCGGCCGTGTATCTCGGCCCCCAAGCCTTGCGCGGCCACCACGTAAGAGACGATGCAGCGCTCGGGTACCAAGAAGCCACCCTGGGGTTGATACAGCCCGAGCGTCTCGCGTGGGAGCCGGAAGCCGGGCCAGCGCTGGGTCATCTCCGCGCTGGTTAGAACTTCGTGATCGAGGTCGTGCTCGAGGCACGACTTGAGTGATCCCTTGAACACCCAGCTCTCTGGGACGGACGCGTCGATGGAACCGGTGATGTGCAAGAGCTGCTCGCCCGCGTTCGACTGCAGCTCGCGCCACAGCTCATAGGCGCGCTGCAACATCATCACATAGGAAGGGTGTTCGTAATAGGCAAGCCGGATGATGCGGGTCTCGCCATGAGAGGAGCCCATCGCATGGGGAACATCGAAGCGCTCGAGGCCGAGCACCCGCTTGCCTCTGCGGGCCAGGTAGTAGGCCGTGGCGCTGCCCATCCCGCCTACCCCGATCACAATGACGTCGAAACGCCGAGGCATGATCGTCATCCTCTGATCCTCGCTCCCTGGGGGTCGAAGAACGGCGTCTGAGAAACGACTGCGGGAACCGACCTGCCGCCGACCGACACCACCAGCTTTGCACCCGGCCACGAATGGGACGTCTTCACGTAAGCCATGGCGAGCATCTTGTCGACCGAATGTCCCTTGGTGGAGAACGTGATCCTCCCGAGTGGCTCGCGCCCGGGAAGTATGCGGTCCTCTTCCCTGCCCGCCTCGGGCCCGCTCTCGATCTCCTCCGCATCGGGTACGACGTCGCCGACCGCGCTCACCCGATCCCCCACCGATGCGGGGACCGCGCTGTCGAGCACGAGTCCCACCCAGCGATGATCGGGGCCTCGCTCCTGAACCTCGAGGAGCGCGTCGCGCCCCACGAACTGGGGCTTGTCGAAGCGGATCCAGCGGTCGAGGCCGACGTGAAAGGGTGTGTAGTCCTCGTTGACGTCGTTTCCGTAGAGGGGATAGGCCTTCTCGGTACGAAGGCTTTGCATCGCAGCCACTCCGTAAGGCAAGAGCCCAAACTGTCCACCCGCCGACAGCAGGCGCTGCCACACGAGCGCAGCCTCCTCCGCGGGAACATAGAGCTCGTAGCCGAGCTCTCCCGTGTAGCCCGAGCGGGAGACCGTCAGCTCTGTGTCTCCACCGCGAGCCGCCGAGAAGCGGAAGAACCTCAGCCCGTCGATGTCCACCTCTGACAGAGCCGCCTTAACCAGGTCCCGGGAGCGCGGCCCCTGCACCGAGACCAACGCGATCGCGCCTGAGATGTCGGTGACGTAGGTGCTCGTGCCCATTGCATGGTCCGCCATCCAGCGGGCCGTCTTCTTGCGCGGCCCCGAGCTGGTCACTACCATGAAGTGCTCGTCGTTGAACTTGTAGACGGTGACGTCGTCGACCACGCCGCCCCGTTCGTTGCAGACGGTGGAATAGCGGAGGCGTCCGGGTTGCAGGTCTCTTATCTCGTTGACCAACAGGTAGTTGAGCAGCCGCTCCGCCCCCGGGCCCTTGATATCCACCTCCCCCATAGAGGAGAGATCCTGCATACCGACGTTGGTGCGGGTGTTGGTGTGCTCTTGCATCGGCGATGTGTACGACAGCGGGAACATGTAACCGCCGCCGCCTTGCACCATGTCCGCGCTCATACGCTTGTGCACGTCGTATAGGGGCGTTCTTCTTTCTTGCATGCTCGCTCCTGGGCCTGGACTCATAGGACTCTGCGGATCGCTTCTTCGAAACCTGTTATGTGGCGGCGAATGACCTCCTCGGCCCTATCGGAATCCTGCTGCACGACCGCTTGCAGCAACTGTCGGTGCTCCTGTACGGCAGCATCGAGCCGGGCCACGCGCTCGAGCACCAAGAACCACATCCTTAGCGTGAGCAGGAAGTGCTCTTCGAGGGCAGCGCGCAAGAAGGGATTGTGAGTGCAGCGGTAGAGGTGTCGATGGATCCTTTGATCGAGGTCGATGAGCTCGTATGTCCCCGCCCTGTCCGAGAGGTGGTCGAGCTCTGTGATGAGCTCCTCGCACATGGCCCGCTCTTCGGGCGTCGCCCGCGCGGCGGCGAGGCGAGCCGCGCAACCCTCGAGCTCGGCTCTCAGCTCGGAGATGCTCCCGAGGTCGCGGATGTCGACGCTCGAGACAAAGATGCCCCGGCGGGGATAGACCTCGACGAGGTTCTCGAGCGCCAGCCGCTTGAGTGCCTCTCGTACCGGGGTCCGTCCGAGGCCAAGCTCCTGGGTCAGCTCCTTCTCGTTGATCATCGAGCCGGGCTCGAGCGCAAGGGTCACAATCCGGTCGCGTATGAGGTAGTAGGCCTTCTCTGAGAGCGAGGCCGGGGCGGGCTGATCGGCAGCCACGGTGGAGGGTACTCGGAGCTGCTGAAGCGCTGACATATTACTAATATATCAGCAATCCGACGATCTTTCCCATGCCAGCAGCGCCAGCCGCTCCCTTCATGGAAAAGGTCGCGTCTGGGGGCGGGCATGGGCCGAACATTGAGGCCGGGACCACCTGGGGCGTGGTTGGGGGCGCAGAG
>DASRPA010000050.1:0-8660 GCA_035646635.1 Actinomycetota bacterium | reverse complement strand
GCATCCGAGCTGTCCAACTACGTGGCGTTCTACTGGAACAAGCTCGACTCGTGGTTCGAGGAGGACGACGAGGTCTTCGTCCATGCACGCGATCCCTACTCGCGCATCGACGTGCTCGACAGCTCGCGGCACGTGCGCGTGGTGCTCTCGGGAGAGACCGTTGCGGACACCGCGAGGCCCCGCCTGTTGTTCGAAACGGGTCTTCCGACCCGTTACTACATCCCTCGCGCAGACGTCCGCATGGAGCTGCTGAAACCAACAGATTCCAGCAGCCGCTGCCCCTACAAGGGCATCGCCTCCTATTATTCGGTCGAGGTAGCGGGCGAAACCCACGAAGACATCGCGTGGACCTACGACGCGCCGATTCCGGAGTGTCCCAAGATCGAGAGCCTCATCTGCTTCTTCAACGAGAAGCTGGACGAGCTATGGGTGGACGACGAGCGTCAGGAACGGCCCGACACGCACTGGAGCTGACGCAGGCGGCTAGTAGACGATCTCCATGGCATTGTCGGACCTCCGAGTAGCGTGAGGCGCGTAGCCCTAATGGCAAAGCCTGCTCGGTCCCGCGCACTCAGGTCAGAAATGTGTCACACCCCTACTCTAGTATCGAACACATGTTCGAGTGGGTAAGCGAGACAGAGAGGACTATCGAGAAGGGTGTCGCGGCGCTCGACCCCGAAGTCTTGGACACAGACACCGCGAAGCAGCTGGTCGAGCGCTTCGCCCACATCGAGCGCATGTCGGCGGCCGGCAAGGCCATGGCCGCGGGACGGGTGGCGGACTCGGGGGCGTGGCGCAAAGAGGGAGATCGTTCCGCAGCTCAGTGGGTGGCGAGGACCACCAAGACCTCGGTGGGACAAGCCGTGGGGATGCTCCAGACCGCCTCTCAGGTGGCCGAGCTTGCCTCGACCGACGAAGCCTTCCGGGCGGGCCGGCTCACCCAGGCCCAGGCTCACGAGATCACCTCGGCGGCAAGCTCGGACCCCTCTGCTGAGAAGGAGCTGCTCGAGAGTGCCGCTAAGGACAGCGTCTCGGGCTTCAAGGAGCACTGCGCCCGGGTCCGGGCCGCGTCTCTCGGCTCCGAGGCGGAACGTCACGAGTCGATCCGCAGGCGCCGCCGTCTGCGCAACTGGACAGACCACGACGGAGCCTTTCGCCTGGATGCGTTACTGACCCCGGAGTCCGGAGGGATGCTGCTGGCGGCCCTCAAGCCGCTGATCGAATCCATCTCCAAAGAGGCAAAGAAGCAGGGCCGCAACGAGTCTCAAGAAGCCTATGCAGCAGACGCCCTTGTAACCCTCGCCGAGCACGGCAACTGTGACGATCAGAAGTCGAGCTCGGGGCCCAAGGCGATGGTCCAGGTGCTGATCGATCACACCGCCCTGGCGAGGAGCTACCTGGTCCCCGGAGAGCGCTCGGAGATAGCGGGGGTCGGTCCCATCGCGGTGGCCGCGGCCAAGTCCCTGATGTCTGACTCGATCCTCAGCGCGGTGGTCACAAACGGGGTCGATGTCACTGCGGTGAGCCATTTCGGGCGCACCATCCCGGCTCATCTGCGCACCGCTCTGGTGGCGCGCGATCAGACCTGTGTGGTGCCGGGCTGCGATGTGCGCTGGCCGCTTGAGATCGATCACATCGTGGGCGTGGGGGACAAGGGGCTCACCTGTCTGTCGAACCTCTGCCGTCTCTGTCTCTGGCACCACTACCTGAAGACCTTTCGTGGCTATGTGCTCGAGGGTGGGGCCGGGTCGTGGAGGTTTGGTCCTCCGGCGACTTCTCGGGGGCCGTGAGAGAAACCGCGCGCGCATCTGTACGTCTGATGTAGATAAACGTGCAGTGGTCGAGAAAGGTCCGGGTTGCCTGCAGTAGCGAATCTGGCGAGGCCTCGTCCCGCGGCGACGGCCTGCGGTTGCGACCGAGGACGGGGAAGAAGGACGGGGAAGAAGGACGGGGAAGAAGGACGGGGGCTCAGCGCGCGCCGACATGAGCGCGACTGGGCTAAGGGCAGTTTCAGCGGGACTCGAGTTAGTCGATTAGCGCTCGGAAGTCCGGCGCTGCAACTACTGGTAGACGATCTCCAGGCCCGCGGCGGCCGCGCGCTCGAACTCGTCGTTTATGAGCACGACGTCTATGCCGGCCCCGTCGAGAATCGAGGCCCCTATCGAGGCGCGAAACCCGCCGCTGCAGTAGATCCACAGCTCGCCCTCGGGCAGCTCCTCGAAGCGATCTCGAAGATCGGGCAGCGGGATGTGAATGGCGCCTGCGACGCGACCGGCGGCCCATTCGTCGTCGCGCCGCGAGTCCACGATCACAACCCCCTGCCGCTCGCGTTCGGCTGCGAGCTCGTCGAAGGTCGCTACTCGATATGAGGCCAGCTCGCTTCCGGCTCCGTAGACGCTCGTTCCTCCCGTCGCCCGGCCCTGGGGACGGTCGATGCCGATGCGGACCAACTGGCGCTGAGCCTCCTCGACCTCCTCCGCCGAGTCGCCCACCAGAGTGATCGGGGTGCCCCAGGGGATCACCCACCCGAGGTAGGTGGCGAACCCATTGCCAAGCTCGACACCCACCGTGCCCTTTATGTGGGCCGAGGCGTAGGCCATTCGCCGGCGCACATCGACGATCCACTCGCCGGACTCCATACGCCGCCGCAGCTCGGCTGGGTTCACGTCCTGTGGCGGCGATAGATCGATGGGGGCCGGCCCGCGGCGGTTTACGGGGGCCATGTGGGCGTAATAGCGGGGGTACGCCGTGAGCCCCGAGACCACCCTGCGCACGAAATCTTCTTCGTCGCCGATAACGAGCGCTAAGTTCCCAGCCCTCTCGGACCCGATCGTGGACGCAGTGGCGGTGCCGGCGGGCGAAGAGGAGCAGAAGCTGCCGAAGCCGTGGGTGGGCATCACCTCGACCTCTGAGTCAAGCGTCGCGGCGAGCCGGCGCACCGAGCGGTACTGGGCGCGCGTCAGCTCGTCGGTGAGCTGCTCGGAGATCAAGTCGGTGCGTCCCACGCTGCCGAACAACATCGACCCGCCTGTGAACACGGCTCGGTCGCGGCCCCCGTTGCGTACCGCATAACTGAAATGGTGCGGTGTGTGGCCGGGTGAGTGGAGCGCCCGAAAGCTCAGCGCTCCAGCCGAGATCTCGTCGCCGTCCGAGATGGGATGGCGTTCGAACGAGACCTGCTCCTCGGCGGCCACGACGTACGCTGCGCCCCGTTCGCGGGCAAGCTCAAGGCCTCCGGTGACGTAGTCGTTGTGAATGTGCGTCTCGAAGACATGAGTCAGATCGAGCCCGCCCGAATCGACGATGTCCAGCACCCTGTCGATGTCGCGCTGGGGGTCCACGACCGCGGCGACCGAGCCGTCGGTGACGAGGTAGCTGCGGTCGCCGAGAGAGGGCGTTTCGAGTGTGGTGATGTCGAAGCGGTCCACGCCCACAGCCTAGGCCATTAGGCTGGCTCCAGAGCTGATTTCTGAAGCGGTCCACGCCCACAGCCTAGGCGATTAGGCTGGCTCCAGAGCTGATTCGACCGGCCCACGAGGGGGTGAAGCGGTTGGTCGCCTACGACGCCCAGACGGCGCTGCTCGTGGTCGACGTGCAGAACGATTTCGCCGACTCCAAGGGAAGCCTGTACGTGAAGGGGGCGGAGGAGATCCTGCTGCTGCTTAACGATGAGGCGAACAAAGCGCGGGCCACGGGCGGCCTGGTGGTCTTCACCCAGGACTGGCACCCCCCCGAGACTCCTCACTTCCAGGACTACGGCGGCATCTGGCCCGTCCACTGCGTCCGTGAGTCGTGGGGAGCGGCCTTTCATCCCATTCTTGAGGTGGAGGGCGAGATAGTGCGCAAGGGATCTGGCGGCGAGGACGGCTACTCGGGCTTTACGGTCAGGCACGTTCCCAGCGGGGAAGACCGGCTCACGGACCTGGCCGACCTCCTACGGGCACGCAATATCCGGTGCGTGGTGATTGCCGGCCTTGCGACCGACTACTGCGTCAAGGAGACGGCGATCGATGCGGTCGCGCTCGGTTTCGAGGTGAGTGTGAGGCGGGCTGCGGTTCGGGCGGTCAACCTCCAGCCGGGCGACGATCGGCGCGCCTTCGAGGCCATGTCCGAGGCCGGCGCCCGCGTCGTCTAACTGCTCTCGGGCGATCCGCTCCCGGGGGTCAATAGGGAACGGTTCCCACTTGACCACCGGATTCGGTGGTTGAACGCGAACGGTTCCCATTTGACACCGCGCTTGAGCCGGCCGCTACCTCGGTGGCCGGCGCAGGTCTAGGACCTCCACCGCGCTCGAAAACGTAAGCCCGGGCTCGACCCCGCCGGCGACAACATACAGCTTCGAGCCCGACGTGACCACGCCGAGGCCGTGGCGAGGGGTAGGAAGCTCGGGCAGCGCACGCCAGCGCCTCCTGCCCACATCGAACGCCTCGACCTTCGAGAAGGTCGCCTCGGCTTCGCCGCCGACCGCCACCACGAGCCCAGCCCCGCCCGCCGCCGCCAAACCCCCGCGCGCGGTGGGGAGATCGGGCAGCCGCTCCCACCGGGCGGAGGCAACCTCGAAGCGCTCGACATCGTCCAGGTTCGTGTTCACGCCGCCGGTGCGGCCGCCCACTGCATAGACGAACCCCTCCAGAGCCGTCACCCCGAGGTGCTGGCGCGGCACAGCGAGCCCCGGGGCGACCGCCCAGCTCTCGCGCGCCGGGTCCCACAACAGGGTGCTCTCGGCGAGGCCGTTCGGGCCCACTCCGCCGACCACGAGCAGCAGACCGCCAGCGGAGGCCGCGCCTGCTGCGGCCCTGGGCTCGGGCATCGGCTCGAGCTCCTCCCAGGCCCCATCGCGCAGGACGAACGCCCGGTTGCTAGGGTTGCTGAGACCCGGCCCCCGATACCCGCCGACGACGTAGACCTCACCGCCCAAGGTGGTGCTCATGGCGTGGTTGAGCCCGAGAGGAAGTGGAGGCCCGGCGCTCCAGGAGTCCTCTTCGACGTCGTAGATCTCGACCGCGCCGGTGCTCGCTCCGCCCTCCACGAAGCCACCGGAGACGTAGATCCGCCCGGAGTCGGCCGCCGCCGCCACCTCGGTGCGTGCAGTGGGAGCTGCGGCCCCCGTATCCCAGGCGCGCCCACCTTTCGTTTCATCCCCCACGGAGCAGGCGCTTCCCGCGAGCAGCAGGACCAGGAGTACGAGAGGAGCGAGTCCGGCGCGAGCGGACAAGGCTGCGACCGTCACGGACGCAGCTCGGCCAGCGCCTCCTGCAGGACGTGTCCTTCGAGAGCGGTGGCCGTGGCCCCACGATGGCCGGTCATGGTCTCGGCCCCCAGTACGGCGTTCACTATCGCCTCCTCGGTGGCGTCGATGACCGCGTCGAAGAGGTGATTGATGAGCTCATCTGACAGCATCGCCAGAGAGATCGACGGCGATTCCTCCAGCAGGCCCCGATTCCCGGTGGCGAAGGCGATCGCAAGGTCTCCGGAGGAGTTCTCGCCGACCCCGCCGCTGCGCGCGATACCGAAGGCGGTGCGTGCAGCAAGGCGGTCGCATTGGTGGGGCAGCAGTGGAGCGTCGGTGGCGACCACGATGATGATCGAGCTACTGGGAGGCCAAGTCCGTTCGGACGTTGGAAGGGGAACGCGTGCCTCGGTCAGCCGCTCGCCCACCGGGAGCCCCGTGACTCGGAAGCGATTGCGGCGCCCGTGATTAGCCTGGACCAGGACGCCCACGACGCAGTCCGCGTGCTCGACAAGTCGAGACGAGGTGCCGATGCCGCCCTTGAACTCGTGGCAGATCATGCCGGTCCCGCCACCGACGTTGCCCTCCTGGATGGGGCCGGAGGCGGCCGAGGTGAGAGCCGAGTGCAGGTGGTCTGAGGTGACATGCATGCCGTGGATGTCGTTGAGATCACCGTCCCACGTCTCACCCACCACCGGCAGCCCCCCAGTGCGACCGGTGGAGCAGAGCGCGTCGCGAACGGCTCCCACGCTGAATGTGTTCGTGATTGCGATCGGCGAGCTCAGCATCCCGGATTCCCGCACCCATTCGAGCCCGGTGAGCTCGCCGTTCCCGTTGATCCGGTGGCATCCGGCGAAGAGGGGGTCGGCGCCAATGCTGCCGGAGTGGGGGAGGACGACGGTGACCCCGGTACGCACGGACTCGCCCTCGATCAGGGTCGTGTGACCCACCGTGACACCTGGAACGTCGGTGATCGCGTTGAGCTGCCCCGGAGGCAGGTCTCCGACCTCGATGCCGAGCTCCCGAGCGCGCATTCCGGCAACCTTACGGTGCTCCGCATCGGAGAGCGTAGCCTTCAGGCATGGCGGAGATCGGGCTCTTCCCGCTGGGCGTGGCCCTGCTCCCCTCGGAGGTCATACCCCTCCACATCTTCGAGGACCGGTACCGGGAGCTGATCGAAGAATGCCTCTCCCGGCTGACGCCGTTCGGCCTGATCTACGCCGACGGGGCGGGAATGCGATCCGTCGGCACCGAAGCGCGGGTTGCGCAGGTCCTCGATCGCTTCGACGACGGCCGCCTCAACATCGCAGCTCTGGGCACCGAACGTTTTCGAGTTGTCCGGCTCACCGAGGGCAGGTCCTTCGATAGTGCCGAGGTCGAGCCGTGGACCGACGAGCAGGACGATGACCCGGTCCCTCTGCTCGAAGCGTCGGTGGCCGCCGCCGGCCGGATTGCCGCCGCATCGGAGGTGGATTCCGACGCCGACTTTTCGGGGGCCCGGTCCGCCTTCGAGCTGGCGGCGCGCATCCAGCTTCCGGAGGAAGTCAAGCAGGAGCTGATCGAGATGCGCTCGGAGCGGCAGCGTTTGGCGCGGCTCCAGGACTTGTTAGAGCGCTTCGCCGGCGTGCTCGAGCGAAGAAACGAGATACGCATAAGAGCGGCGGGGAACGGTCGAGCCGACCTCAGCTAGCGCCTACCGCGGCGAGTGGTGGTAAATGGCTACTGTGTGACCTTTATCCACCACTCGGCACCGGATTATCTGCGGCCCAGCCCTCGCGAGCGGCGGCCCTTGCGGGACGCGTAGAGGACACGCGGGGGCGTGATGGTCATGCCCTCCTCTTGGAACTCGACCCCCAGCTTCAGCCGGGACGCTATACGCCCGACCTCGTAGCGCTGGTCGGGCAGCACGAAGGTAATGCCGGTGCCGCTGCGCCCGGCCCGGGCCGTTCGCCCCACCCGGTGGACGTAGCTCTTGTCATCTTCGGGGGGGTCGAAGTTGAACACGTGGGTGATCGAGGTCAAGTCGAGCCCTCGGGCGGCAACGTCGGTGGCGATAAGCGTGTCCGCTTCGCCGCGGCCAAAGCGCTCGACTGCTCGGGTGCGGGCCGCCTGGGTCATGTCTCCGTGCAACGCCAGTGCCGAGACGCCCTGAGCCTTGAGCTTGCGGACGAGCCTGTCGGCTCCTCGCTTCGTACGAACGAACACGAGGGCCAGACCGCGCTCGGCCTTGAGCTCGGCGGCGAGGACCGCGACCTTCGTATCGGTCGTGACGGGGACGAAGCGATGGGCGACCTCGTCGACGGTCTGAGCCTTACCGACCACTTCGTGCCGCACCGCATCCGTGGTGTAGGCGCGCGCCAGCCGTCCTGCCTCGCCGTCGAGGGTGGCGGAGAAGAACATCGTCTGACGCTTCTTGGGGAGTCGGCGCACGATTTGATTGACCTGTGGAAGAAAGCCCATGTCAAGCATGCGGTCGGCCTCGTCGAGGATGAAGATGGAGACCTTGGAGAGGTCGAGGAGCCGCCGGTCGGCCAGGTCTTCGAGGCGGCCGGGGGTGGCGACCAGAATATGTGCCCTCTCCGCTATGCGGGCCTGGCTGCGCAGATCGACTCCGCCGTAAACGGGCGCAACACGAAGCTTGCGGGCGCGGGCCAGAGCGGTGAGCTCTTCTGTCACCTGGAGGGCCAGCTCTCGGGTCGGCGTCAGGATAACGGCCGAGGGCCGAGGGCCTGAGGGCTCCAGGCGCTCGACGATGGGCACAGCGAAGGCGATCGTCTTGCCGGAGCCCGTCTGCGACTTGGCGAGCACGTCGCGGCCCGCCAAAGCATCCGGCAGGACCAGCGTCTGGATGGGGAAGGGCTCGACCACTCCCCGGCCCTCGAGGGCGCGGACCACTGCATGGGACGCGCCTAAATCAGAAAAGGTGGCGCGAGAGACTTCTTGTATTGCCATTGGTTTCTCAACTCCTTGCGAAACAGGGACGGATCCGCCCTGCTCGATTTCGGAGGAGACCATCAGGCAGACCCACGGCCGCTCTTTTCGCGACTTGGGTTCAGTGTAGCAGACCATCCCCTGGAAATAACTGCCTGAAATTCCTATGGCATCTGAGACCCATTCTCGGCACAATTTGAGCATGACTGTTGGGGGCAGGGACGACGCGTCCCGTGAACGGCTGTTGCACGACCTCCGCACGCCTTTGAGCGTGATCAAGGGCTCGGTGGACGTGCTTCGGCGGCATTGGAACGACCTCGACCAGGATCGGCGGACAGAGCTGCTGGAGCGGGCGCTGGTCAACGTCGAGGACCTGGCCGCCACGATCGACGAGGTTCATGGCCCCTCCGAGGAGGGGGAAGGACGGGTGCGGCTGGAAGAGATCGAGCTGACCCGCACCCGTGCCGGGCTGCGCGCCGGAGTGGCGTTGAGCGTGGAC
>DASRPA010000049.1:0-7108 GCA_035646635.1 Actinomycetota bacterium | reverse complement strand
AGCTGGTCTTCGACGGCTGCATGCTCCGCTCCTGCCGCCAACCGGCGACCACGAACTTTATCGGTGAAGACCGCTTCCAGCGCCGAACGACAGAAGCCGGGCACTACGCGACGGCGGACATCTTCGGGAAGCTGTGAGTCGACCGACCAGGGCGCGTGCATCCGACAGGTAGGCAATCACAGGACGTGAGGTGAGCCGGAGCTCGACGACCGAAGCCGGTCGCCTCGTCACTGTGGTGGCCTCGATGCCCAAACTCATCTAACCGGATCCGTAATGCAGGATCCTTAGCGATTCCGCTCTTCTAGGTAGTCGGGGAGGAGTCGTCGAAGTCTCCATGCCATGCCCATGCGAGGGCGCGCGGGAGGCCCCACCGGCCCAGCGCGGTGAGGAGCCGGTCGGAGTCCACTGCTCCTGCGGCTACCCAGACTGGCAAGATCAGCTCGAATGCGGTTTCAACGAGACTCGCTTCATCCAGGTCAATGCTTCCGTCTACGTCGGGACTGGCGTTGATGTAGCCGACTAGATCTGGAGGATCTGCGTAAGCCCCCTCTCCGGCGCGGACGAGGCCGATGATCGCACCCAGCCAGTCTGCGTGCTCCAGGGTCATCAGGGCCGAGTCGTCCTCGGCGCCCATTCCGGATTCCTCGCGCATGCTGATCAACCCTCCAACGGCCCCGAGCCACAGCTCTAGCTCGGTCTCGGGGAGGCGGTCTGTAGTGAATCCAGCGGCGCGTCGGGCATGGCCGTAGGGCCATTCATCGCTCAGCATGCCCGCCCGCAAGAGATCCGCAGCGGCTGACAGGGACGCGGGAGGCGGCTCGGCGTGGACGATCTCCGGGAGCGCACGACGGAGCAGGTCAACGGCCTCGGAATCAACTTGCTGCCACGCGAGAATCTCCTCCTCGATGTCGAGATCCCCGTAGTCAAGACCCCCCAAGAGGGCTTCGCCCTCGATCGGCGGATCAAGGTGGGCTTCGACCGGCTCAGGCTGTTTGGGCCATGCGATCACATCGGCCGTCCTCTCATGCTCGAGGGTCTCAATCACGTCGGTATCCTTGAGGCTGAGCGTGAACTCCCAGCCCTCGAAGGGTTCGAGCGCGCGCCCCAGCTCCTCCCACGACAGCCTGTGGCCGTCCACCACCGCGTCGTAGGGTTCCTCCATCTCGTTCCATTCCAGGCGGCCTTCGATTCTGTCTCCGGCGATCATCCAGCCCTCGTGGCGGGGATGAGGCTCGAGCCACGCACGGGAGAGGCCACGCCGCAGGCGGTCTTTCAGGGCCTCGATCAGTCCAGGAACGTCGCCGTCGTGGGCGCACATGACCTGAAAGTGATAGCCCTCATTGGGCTCGAGGTCGGCCTCCTCGGCCTCGGCGACGATGCCCGTGGCAGCTCGCCACAGCCGGAAGCTGAACCGGTGGGCACGGCCATCGGGAGCGATGATGGACTCCACATCGGGCGGGTCCGGAAGCTCGGGCCGTCCCGTGACCTCGGCGACTGCGCGATCAAAGCAGCGGTCGCACAGAAGCTCATTGCCGAGATTTACTCGCGCACCGCCCGCACCGCAGCGCTCACATAACCCGCCGCCCTTCGTCGAGTCCTCCACAACCATGAGTCTCCCAGATAACCTCGAAGCTGGCACGCACTTCGGCAATGTGTTCACGGCTAGGGCCGTCCAGCAGCACGGCATATCGACGGTAGATGTCGCCGACGATCAATGTCGGTGACACTGGCTGTCGAAGTTCGTCTCGGGATTGGTAGCCGGAGAGCGAAGGCGGGTGGGCGGATGGATTGTTATCGCTCGAACGCAGAGATCTCCTTCGCCTGAGGAGCGTAGCCCTCTCCCACCGCCCGGGTTGAACATTCCACTGTCTCGGCCGGTCGCCGTACCTATGATCGGTTCTGACCCATCAACAAACGGCCGACTCTGAAGTGACCAGGGCTCGACGGACCATTTTCATCTCCCGATGTGAGCATCCTCGCGAACCGCTGCGCAGGCACTGGCCGGCTCACATAGTATCCTTGAACATCGTCACACTCGTGAGCCTGAAGAAATGCCAGCTCCTCCAGAGTTTCTACGCCCTCAGCCACGACCCGCAGGTTAAGGCTTCGGCCCATGCTGATCATCGCGATCACGATGCCCGTCTCGTCGGGAACGGTAGTGATTTGACGAACGAACGACTGGTCGATCTTGAGGCAATCGACCTGGAACTTACTAAGATAGCTCAAGCTAGAGTACCCCGTGCCGAAGTCATCGACCGCTAGCTGTACCCCTCTCGCTCTAAGTGCCTTGAGGATGGATTCCGCGGACTCGGCACGCTTCATAAGAACGCTTTCGGTCAGCTCCAGCTCGAGAGATCCCGGATCCAAGCCCGTATCCTTGAGGATAGCGAATACACCTTCAAGAAAGTCCGCGTCGCGGAACTCCATCGCGGAGATGTTCACCGCCATATTAGTCAGGGGCAGCCCTTCATTCACCCAGGCCTGGGCTTGCTTGCACGCTTCACGAAGGACCCAGTTTCCGATCGGCAGTATAAGACCGCAGTCTTCCGCAACGGGAATAAACTCTGCCGGTGAGACCGATCCTCGACTGGGATGCGTCCAACGTATCAGTGCTTCCGCCCCGGTAACCTCTCCTGTTCTCAGATTGACCTTTGGCTGGTAGTGCAGCGCAAACTCCTGCCGTTCTAAGGCGCGTCGCAAACTCTGCTCGAGGAATTGCCGCTCCACGGCTCGGACATTCATGGCCGGCTCGAAAAACTGACAGCTCTGACGCCCATTCTCCTTTGCCTGGTACATCGCGGTGTCCGCGTTCTTAATAAGCGTCTCAGCATCCGGGCCGTCTTCGGGATAGATGGTCACGCCAATGCTTGTCGTAATGTGAAGATCGCGCTCGTCGATGGAATGGGCCTCCGCCAGAGCTTGCAAAATTCTTCTCGTCATAATGACGATATCCTCCGCTCGTTCCACCTCTGAAAGGAGCACGATGAACTCATCGCCTCCCTGTCGGCTTACGGTGTCCGAGTTGCGCACGCAGCACACCAGGCGTTTTGCGATGGATTGAAGAAGTTGGTCGCCGATCGGGTGTCCCAGGGAGTCATTGATGTGTTTGAAGCCATCCAAATCCAAAAACAGCACCGCGGCTTTCTTCTTGTGGCGCGCTGCTAAGGCGATCGCGCGGCTAACCCGGTCGTTCAGGAGCATTCGATTGGGCAAACCTGTCAAAAAGTCGTGCTGAGCAGAATGGGCCATCTGCAGCGCCATCGCCCGGGCCGCGCTCACGTCGCGCCAAACGATTACCGCTCCCGTAGCCTTCTCATTCCGGTCGTAGATTGGGGCGACGGAGTCTTCGATCGGAATTTCTAGTCCGTCACGCCTGATGAGAATGGAGTTCGACGGCAGGTGCCCAATTTGGCTTCGCCCAGCTGCCATCTCCATCGGATTGGGAATGGTTTCTCGAGTCGTGCCGTCCAGGATTCGGAAGACTTCGGCCATAGGCCGGCCTGCCGCTTCTTGGAACGACCAGCCCGTCATTCTTTCCGCAACGAGATTGAGGAAGGTTAGATCTCCCGATATGTCCGAGCAAGCAACAGCATCGGCGATGCAGTTGAGCGTGACTTCGGCCCGTTCCTTTTCCACGAACAACGCCTCTTCCATGACCTTGCGCTCGGCGGCATAGCGCAGAGCTCGCAGCAGCCCGCGCGCCTCGACTTGGCCTTTGATGAGATAGTCCTGCGCGCCTTCCTGCAAGGCCCGTGCGGCCAGCGACTCGTCGTCCAAGCCCGTCAATACTACTAAAGGGACGTGGGGTGCGGCTGCCTGGGCCCGCCGTACCGCTCCCAGACCTTTCGCATCGGGCAACCCCGGGTCGAGCAAGATAATGTCAACAACGTGCTTCGCAAGATGCTTCTCGGCCTCACTCATGCACTCCGCGTATGTTACATCTGTGTTGTGCGAGCCCAGCTCCTTGAACATCTCGCGGAGCAACCGGGCGTCTCCGGGATTATCTTCGACCACGAGCAGCCTTGTGATCGATTCATCGCTCATTCGCTTTGCGCCTGCTGCGGCAACTTGACCTTTGTAAGCCAGAAATCATTAATGCTATTCACGAGCCCTTCGAACGCGTCCAACTGAACGGGCTTGCTAAGGTAGCAGTTCGCCTTGAGTTGATAGCTTGTCACGATATCCACTTCCGCATCGGAAGAGGTCAGAATAATTGTGGGGATCGTTTTCAGGCTCTCATTCTCCTTAATTTGAGCCAGAACCTCTCGGCCATCCATTCTGGGGAGGTTTAGATCCAGCAAAATCATGTCCGGCCGAGGGGCATGGTCGTGGGCCCTCTCTCGTCTCAGAAAAGCCATGGCCTCCACGCCGTCGGAAGCAACATGCAGTTGGATGGATCTATTGGCAGCGTGGAAGATTTCCTGGGTCAGCCGGACATCACCGGGACTGTCTTCGACCAAGAGAACATTCCTGAGCTTACTGTTCTCCTCCATGACTTTCATGACTTCCTCCCGCTTCCTTTCAAGGCAAAGCGAAAAGTGGAACCCTGCTCGGGTTGCGACTCGACCCAGATGCTGCCGCCGTGTCGCTCGACGATCTTCTTGCAGATGGCCAACCCTATTCCGGTGCCTGCGAACTCATCCCGCTTGTGCAGCCGCTGAAACACGCCGAAGATTCTGTCGAAGTACTGCGGGTCAATCCCCAGCCCGTTGTCTTGCACCGAAAATACCCAATTCTCCTCCCAATCCTTGGCGGCGGAGATGTGTACGCGAGGAACTCCCGGGTTTTGGTACTTGATGGCATTCCCGACAAGGTTCTGAAACACCTGAATCAGTTGCACCTTGTCCGCGAGGACTGTGGGCAAAGGATCATGCGTCATCACCGCGCCGCTTTCCTCGATCGTGCCACGTAGATGGCCGAGCGCCTTTTTGAATGCGTCTTCACTCGACGCATCAAGCAAAGTCGTTTCTTTTGTCCCTACGAGAGAATAGGACAGCAGATCCTGGATCAACCGATGCATGCGGCTGGCCCCGTCGACCGCGAAAGCAATGAACTCATCCGCTTCGGAGTCCAGCTTTCCTTTGTATCGTCTGGATAGCAGCTCCGTGTAACTGGCCACCATCCGCAGCGGCTCCTGCAAATCGTGCGAGGCGATGTAGGCAAATTGCTCCAGTTCCTCATTCGAGCGATTCAATTCCTTTACCTTCTCCAGAAGTCTCGCGTCGGACATTCTGCGCGCGGTGATGTCGCGTATCGCTGCCGTCACCAGGGTTCCTTCGGCGCTTTTCAGTGGGCTCAACATCATCTCGATTGGAAACTCGCTTCCATCCTTTCGCCGCCCATTGAGCTCAATCCCCGAATCGATCTGCTGCGCCAGCGCGTCTTTTGCTGATCGAAGATCGTCCGCGATCAGCCGTTCCGCGAACCCTTCCGGAATGATGCGCTTCACCTCCTGCCCTAGCAGTTCGTCACGGCGGTATCCGAAACGTTTCTCCGCCTGAACATTTAGCAGGACGATCTCCCCGTCCTGGTTCACCACCACCATGGCATCCGGAGCCGCTTCCAGAAGCGCGCGGTACCTGACCTCCATCTGCGCCAAATGCGTTTTCGCATCCTTGCGCACGCTGATGTCGCTGGCGATCGTCGATGCCCCGAGCACGTTGCCGTCGGCGTCGCGGATGGGAGAAATCGTGAACGATACAGGCACGTGCCTTCCGTCCTTGGTAACCCGCACGGTCTCGTAGTGGTCGATCGGCTGCCCCCGCTTAATCTGGTCGAGGAACCGGGGCACCTCGGCTGCCCGGTTCTCGGG
Source organism: Actinomycetota bacterium (assembly GCA_035646635.1). Taxonomy (GTDB): domain Bacteria; phylum Actinomycetota; class CADDZG01; order CADDZG01; family WHSQ01; genus JACDAL01. Next base: position 1,296 of record DASRPA010000049.1, on the reverse strand, counting down.
CACCAGCGGCGACATCGGTTTTCCTAGGACTTCAACCGCGGTGTAGCCGTACAGCTTCTCGGCCGCCTTGTTCCATGAGAGGATGCTCCCTTCCAGTGACATGCTAAGGATCGCGTCGTCCGCAGAGTCCACGGCCGCAGCCAGGTGAGCCCTTTCGGTGTCCCCACCAAGGTCAGGCTGCTGCGATTGCGTCATGTTGCTTCCCTCAAAGCACGGCACGGTCTCAGATCCTGTTACCGGACCCTTGGGTATCGACTGCGCCGTACCTGCGTACGCTGATGTCGCGTATCGCTGCCGTCACCAGGATTCCTCCGGCGCTTTCCAGCGGGCTCAGCATGATCTCGATTGGAACTCCCCTTTCCTCCTTCCGCCGTCCAGCGAGCTCGATCCCCGAAATCGATCTGCTGCGCCAGCGCGACTTCTGCGGATCAAAGATCGTCCGCGATCAGCCGTTCCGCGAACCTTCCGGAACTGCACGAAGCAACTCCGACGCGGAGAACAGCTTAGGTCAATGTCCGGCTGATAGAAGATGCGCCTGGATTGGGCCGCTTCAGCCTCCCTTCGATCAGACAAGCCTCCTGAGTCGGAACTTCTCAAGCTCAACCGTACCAACGTTGCCTGTTGGGGCTCATAGACACGGCCCACTCCTACACTGTCGGCGCCCATTTCAACGACTTGAGCAAGTCCTTAGCCCAGATCCGCACCAAGGCCATCACGGAAACGGGAGACGGTCACGGAGACGGTCGAGGTCACGCCTGCGGCCTGCTCCCAGGCGATCACGCACGCCCGCTACTTCGCACGGGCGATCGCCGTCTACGCGAGCAGCGTGACGATTCTGCGGGTCGCCGGGTCGCCGGGGCCCGAAGGACTCCCAGGCTGCGATACCGTAAATGGTATGAACCCCGGAAGAGACTCCGCCGATGCCAGGCGATTGCCTGCCGCCCCCATCATGCGGGGCGGGCATCTCGTTCAGGAAGCGCGCCTGCGCGCCGGTCTGTCGCAGAAGGCCCTCGCACAGCGCATGGGCACGTCACAGTCCCTAATCGCTCGTTGGGAGCAGGGCAAGGTCTCGCCGCGCTACGAGAGCGTCGTGCGGGCATGCGGGCTCGACCTGTCGGTCGGTATTTACAACTACGATTTAGAAGCCGACATTCTGATACGCGAGCGGCTAGCTCTCAGCGTCGAAGAGCGGGCACGCACGATGGTCGACCATGTGAATCGAGTTACGCAACTCCTAGCCACTGAGTCATGAGTGCGACCTTCGACCCCGAGGCGCTCTTGCGCATTCTTTCTCGC
>DASRPA010000048.1:0-14239 GCA_035646635.1 Actinomycetota bacterium | reverse complement strand
AGAGATGTGCATGGTGTCATCGTCTCCGAATTCCTCACGCAGGCGCGCCGCTATCTGCTCGGGTGACCACAGATGCTCGAGATCGGCCACGACCCGTGTGCGCAGCTTCGGGTTGGCCGCCAGCTTGGTCGGCTTGGGCCGCCGCGCTCTGTCTTCGGCCCCCCGGTGAGCCTTGAGCGGACGGTAGTCATGACGTCCGCCGTTCGCCTGCAGCTCGCGGCTCATAGTCGCCCCGTTCCAGGCCCAGCCGGATCTCGATGCGCTCGTCAAGCGACAGCCACCTGGTGCCCTGATCCCACATCTCCCTGCGGCTGACGCCGCCCAGAGGATTCAGCACCAGGCCGACTGCGGTGGCGGAGATGTCGAGCTCGTCCGCTATCTGCCGGTAGGTGTCTCCCCGGCGTGCCAGCCGAATGATCTGGCGTCGCTTTTCGGGGGTGATCCTCCGCCACCGTCTGGTCATGCGGTCTCCTCTCGATCGATGGTGTCCAATCTCCATCGCTCGGGGAGGTGTTGCATGGATTAGTTGAGCCCGCCCGGGGCTATAGGCGCGTTCTGTACCAAAGTTGGTTCGGGTCGCGGAGAGGCCGGGAGGAAAGCGAGAGTTTAATTGCGGGCGCTCGAGACCTCTGGTTCCGTCGTTCCGGCCGATAGGTGCCAGTTGAGGGGGTCGTGCCGGTGCGCTCCCGGGACACGAGAGGCTATCTCGCGCGCAGGTGCGGTGACGTGATCCGAGGTTGTTCGAGCGCCCGCAAACCTCCTATTGCTTGGTTGGCTTTCATTATCATCGCTACTCCAAGAAAAATCTAGTGGAGGTGGGCCGCCAGCATCCTCCGTCCCACCGCGGCGGCGGGTCCCACCGGCTCGGATCTCCTCAGACGGCCGAGGCGGCGCCCAAAAGAGAGCTCGAAACCGGGGCTGAAGCCGGCCTTGGTTATGGCCTTGAGCGAGGCCTCGTTGGCGCTCTCGACCGCGACCCACACACGGGTAAGGCCGGCCACGGCCGCCCACACCGAGATGTATCGGAGAACGAGAGGATAGGCGCCTCTGCCGCGCACCTCGGGGCGCGTGAAGGACTCGTACACGTAGGCCTCGCCCCCCGCGTTCGTGCGAATCTCGCCCTGGGGAGGGACCACGTAGAGCTGCAGCTCCCTCGTCCACGCCCCCGAAGTGGTTACCCAGCTGGAGTGGACTATGCGCCCGTCGAGCTCCGCAAGGAAGCAGGTGGTCGTCCGGGTTAGACGGTGGCGAAAGCTGGCGCTCGAATCGGTGCCGATGTCGCGTGCGTAGCTAGGGGCATCCGAGTGGTCGGCCCGGCGCACCCGCAAGCCGCCGTCCGCTCGCCTGCCCGGCTTGGCATGGTCGGGCCTCTGGGACAGAAATACCAGCGTCTCCGAGGACGAGATCAGCTCTCGCACTCGCCCCCAGCTCAGCTGGGCTACTTCAGAGAGGCCGCGATGGCGCAGGCGAGCGGCGAGCTTGAGCGTGGCCTCGGCGGCCGAGGGAGGCCCATCCGGGCGCACGGGGGCTTGTTAGATGCGCTTGCGCAGGTAGACGCGGCGTTCGACCTCGGTCAGACCGCCCCAGATCCCGTAGGCCTCTCGGGTCGACAGCGCATAGTCGAGACACTCCTGGCGCACGAGGCAGTCGGCACAGACCTGCTTGGCCTCGTCCTCTCGGATGCGCCGGTCCGCTTGGGGCTCGCTGTCGTCGGCGCCGAAGAAAAGGATGGGCGGATACTTGCGGCATCCCGCCCGCTCTCGCCACTCGGTTTCCGAAGTGACATCGTGAAGCATCGTCTCGCGCATGTTTTGATGCTTCCAGGCATTGCGGTCCTAGTCAATACGCGCACGGGAAATTGTTTGGGAAGTGTACGGGCATCGCAATAGGATGCGCCGGTGCACAGGGACCTGAGCGCCATCTTCAAGGCTTATGACGTCCGTGGTACCTACCCGGACGAGATCGACGAGGACGCCGCCAGACGGATCGGCGCCGCCCTGGCCCGTTTTTGTGACGCGTCCCGGCTTGCCGTGGGACGTGACATGCGCACCTCCTCCGAGGCTCTGGCGCGGGCGTTCGCCCGGGGGGCCTCCTCCGTGGGAGCAGAGGTCCTGGACCTCGGCCTGGTGTCAACCGATGGGCTCTACTTCGCCTCCGGGAAACTCGACGTGCCCGCCTGCATGGTGACCGCGTCCCACAATCCGGGTCGCTACAACGGATTCAAGCCGTGCAGGGCGGGAGCGGCGCCAATCGGGTCCGAGTCGGGGCTGAAGGACATCCAGGCGTTGGCGGAAAAGGGGGAGGCCGTCGCAGAAGTCTCCGACGGCCGGGATTCAGACCTGGGCGAGCAGCTCGACATCATCGGCGACTATTCCGCTCACTGCCGCTCCTTCGTCGAAGTCGACGCGCTCAAGCCTCTGAAGGTGGTCGTCGACGCCGGCAACGGCATGGCCGGCCTCACGGTGCCGGTGGTGTTCGCAGACCTTCCCTTCCAGCTTGTTCCTCTCTATTTCGAGCTCGACGGCACCTTCCCGAACCACCCGGCGAGCCCCATCGAGCCCGAGAACCTCGTCGACCTTCAGCGCGCCGTCCAGGAGACGGGCTCAGACCTCGGCATCGCTTTCGACGGCGACGCGGATCGCATGTTCCTTGTCGACGAGCGCTCCAATCTCGTGTCGGGGTCCACCACCACCGCCCTGGTCGCGGAAAGGGTCCTCAAGAAGCAGCCGGGGGAGCGCATCATCTATAACCTCATCTGCTCCTGGACGGTGCCCGAGGTCATCAAGGAGAATGGGGGCGAGCCCATCAGGACCCGCGTGGGCCATTCCTTCATCAAGGACGTCATGGCCACGACGGGGGCGGCTTTTGGGGGCGAGCACTCCGGCCATTACTACTTCCGGGACAACTTCCGGGCCGACTCCGGAATGATCGCCGCCCTGCTCGTGCTCGAGGCGTTGTCGCTGGCAGGCAAGCCGCTGTCCGAGTTGCTCGAGCCCTACTACCGCTACTCCGCCTCCGGGGAGATCAACTCCGAGGTCGAGGATCAGCAGGAGCGTCTCGAGGCACTCGCGGCCGGCTACCAGCAAGGCAAGCAAGATCGAACGGATGGTCTCACCATCGAGTTCGAGGACTGGTGGTTCAACTGCCGCCCCTCGAACACCGAGCCGCTGCTTCGCCTAAACCTTGAGGCACGTACGGAAGAGCTGATGAAAACGAAGCGCGACGAGGTGCTGAGCCTCATCAGAGACAACCGAGAGGGGTAGCAAATGGCCGTTAGCGAGCGACTGCTGGAGATCCTCATCTGCCCCAACTGTCACGGCGAGGTCGTCTACCACGAGCAGCAGAGCATCATCGAGTGCCAGGGCGAGTGCCGCTATCGCTATCCCGTGCGCGACGACATTCCCGTCATGCTGATCGACGAAGCGGAGACGCCGTGACCTCCCCGGTGGACCTCGACGATCTCAACGCGATTCAGCAGCTCGACTCAGAAGACGTGCTGGGAGCCGTCGAGCGCTTCGCAGACCAGTGTCGCGAGGGCTGGGAGATCGGGCTGGGGGCCGAGGGCCTCCCCGAAGCCTCGAGTGTCGAGTCGGTGATCGTGCTCGGTATGGGGGGCTCGGGAGTGTCGGGCGACGTCCTTCAGGCCGTCGTCGAGCCCCGCCTGGCGGTGCCGCTGCGAACGATCAAGAGCTATGGCCCGCTCCCGGAGTGGGTGGGGCGCAACTCCCTGGTGTTCGCCGTGTCCTACTCGGGAAGCACCGAGGAGACCGTGGCAGGCCTCGATGAGGCGCGCGCCCGCGGTTGCAGGATCGTGGCCGTGTCCTCGGGGGGCCCTCTGGCCGAGCGGGCGGCGCCGGAGGGGTTCGCTCACGTTCGGATCCCGCAGGGCCATCAGCCCCGGGCATCGTTGGGCTATCTCAGCATGCCGCTGTTGGCGGTTCTCGTGAAGGTCGGGCTCGTTCCCGACATGCAGGAAGAAGTCGATGACGCCGTGGCCGTGCTCTGTGACATCGCCTCTCGTTGCCACCGCAAGCACGGGGCGCCGGACAATCCCGCCAAGGCGCTAGCCGAGAAGCTGAGGGGGAAGGTCCCGGTCGTTTATGGGGGTTACGGGCTGGGGTCGGTGGCCGCCTACCGCTTCAAGTGCGACCTCAACGAGTATGCAAAGACACCGGCGTTCGCCGGCGTGCTGCCCGAGCTCGACCACAACGAGATAGTCGGCTGGAAGGGCCTTTCGGAGCTGACCTCCGAGAACTTCATCAACGTGCTGCTTATCGATCCCAAGGAGCATCCCAGGGTCGCGCTGCGCTTTGAGATCACCAGGGGCCTCATCTCCGAGGCGCTGCCCTCTTTCTGCGAGGTGACCGCCGAGGGGGAGGGCCCCCTCGCCCGTCTGCTGTCACTGATTCTCGTCACGCAGCTCGCATCCATCTACCTGGCGCTCTCGTACGGGGAGGACCCGGGCCCGGTCGAGGTGATCACGGCGCTCAAGAACGAGCTCGCCTCCCGCTAGGAAGTTCCCTGCCCCCGGCTCCTCGCCCCGGTGGCGAGCCTAATGACGCTCTTAGGGTTAACGGGCTCGTTTTCGAGCCAATGACGCACTGCTGAATTGAGCCGCCCCTGAGCTGGCTTTGTGCCGAATAAGGGGCGGATTCCGCACGTTTCCTGGCACAGAACCGAGTCAGGGGCGGCTCGCGAGACCGGTTAGGCCCCGTCCTGGGGCGCCGGGGCGGCGACCGCCATAGGCGCCAAAGTGGGGCTCTCGATGCCCTCCTCATCGAAGGTGAGCTTCACCCGCTCGCGAAGCTTGCGGCCGATCTCGAACTGGCGGCCGGGCTTCGTGTCGGCGATCATTCGCCAGGTGATGTCGATGTCGCCGAGCGTCTCGACCCCCAGAACCTCCGGACAGGAGTAGAGGTTGCGCCCCAGCTCGTGGTCGTCCTTGGCCTCTCGTGCGACCCGCTCGAGCACCTCGCGCACGTGGGCGGGGTCCTCCCGGTAGGGGACGCCGACGTCGACTACGGCCCGGGCCCAGTCCTTGGAGCGGTTGGCGACGTGGGTGATGCCGCCGTTTGCGACATAGTGAAGAGTGCCGTCGAGGTCCCTCATCCCCGTGATCCGAAGCGTGAGCTGCTCGACCTTGCCGGTGGCGACTTCGTTGATCTGGATGACGTCGCCGACTCCGTACTGGTCCTCGAAGAGGATGAAGAAGCCCGAGATCACGTCACGTACGAGGTTCTGGGCGCCGAAGCCGACCGCGAGGCCGACAATGCCTACTCCCGCCAGGAGGGGGCCGAGCTGGAAGCCGAGCTCGGACAGCGTTTGGAACAGGGCCAGCGACCAAATCACCACGACGCCGGCCGAGGACAGCACCTTGGTGATTGTCTGGGTGCGCTGCAGCGCCCTGATAGGCGTCGTGTCGGCCGACACCTTGCCCTCCACCTTCCTCACCAGCCGGCGCAGAAGGCGGGTCAGGACGAAGGCCACCACGATCAGGCCGACGATCCTCAATGAGCCCACAACGATCGGGTTTTCGAACCAACCTGGGACGGCGGAGAGCCAGTCGGGGGCCGCGAGTAATTCCATATAGAGATCTCCTTGCTTTCTTTGGGAGTGACGAAATGGTTCCGAAACAGGAACGGGCCGGACGTACCAAGCCTTGCCATCTCTTATACCCCAAGTCCGCCGGTGGTCAAATCGTCTCAGCCTCCACTTAGCGTGGATAGGAATGGAGCTCGTTTCGGTGGCAGTGAGTTTGGTAGCGAGATCGATCTGCACGGGCTGCGGTCGCGGCGGAGCCACCCTCTGCCCCCGCTGCGAGGGCAATTTGCTCCCCGCCCCGCCCCTGCCCTCGGTGGATGGCTCTTCTTCGGCCGTCGCCGCATGGCAGTACGCGGGGGCGGCCAGGACCTTGGTCCTGGATCTCAAGCTGTCCGGACGCCGGGCGGCAGCCCAGCCTATGGCTCTGGCCTTGGCTCGAGCCATCCTGAGAGTGGGCACGTCCGCGGAGGTTGTGACCTGGGTGCCGGGGCGGCCCCGGGACACGCGCGCACGAGGCTACAACCACGCCGAGCTGCTGGGAAGGGGCGTGGCCGAAGCCCTTGGTCTGGACGCCCGGACGTTGTTGAGGCGCCGTGGCTACAGGCCGGATCAGGCCGGACTCAGCGGCGCCGACCGACGCCGCAACATCGAGGGTGCGTTCGGAGCCCGGCCCAGCAGCGGCGCGATCTTGCTGATCGACGACCTGGTCACTACGGGAGCCACCGCTCGCGCCTGCACCATGTCGCTGCGCCGGGCGGGGGCCGAGAGGGTCGAGGTGGCCGCCGTTTGTTGCGTCTGAACCGCTACCCGCCCTCCCTCCACCCGGGTCCAACTTTGGTATGAAACGCTGCGTATAGCCCTTTTTGGTACCAAAGCTGAATGATGAGCCCTCCGCCCGGTCTCAAATACCCGCTCAACTAGCCCTTTCGGGCGGTCGAAACCATGCTGCATAGGCAGGTGTACTTGGCGACGAAGTAGCTCGAACTGGCTACAATTCACTAGCAACACCCCCAGAAAGGTGTAAATCAACCCTTGATCACCGACTCTCGCACCGACTCCGAGGCCATCCGGGTCCTTATCGTCGACGACCACGCCCTCTTTCGGCGGGGTCTTCAGATGGTCCTGGAGAGTGAGCCCGACATCGAGGTCGTGGGCGAGGCCTCCGATGGCCACGAAGCCCTGGAGCAAGCCGAGCAAACCACGCCCGACGTCGTCCTCATGGACGTGCGCATGCCGCGGCTCTCCGGGATCGAGGCTACCGGCGTCCTCAAGGACACGATGCCTTCGACGCGGATCATCATGCTGACGATTTCCGACGAGGAAGCCGATTTGTACGAGGCGATCAAGGCGGGCGCCTCGGGATACCTGCTCAAGGAGATCTCGATAGAAGAGGTGGCCGGCGCGGTCCGCAACGTGCACCAGGGTCAGTCGATGATTTCGCCGGCGATGGCGTCCAAGCTGATCACCGAGTTCGCTTCAATGGTCCGGGGCCGGGAGGAACGCATGTCCGTTCCGGCTCCTCGGCTCACCGGGCGGGAGCTTGAGGTGCTCAAGCTGGTGGCACGCGGAAAGAACAACCGTGACATCGGAGCCGACCTGTTCATCTCCGAGAACACAGTGAAGAACCACGTCCGCAACATCCTCGACAAGCTCCATCTTCACTCCCGAATGGAGGCCGTCGTCTACGCCGTTCGGGAGAAGCTGCTCGACATCAGATAGCGCGGTCGGGAACCATTTGGGCGCGGCTTCTTAGTGTTCCGCACCGGAAATACGGCCAGCACCAATTGAATCCCAATTCCGACCTCGGCGGAGCCGTGGGCGTCACTGCGCCCTGGTCGCTAGGCGCGAGGAGCGAGCGTACCTGGAAGGTACGTGAGCGACAAGGAACGACGCGAGCGGGGATGCAGGGGCGCTCGAATGCGACCGTATTTATGGGGAGGTGTACTTAGCCGGGGTCTGCGATAGGTTGGACTCAAGCGGCTGGAGCTGCCGGCTCACAATCAAAATCAGAGGGATATGGCTATTTTCAAGAAGATCCTCACCGCCGGTGAGGGCAAGAAGCTCAAAATGCTGGAGGCGGTAGTTCCCGTCGTCAACTCGCTGGAGGACGAAACGCGCGCGCTCGACGACGACTCGCTGCGCGCCACGACGGCAGAATTCAAGAATCGGCTCGACGCTGCTGAAGACGATGCTCGGACGATCGTGCTCGACGAGCTCATGCCGGAGGCGTTTGCTGTGGTCCGGGAGGCGGCGCGCCGGGTCATCGGTCAGCGTCACTTCGACGTCCAGCTGATGGGGGGCGCCGCCCTTCACTATGGATGGATCGCCGAAATGAAGACGGGCGAAGGTAAGACCCTGACCGCCACTCTCGCTGTTTACCTCAATGCGCTGCTCGGCAAGGGCGTGCATGTCGTAACTGTGAACGATTACCTGGCCAAGCGAGACTCGGAATGGATGGGGCGCATCTACCGATCCCTCGGACTCGAGGTCGGACTGATACAAAACAACATGGCGCCCGAGCAGCGCCTCCCTGCGTATGCGGCCGACGTCACTTACGGGACTAACAACGAGTTCGGGTTCGACTATCTGCGTGACAACATGGTTTCCGAGCTCGAGAGCTTGGCTCAGCGTGGCTATCACTACGGGATCGTCGATGAGGTCGACTCCATTCTGATCGACGAGGCGCGTACCCCGCTGATCATTTCAGGTGCTGCTCAAGAATCCACTCGCTTGTACCAACACTTTGCACGCATCGCACCCCGCCTACAGCGTGACGTTCATTATGAAGTGGATGAGAAAAAGCGAACCATAGCCATCAGCGAGGAGGGCGTCTCCCGCGTCGAGGAGCTTCTCGGCGTGGACAACCTCTATGATCACGTCAACGTCGACATGGTCCATCAGCTCGAGGTCTCGCTGAAGGCGAAGGAGCTCTACAAGAAGGACGTCGAGTACGTCGTTCAAGAGGGCGAGGTCAAGATTGTCGACGAGTTCACCGGCCGTTTACTGGCCGGCCGCCGTTACTCCGAGGGGCTTCATCAGGCCATCGAGGCCAAGGAGAACGTGCGTGTCAAAGACGAGAATCAGACGCTTGCGACGATCACGCTGCAGAACTACTTCAGGATGTACGACAAGCTTGCCGGAATGACGGGAACAGCTCGTACGGAAGCATCCGAGTTCGGCCACATCTACAAGCTCGACGTTGCTGAGGTGCTGACCAACAAACCGATGGTCCGGGCCGATGAGCAGGACCTCATCTATAAGACTGCGGATGCCAAGTGGAACGCGGTGGCCGACGACATAGCGGGCCGCGTGGATAAGGGGCAGCCGGTGCTCGTGGGCACCGTGTCGATCGAAAAGTCGGAGCATCTTTCGAACGTGCTCCGCAAACGAGGCGTCCCACACACGGTCCTCAACGCCAAGCAGCACGAGAAGGAAGCTGGAATCGTGGCACAGGCAGGTCGTACGGGGGCGGTAACGGTGGCAACGAACATGGCCGGTCGCGGCGTCGACATCGTTCTCGGCGGCAATGCCGAAGGGATGGCTCGTTCCGAGATGACGGCTGCGGGATGGGACAACGACGCCTACCTGCTCGACCAGTATCCCGCAGAGGAGCGGCGTGGCTATGAAGACGAGTTCGCCCCGCTGCTCGAGCGCTTCACCAAGCAATGTGCCGCCGAGCGTGACGAGGTCGTAGAGGCAGGCGGGCTCTATGTCTTGGGGACTGAACGCCATGAGTCACGGCGGATCGACAACCAGCTGCGCGGCCGCTCGGGGAGGCAGGGCGATCCCGGAGAGAGCCGCTTCTACTTGTCCTTGGAAGACGACCTCATGCGCCTGTTCGCTTCGGACCGCATCGCCGGCCTGATGAGCCGCATGAAGATCCCCGACGACATCCCCATCGAAGCCAAGCTCGTCTCGAAGGCTATAGAAAGAGCGCAGACTCAGGTCGAGTCCATGAACTTCGAGATCCGCAAGAACGTCCTCAAGTACGACGAGGTAATGGACAAGCAGCGTCAGATCATCTATGGCGAGCGCCGTCAGATCCTAGAAGGACAGGACTTTCGCGATCAGGCGATCGAGATCGTCACCGACGTGCTCGCGTCGGCGGTGGGCCAGACCGTTGACACAGAGGCTTTCCCGGAAGAGTGGGACTGGGACCAGCTCTTCGTCCACATGCGCGAGTTCTACCCCACGACCTTGAAGCCCGATGACTTCGACAAGTCCTCGGTGGCCTATGAGGAAGTCGTCGATGCATTCGTCAAGGACGGGCTCGAGGTCTACGAAGCGCGGGAGCAGACTCTGGGGGTCGAGCAGACGCGCGCCATCGAGCGGGCGGTGCTGCTGGCGGTCATCGATAACCGCTGGCGAGAGCACCTCTATGAGATGGACTACTTGCAGGAGGGAATCGGGCTGCGGGCGATGGGCCAGCGTGACCCCTTGGTCGAGTACCAGCGTGAGGGCTTCGACATGTTCTTGCGCATGCAGGACGTCATCAAGGAGGACTTCGCTCGTTACATGTTCCACGTGGAAGCGGTGCAGGAGCAAGAACCGCGCCGCGCCGAGCCGAAGCAGATGCGCCAGGAGAGACGCCAGATCCCCATGGCGGGCATGCAAGCCCCCGCGGAGGCGGCCGGCCCACCCCCGGAGGCGGAGGGAGATATTGGGCAGGCGGTCTCCTCCAAGGTGCCGCGCAACGCCCCCTGTCCTTGCGGCAGCGGCAAGAAGTTCAAGCAGTGCCACGGCCGCCCCGGCGCCGTCGGCCTCCCCTGATCGCGCCGAAGCCCTGTCCTGGCCGCCACCTACGCCGTCCATCGCCCACGATGGGGGCTAACTGGGAACAGTTCCCGCTTGACCACCTTTCCCGGTAGTTAATTGGGAACGGTGCCCATTGACCACTCCGTCTCAGCCGGTACCGCTGCCATCGCCGCATTCGCCGCGTGCTCGCAGGGCCCCCGCTCCGGTTATTCTGGCGGGCGACCATGGAAGATTTGACCGATGGATTGAGCGCGATCAGGGAGAGGCTCCAGCAAATCAGGGGCTATCTTTGAGGTTCCTGCCAAACGCGTTCGCTTAGAGCAGCTCGCACCCGCCTCGCTGGCTCCCAACTTCTGGGACGACCCCACCTCGGCCCGGAAAACCATGGCCGAAAGCTCCCGTCTGACTCGTGACCTGTCCGATTTCGATTCCATCGAGGAACGTCTCTCGGACGCCGAGGTGCTGTGGGGGCTTGCCCGTTCCGAGCACGACGAAGCCGCGGCTGCGGAGGCCGCCGCCGAGATGGGGGCTCTTACCAGAGAGCTCAATTCGCTGGAGGTCGTGTCTCTGCTCGGAGGCGAATTCGACGATCACCCCGCGATCCTCGAGATTCATGCCGGAGAGGGCGGCACCGACTCCCAGGACTGGGGGGAGATGCTGCTACGCATGTACCTGCGCTGGGCCGAGCTGAGAGGCTTCAAAGCCGAGCTGGTCGAGGCCACCCCGGGCGAGGAAGCGGGCATCAAGAGCGCCACCGTCACCGTGGAAGGGCCTCATGCCTACGGTCTGGCCGCGACCGAGCGGGGCGTTCACCGGCTCGTGAGGATCTCTCCCTTCGATTCCCAGAAGCGCAGGCACACCTCGTTTGCCTCGGTTGACGTAACGCCGGAGGTGACCGACGACATCGAGATAGACATCAATCCCGACGACTTGCGGATCGATACCTACCGCTCCTCGGGGGCCGGAGGCCAGCACGTCAACGTAACGGACTCGGCGGTGCGGATAACCCACCTCCCTACAGGGACCGTTGTCTCCTGCCAGAACGAGCGCTCACAGATGCAGAACAAGGCCGTAGCCATGCGGATTCTCAAGTCCCGCCTTCTGGCCCGGGCGCGCGCCGAGCGAGAGCAGGAGATGGACGCCCTCAGAGGTGAGAAGCGGGGCATCGGCTTCGGCTCCCAGATTCGTTCCTACGTCCTGCACCCCTACCAGATGGTCAAGGATCACCGCACCGATCTCGAGAGCGGGAACGTTCAGGCGGTCCTGGGTGGCGACATCGAGCGCTTCATCGAGGCCGAGCTGCGACGGGCGGCTCGGCAGGGGGCCTCGGTGTGATGGAGAACGGAGCCTCCGGTAGAGGTTTCCATACAGCAGAGCTTTGCTTACGGTGCTCCGGTGCCCTACCCTTATCCTGGGCTTCCTCGAGCGAGGGGCGGCCACTGTGAGGCACGTCACCAGATGATCAAGACCAGATGATTAAGACCAAGGATCTCGTCAAGGAATACAAGGGCACCGTAAGAGCCCTCGACGGGATCACACTCGACATTGAGAAGGGCGAGTTTGTCTTCGTGGTCGGGCCTTCGGGCTCGGGCAAGTCGACATTCATGAAGCTTCTGACGAAGGAGGAAGAGCCCACCGGCGGCGAGGTCTTCGTCGCCGGCAAGGATCTTTCGAGCCTCCCCCGCTGGAGGGTGCCCTACCTGCGACGCAACGTCGGCTGCGTGTTCCAGGACTTCAAGCTCCTGCCGAACAAGACGGTGTTCGAGAACGTCGCTTTTGCTCTGGAGGTGATCGGTCGACCCAAAGCCCTGGTCCAGCGCCAGGTGCCGCAGATTCTCGAGCTGGTCGGCCTCGGTGAGAAGCTCGACCGTTTCCCCGACGAGCTTTCCGGCGGCGAGCAGCAGCGAGTCTCGATCGCGCGCGCGTTCGTAAACCGGCCCCTGATCCTCATCGCCGATGAGCCCACGGGCAACCTAGATCCCACGACGTCGGTAGGGATCATGAGGCTGCTCGACCGCATCAACCGCACCGGCACAACGGTGGTCATGGCCACTCACGACCATGCCATCGTTGATTCGATGCGACGCAGGGTGGTCGAGCTCGAGAGCGGTCAGATCGTCAGGGATCAGTCACGCGGCATATACGGAGTGGGAGCGCGATGAGACTCAACTACTTCCTGTCCGAAACGGCGGTGAATCTCAAGCGCAATCTGCTAATGACCATCGCGGCGATATCCACGGTGGCGATCTCGCTGCTGTTGCTCGGCGGCGCACAGATTCTCCAACTCGTCGTCGCCAACGTCACCTCGACATGGGAGGGTAAGGTCGAGGTTTCGGTGTTTCTGCGCAACGACGTCACCGAGGGTGAGCTCGACGGCTTGAGATCGGATCTGGCGGAAATGCCGGAGATCGAGACCTTCACCTATGTCTCGAAGAACCAGGCTTACGAGGAGTTCAAGAAACTCTATGCAGACAAGCCCGAACTCTGGCAAGTGCTTCCCAAGGACAGTCTGCCGGCCTCTTTTAGAGTCAGCCTCGTTGATGCCTCCGACGCGGAGGAGGTCGCCGCTCGTGTCGAGGGAAGCCCGGGGATCGACGACGTCAATTTCGGTGGCGACATCATCCGGCGCCTGCTCCAGGTCAACACTCTTCTGCGCGCAGTGACGCTCGGCATGTCGGCAGTGCTAATGGTGGCCGCAGCCGCCCTGATCGCCAACACGATCCGTTTGGCGATCTTTGCCCGGCGAGAGGAGATCTCGATCATGAAGCTGGTCGGGGCGACCAATTGGTTCATTCGGATCCCGTTCATGTTCGAGGGGGTGTTCGCCGCCCTCACCGGCGCCATCGTGTCCAGCATCGTCCTGCTGGGCGCCAACGAGCTGTTTTTTTCCAAGATGGGAGACTTCCTGGCGTTTCTTGGGCCCGTGTTCTCTTTCTCTGCCTGGGAGATCGCCAAGGTCCTGCTGATCTTGGTCGGCGGAGGAGTCGCCGTCGGCCTGTTCGGCTCCGCTTTGGCGCTCAGGCGCTTCCTCGAGGTCTAAAGGGCTCGCCTCCAAAAGCCGATTCAGAGGGGCCGGATCCCCGCCCGGGCTGTTGGTCCTGTTGCTCAAGTTGAGAGAGTTATCTAAGATCGCTATTGTGAACAAGCTTGTAGCTCCCCGCCGGAGGCTCTGGATGCCGGTCCTGGCACTCCTGTGCGCGCTCGTCTCGGCGGGCTCCGCAGGGGCCGACCCGAGCGATCGTCTCGAGAGCATCGAGGAGCGACGGGAGCGAATCGAGCGCCGCCAGGGAGCGCTGTCCGACCGGGAATCCACGCTGGCCGAGCAGGTCGCCGCCCTCGATGCCGAGCGCGCCAGGGTGCAGGCTCAGGTGGAGAGGCTGGACGGGGTCATCGCACGCCTCGACCGGCGCATCGAGGACAAGGTCTCGGATTTGACCCGGGCCCAAAAGGAGCTGGCCCTGCTGGCGGCGGACCTAAAGATCGTCGACCAACGGCTGAGCTTCAGGCGAGGGATCTACGAGGACAGGGCCGTTGCCTCCTACAAGGCAGGCCCCACGGCCGTGGTCGACACCCTGTTGTCGGCGGAATCATTCTCCGACCTGGTCGAGAGAGCCGCCTATTACGCCTCGGCGCTCGATTCCGACAGCCGTCTGATCTCCCGGATCAGCATTCTGCAAGCAGAAACGGAGTACAAGCAGGAGCTGGTCGAGGAGAAGCGAGCCGAGATCATCTCCGACAAGGACGCCCTCGAGCGGGACCGAGCGGGGGTCTCGGATGCCAGGCGTCTCCGGCTCGACGTGGTGCAGGCCAAGGAGGCGGTGATCGCCGAGAAGCAAGAGCTTCTGGCGGATGTCCGCTCCAATCAGTCACGGCTCGAGGAGATCGATCGCCAGCTCCAGCAGGACGCCGCCCGGATCCAGGCGTTGCTGGCGCCGGTGCCCTC
>DASRPA010000047.1:0-10038 GCA_035646635.1 Actinomycetota bacterium | reverse complement strand
CGCGTCGAACAGCACCACAGTGGCGGGGAGCAAGCTGCCCGCTTGCTCCTGCACAGTGACGTTCGAGCCGCCCGCCACGACGTGGGCATTGGTCACCACGGTCGCGCTCGACGACACCCAGCCGCTGCCGAGCTGGTTGCCGCCGCAGGCAGGGGCGAGCACTCGCACAGTCGAATCGTCCGCTGCGCGAATGGCTCGCCGGGCGAGCCGATCGGCGGGCAGCTTAACGGGAGGCCCGGTGGGTGGTGGAAGGCCTGCGAACACCAGCGGGAAGTCGGTCGTCTGCAGATAACGCCCCAAGAAGGCGACCACGTTCGGAGGCTGCTGGACGTCGGTAAGGGCGCTCAATATTCTCGATGAGCGCAGGGCTCGCGCGAGCGGCCTGACCGGCCCCTGAGCCAACAGCGAGCCGATCAGCCAGTAAGTCAGGAGGACCACGGCAACCCCGAAGGCCGCGCCCAGGGCCTTGTCGAGCCCTCCCAGGCGCAGCCTCCGAGCGGCGAGCCCGAAGCGGCGGCCGATCCCCTGTCCGATCGCCTGGCCCAAGGCGACCGCGATGATCACCCCTGCCACCGTCAACAGGGAGGTCTTGAGGCCCGCCTCCTGAGTGAACTGGGACACGATTCGAGGGGCGAACGCCATGCCCAAAACCAGGCCCAAGAAACCGCCGCCGAGCTCGAACACCTGTGCGAGCAGGCCCCGGCGGCTGCCACGGAAAGCGGCCACGAGGCCGATCGCCACGATGACGACGTCGGCAATGCTCACCTTCAAGCGTCAGCCGCCCTGCCCCGTGATCAACGCCCTGATCGTGAGCCCGCAGATCAGCGCCGAGGCAATCCCGAACCACACCCAGGGGATGTCCTCGAAACGCCGCCCCAGGCGGTGGGCGGCGACCAGCAGCGCCGCGGGGAAGAACGCACCGTAGGCGTAGTGAAGCCACGGCGGACGTCCGCCTAATGCAAACAGAATCACGCCGACGACCAGCTGGATCGCAAGCAACACCTGGAGAACCCCGAGCAGGTTCCAATACGCCGGGACCGGCGGCCGGTTTCTCAGAAAGCAGTAGAGGGACCACAGCATGACGACGCCGAAGCCCACCGGGATCGCCCACGCGATGACGCCATGGATGGAGCTCATGAGCCCTTCCCTCTCAGCTCGTGGAAGTGCTCGCCGCGGCCTCGAGCTGGGGCGTGCAGGCCGACAGCACCTGCTCGACCGAGCGCTCCAGCTCTGACCGATGGGAACGGGAGACGTCTTCGGAAGCCAGGTCCTCGAGCCAGTGGGCGGGAACGGCCTCTACCGCCCCGCACATCTCCGCGAAGTGAATGGCCCACACCCTGGGCACCACGGTGTCGAACTGGTATCCGCCGCCTCCGGTGGCGAGCCAGCGGCCGCCGCAGAATTCGTGAGCCACCTCGTGAAGGAGGCGCGCCATGGGCGGATAGGCGGACATCGTCAGCCCCAGATTCGCCAGAGGATCGCCGTGGTGGGTATCGGCGCCGAGCTGGGTCACCAGCACGTCGGGGCGAAACGCCTGCGCCGCCGGGCGCAGGAGCGCCTCGAGCGCCCACAGATAGTCCTCGCCGGAGGTGTAGGGAGCGAGCGGGATATTCAGCGAGGTGCCGGACCCGGCCCCCTCCCCGATCTCGTCCTCGAAACCGGTTCCGGGATAAAGATAGCGGCCTGACTGATGGAGCGACACTGTCGCGACTCGCGGCTCGTCGTAGAAGATCCATTGCACGCCGTCGCCGTGATGCACGTCGACGTCCACGTACATCACCCGCCTGCTGGGGTTATCTCGCAAGAGGGCGGCGATCGCCACCGCGGGGTCATTGTAGATGCAGAACCCAGACGCTTCCCGCGCACGGGCATGGTGCAGGCCCCCCGCCGGGTTGAAGGAATGCTCCACCGCTCCGGAGGCGATCTGCTCGGCGGCCACCACCGACGCCCCGCTTACCGCCGCGGAGGCGCGGTGCATGCCCTCGAAGACAGGGTCGTCCGGGGTTCCGAGACCGAAG
Source organism: Actinomycetota bacterium (assembly GCA_035646635.1). Lineage (GTDB taxonomy): Bacteria > Actinomycetota > CADDZG01 > CADDZG01 > WHSQ01 > JACDAL01. Next base: position 8,020 of record DASRPA010000047.1, on the reverse strand, counting down.
GCAAGTCCTTCCGAGCGGCTTTTCAGCCCGGCGTCCAGTGCCTTCACGCAGGCTACGAACTCGGGATCGTGGACCGCGGTGATCTCTTCGTCGGTGGCCGCCCGGGCCGGACCCTCGAAGACGTTGTCTAGTTCCATGAGGCCCAGCTCCCGAATGCGGTCGTAGGTGAGCAGCACACGCTCGGGGCGCAGGGGGTGCGAGGAGCCGAAGTCATAGGCCCGGGCGATGTCTTCGACCGTAATGAGTGCGACAAAGCTGCTCACGCCTCCGGCTCCCCGCGCGCCAGCTCCCGGCTTCGCTCCATGGCCGCCTGGATGGCGTTGAGGAACGCCGCCCGCACGCCGGACTGTTCCAGAACGTGGATCGCCCGGATCGTCGTGCCTCCCGGAGAGGTCACCATCTCTCGCAGCTCGACAGGGTGCATGTGTTCGTCGCGCAGCAGCTTGGCCGAGCCGAGCATCGTCTGGACGACCAGGGTGGTCGAGATCTCGCGCGACAAACCCAACAGGATTCCGGCCTCGATCATGGCCTCGGCCAGCAGAGCGAAGTAAGCAGGGCCCGAACCCGAGATCGCGGTGACCGCGTCGAGATAGTTCTCCGGCACCACGATCACCCTCCCGACGTGGCCCAAGACATCAGATGCGAGCTTGAGGTGAGCCTCATCGGCGTAGCGGCCGGCCGCGATCCCGGCCATGCCCTCGTGCACCACCGAGGGGGTGTTGGGCATGGCCCGCACAACCGGGACGGGCTCGGACAGCCGCGCCTCGATGAAGCTCGTCGGAATCGCGGCCACGACCGACAACAATGTCTGTTCGGCATGGAGATCGGCTGAGATGGCTGCCAGCAGGACCTCGATGTCCTGTGGCTTGACCGCCGCCACCACCACCTCGGCTTCCGAGATGGCGGCGCTGTTGTCAAGCGTGACCTCCACCCCGTAAGTCTCACGGAGGTGCCCCAAACGCTCCTGGGAGCGGGCCGTCACGCTGATCTCCGAGGCCGAACGCCACCCGGACGCGAGCAGTCCGGCGAGCAGAGCCTCGCCCATCTTGCCGCCGCCGAGAACTGCCAACCGAGACATAAGCGAGCCTATGATTGCACCCCAATCGGTCCGCAGGATCGCGTCTGCAAACGAAGGAGTAGGACTTGCTCTCTCGCAGTCTGCTGTGGGCGGCTCAGAAAGCACGCGTCCAAGAGTTGGTCACCGAGACCCCTTTGACTCGTCGCGTGGTCGACCGATTCGTCGCGGGAGACAAGCTCGAGGATGCCATCGCCGCGATCAAGGACCTGAACTCGAAGGGAATCGGAGGGATCCTCGACTTCCTCGGAGAAGGAGTCCGGGACGCAGAGGGGGCGAGCGCTGCGGCGGCGGACTATCTGTCCGCCATAAGACGCATCGACGAAACCAAGGTGAACTCGACGGTGTCGATCAAGCTCACGCAGCTTGGCCTTGCCTTCGACAAGGGATCGTGCATCGATTACTTGAGAGTTCTGACTGCCGAGGCGCAAGCCATCGGAGCGGTAGTCGAGATCGACATGGAGCAGTCCGATTATGTTTCGGACTCGCTTGACGTCTACCGCGTGCTGCATGCCGATTTCCCCGAGCTGCGCCTGGCGATGCAGGCCTATCTCAGACGCACCCCAGTCGATCTTCAGATGATGGCGGCGATGCGACCGAAGGTCCGCCTTGTCAAGGGTGCTTATGCCGAGCGGGAAGCAGTTGCCTTTCAAAAGGGCGTGGAGATTGATGCTCAATACATCTGGTTGACGGACTGGCTCTTTCAGCAGGGCCGTGATCCGGCGCTCGCGACGCACGACTTCAAACTGATTCAGCACGCCAAGTCCGCCGCCGCGCATGCCGGCCTCGCCAAGGACTCTTATGAGATTCAGATGCTATTCGGCATCCGGCGTGAGATGCAAGAGCAACTTGCCGCCGGCGGACACCGCGTTCGAACCTACGTTCCCTACGGATCAGCGTGGTACCCGTATCTCATGAGGCGCTTGGCCGAGCGCCCCGCCAACCTAGCCTTCTTCCTGCGCGCCATCGTGCGCGACTAGCGCCACCTCGATCGCGCGAGAGGCCCCAGAAACCTTCTAACGACACCTCTCATGTACTTCCCCACACATGAGATGCGACGCTTTCCAGCCTCTGGGGCCTCCCTCTCGGCAACCTCCGCCACCACAATCGCATCGTCGCAACGAGACAACCGTCGCGGCTGTTACCAAGATGCAGCGAAAGATACCCATGTGAGTTGTGTTCGGTCAACAGTGCGAATAAGCAGATGGGAACACATACTTCCAGGTCAGGACCACTTCAGCTTTCTTCGCGAGCCGCGCTGGTTTATTCGCGCGGAGTGCGAAACACCCGGACGTTGTTCAATGGCACGGCCTGCGCTCCAAGCTGATACTTGTAGCGCTCAGGCCCGCGCAGGAAATCGAAGCGCTCGAGCTTTCCTTCGAGAGAGCGCTCGAGCAAATGTGCAACCAGAACGAGCCCCGGTGACACAGCAGCCGCGGACGGCTCGAAGGCAGAGTTGTAGAGGTAAAAGCGGGCGTTGTGCTCGAAGGAGAAGGTGGCTGCAAGGGCAACGCCCGAAGCCTCCAACAGATCGAGTTTCATCCAACCCAACGGCATGAACGTGTGCGCGATGCGTGTGAAGAAGGTGGCGATCTCTGGGTTCATGAAATGCCCCTTGTGCCCCTGGGCGCCGCGGTGCATGGCGAAGAAGGCGGCGAGATCAGCCTCCAGCGTCTCTCGTGTGGAGGTCCTGACGCGCGCGTCGGGGTGCTCGTTCCATAGTTTTCTTATCTTCCGCCTGAGCTCATGCCGCTGTTTCTTGGCCAGTGACGCAAGGTAGGTCTCCCAGTCCGAGGGCAGAATCAGGACGGCCGCAGTCTCTTCCTGCTCCAGCTCAAAGGAAAGGCCGGCGCGATCTACATGATCGACGAGGTGCTCCGCAAAGCCCAGGGGGACAGGCATGTTGTGGGCGTCGAATTCGTCCCACAGAACATCCGTGTCGCGCAACCACAACACCAGTGCGGCAGCGACATCGTTACGGTCTTCTAGAGAGCAGATCGGGCCGAGGTAATCGGTGAGATCTATGCCGCCTAAGAACCTGAGGATGCGCCGGCCCTCTTCTACCTTCCGATAGAGCGGCACGAGGGCCACGACCTCGCTTGCGCGCCGGACGCGAAGGATGAAAAGACCTTTGCCCTCCTTGAACTCCTCCCACCACTCCCTGCCCCACTCTGGAGTTACGAAAATGTGACGGTTGGGGTCGCGTTCCAGCAGCTCCCGCCATTCGGGCGCATCGAAGCAGCTCTCGGTGCAGTCGGCGGAGACGCCGAGCGCCGTCAACAACTAAGTGCTCGGATCAGCCCAGCGCGGCGCTGGGATCAGCTTCGCCTGAGGTGTAGCGGCGCACGATCTCCGCCTGAAGGCGGTCCAGAACGTCGTGTACTTTCTTGCGCCGCTCGGACACCTTGCGCTCATGCTCGGCGAGCGATCCCACGATGCTGCGGATCTCCTCTGGCTGCAGCAGCGACAGGCGCGACAGTGTCTGCTCGCCGAGGATCTCTTCGACCCGCCGGCGAGGCACGTCGACGTTGCGGGGAATGGAGAAATCGGGTGCCCGCGAGGGGAGCGGGCCTCTCTGTGGGTTGTCTTGCCTTCCGGCCCCCAGTATCTGGGGCAGACGCGCCATCAGGTCGTCGTCCGAAGCTTCCGAGCGACGGTCGAGCTCGGCCGAGAGAATATCCATGCGGGCGTGGCACAGCTTGCGCTCGAAGGAGAGCTCGTTCTCGGCCTCCCGGCACTCCGCGCGCATTTCCCTTAACACGCGGATGTCGGCCGCCTCGAAATCGCTCAGATAGGAGGGCTCCATGATCTTTTCGATGAGGCGTCGGTGTGGCTCTGCCATGACCCCAGGGTACCGCGCCGGACCGGGCGCAAGGCGAATCAGCAGAGAGATGCCACCAGCGGATAGGGGTTGACCGCCGCTCCCCCGCCGGGGTGATACTCGAAATGCACGTGTGGCGTGCCCGCGGCGTTGCCCGTGTCGCCTACCGTGGCGATCTGCTGGCCCACCGACACTGACCCCGACGACACCAGGTTCTGGTCGTTGTGCATATACCAGTAGGCGTTGCCGTCGGAACCCGACAAAATGATCCAGTTGCCCGACGAAGAGCCGTAGGAGGACAGCGTTATCACTCCGGATGTGATTGCCATCACCGGAGTGCCGTAGCCGGCCATCATGTCCACGCCCTGGTGCGTGTGACCGGAGCGAGGATCTCCCCAGCTGTCGATGAACGACACGGCACCGCCCACGGGGCACGCCATTCCGCCGGACGGGACGGTGGGGGCGACGGGGGCCTCGGGGGCCGAGCTGGAGGAGGCAGTCGAGGAGGATGCTGCCTCGGCTTGCGCCTCGGCTTGAGCGGCGCGGCGGGCCGCCGCCTCGAGCCTTCGTTTGAGAGCGTCGTATTCCGAGGAGAGCTCGGAGAAGGTGTCCTGAAGCTCTTGTGACTCCTCCTCGACGCTGTCTGCGGTGCGGCGCAACCGGGCCCTGTCGGCCTCCAGCGCGAGGTTGAGCGCGGCCAGCTCCTGATCGGAACGGACCAGAGCAGTGAAGACCTCGTCCTCGTGCTCTGCCACTCGCGACAGCATCATGGCGCCGTCGGCCAGCTCCGAGATGCTGCTCGAGCCCAGGAAGACTTCGAGCATGTCGGTCTGGCCGGACCGGTAGAGGTCCACGGCCCGCGCTACCGCCTTGCGCTCGAGCACCTCGTGACGGGTTTGGAGCTGGGCCCGGCGCGCCCGGCTGCGTCGCAGGCGGATGTCGATATGACCGGCCTCGTCGCGCAGGGCCTCGACTCGTGCGGTGCCCCGGTCGAGCCGAGCCTGCACCTCGTCCATCCGCTCCTGCAAGGATCTGAGGGATTCTCCGTGGGCGCCGCCGCCCGTCACCAGGGCGAGCGCGAGCGCGAAGAATACAAGTAATTTCCCGAGGCGGCCCACGGCTGGAAGCTAGCACAAGGTGTCAAGGCCCCCCCGGCGGCTGCCGCGGTGGCTGACGTGCGACGGTCTCATCTCAGCCACCCGGGCCGGGATTGAACGGAGCCTCACTTCCCGAGTGGCGCTCCCTGGATGCTGCTCTTGCCCGGCCTGGCGCTAAGAATGGCAAACGCCGCCGCCGCGGTGATGACCGCGCTGGTAAACCAACCGGCAGAGAATCCCCAGCCTGACGCCAATGCGGGCAGGCCCAGAGCGCCGAGTGTCCCCACTCCCTGAACTGCCAGGGAGACCGTCGACAGCATGGTGGCCCTTTCTTCGCTTCTTCCTTTGGTGCAAGAGGTCGTCCAGCAATGGGCCGGCGCCCCCGAGACAGGCGTAGAAGACGATGTAGGCGGGGGCGGCGGCGAGCACCACTGGACTTGCGCCCAGAATCACAAAGCTCGCTGCCATGCATGCGATGAAGAGCGCGCTTCCCCTGGCTGAAGACCTGGCCCAGCGACCGACTGTGGCGCCGCCCATCGCGCCCAGGGCTGATGCACCGAACCCCGCCGCCGCCAGTACTCCGAAGAAGGCGGTGCCGTCCTCAGTACCCAACAATTCGGCGAACATCGAAGGGCTGAGTATCTCAATGCCGTAGACAACCGCTCCTAGAAGACCCGAGACGATGAGGACTCGGTTGAGAACGGGGTCCTTCCAGGCGGCCCCCAACGCGGACCTGATGGTCTTTCGCACGGAGCGGAGCGTTCCGGTCGTCTGCCCCTTCCTTCCTTCAGACTCGGATACGAGTCTGAACACGGCTGTCATGTATCCGAGAGTCATCAAGGCCGCCATGCCGAACGGCACGGACAAAGAGATGAATGTGTCTTGCCCCAAGGCCGGGAGTCCCGGCGCCAGCCGTGGCAAGGCACCACCCACGACGGTGCCCAGACATAGGGCGATTCCTTCAGCCGTCCCGCCTCTGGCCAAGCCCGGCGTCAGGTCGGCTTCGGCATCCGAACTCAGGATGGCGTCGACGAACCAAGCTTCCAGTGGGCCGGAGCTGAGAGCACGGCCCGCCCCCAGAAAGACAGACGCGGCGACGAACATTGACACGCTTGTGGCCGTCCCCCAAACGACGATCGCGACGACGTGGAGAGCTGCGGGCAAGAGCAACACCGGGCGTCGTTCTATGGTGTCGGCCAGCCCTCCTGTCGGCAGCTCGAGAACGGCTACCGTCACTCCGTGGATGGCCAGGATTGCGCCTGCGGTCGCTACAGACAAGCCTCGTTGCTGAATGATAAGGACGGTGACGGGAATGCATAAGCCAGTGGGGAACCAGCGCAAAGCGCTGAGGAGGGCGAATCTCCTTGCAGGAGGATGAGGTTTGGCTCTTTGGATCCCCGCCCTGGCCCCGACCTGGTCCCTTTCTTTGGGTTCAGCGCTATGCGGGGAACTCTATGTCTGGGCTGGCCTGTGGCCGCGTTTTAGGGGCCTCAGGGTGCCCTTTTGGGCACTCGGAGGCGCTCAAAACGCGAAGTTGGACCTTCGCCCTAAACTTTGGAGAATGAGGGGGGTCGAGGACTACCTCGAGGAGATCAAGCGGCTCGAGGAGGACGGCGAGCGCATCACCGCCACTGTGCTCGCTCGCATCCTCGACGTCTCGCTGCCCTCGGCCTCCGAAATGCTCAAGCGCCTCGCCGGCGAGGGGTATCTGACCAGGGAGCAGGGCGGGACCATCCTGCTGACTCCAGAGGGGCGGAGGCTGGCGCACACCATGCTCAGGCGCCATCGCCTGGTCGAATGCCTGCTCACGGACGTACTCAAGATGGGCTGGTTCGAGGTCCACTCCGAGGCCCACAAGATCGAGCATGCGATCTCGGCGCGGGTCGAGGAGGCACTCGCCAAGGCGCTCGACTATCCCGACTTCTGCCCCCACGGCCACCCCATCTGCCCCGTCGACTTCAGGACCACCCGGCGGCTCAGCGAGCTCGAGCCCGGAGAGAGGGGCTTCGTGGCCCAGATCTCCGAGATCAAAGAGGAGGTCCTCCCCTACCTCGACAAGATCGGCCTGCGCCCAGGCATCGAGGTCTCGGTCAAGGACCTGGCTCCCCTGCAAGGGCCCATGACTGTGGAAACGCCGGACGGCGTCACCTCGGTTGGATTCGAATTGGCGGCGCTGGTGCGAGTCACCGAAGTCGATTAGCCGAGTGGACGGGTACTCAATCGCGCACCGCGCGCCTCTGAGTACGGTTTCCGCGTACCCCCACGCGCTCCGTGCGCGATCGGCTCCTCCCGAGCCCGACTAGTCGAGTGGATGCCCCATGATGGAGGGCATGAGAGCGACTGTTCGGCTTGGTGCTGCGCTGGTGGTGCTCGCCATGCTGGCGCTCGCCTGTGCCGATCCCCTGACCGAGCAGGCCGCCAGCTCGGGCCGCTCCGAAAAGGCGACCGCCGAGCAGCCGGCCGCAGGGGACGGTGAGGTCCGCGACTTCTCCGTGACCAGCTTCTCGGACAAGGACTTCACTCTCTCCGCCCAACGCGGCTCCCCGGTGGTGCTCAACTTCTTCGAGTCCTGGTGAACGATCTGCCAGGCGGAGCAACCGCACCTCAACCAGTTGGCTGAGAAATACGAAGGCAAGGTCTTCTTCATCGGCGTATCGAACAACGACTCGGTGGCAGACGGCGAGGCCTATGCCAGTGAGTTCGAGGTTCCCTACCTGCTGGCGCACGCGCCCGATGTGTGGGAGCTCTACGAGGTGCCCTACCAGCCGGTCACGATCGTGATCGGCTCGGATGGGGCGGTGGCTAGCCGCATCGAGGGCCCGATCACCCCGGACGGACTCAACGAGATCATCAGCCAGCAGCTCTGAGACGAGTCGTGCCTGACTCGGCGCCGCCCCTCCACGAGAACCTCAGCACGCTTTCCTTTCTGCTCGGGACTTGGAAAGGAAGGGGCGAAGGCAACTACCCCACCATCGAGCCCTTCTCCTACGCCGAGGAGGCTCGCTTCTGGCACAGTGGCAAACCGTT
>DASRPA010000046.1:0-6918 GCA_035646635.1 Actinomycetota bacterium | reverse complement strand
CCCCTCGGCCGGCCCGACGTACTCAAACGCGCTCAACGCACTCCGGAGTACCGAATCCGTACCTACAGGCGCTCAGAGCGCGTTCGCTCCCCAGCTCCGGCCCGGCCCCCGCCCCCCACGTGAACCTCAAAAAACAGGGCGCCGCTCGAAGGGGGTCGACAGCACGATCGTGCTCCGGGTCGTGACCTCGAGCCGGTTGCGCAGGTCATCGAGCAGCTCCTCCAGCGCTTTTGTCGAGGGAGCCCTGATCATCAGGGCGTAGGAGTTGTCGCCCGCTACCGAATAGCACGATTCGACCAGCCCCAGCTCGGCGATCCGTTCGGGCACGTCCGGAGGGGAGCCCGGGCGCAGCGCCAGGCTCACGAACGCGCTGATGGGGTACCCGGCCTGTTCGTAATCCACCTCAGCCCGGTAGCCGGTGATGATGCCGGAGCGCTCGAGCTTGCGGATGCGATCGTGGACCGAGGACGCGGCCAGCCCGACCCGTTTGCCGATCTGGGCATAGGCGAGGCGGGCGTCCCCCTGGAGAGCCGAGAGAATCGCTCGATCCTTGTCATCTAGCCCCTTTGTGGGCACTAGCCGAATCTCCTTCCGTTATAGTAGAGTTTCACCTAATATCGTTCCGGGTATCTGACGATATTCCAAGTAAATCGGCGGCGAAGCGATCAGAGAGGAGGGCCGGAGCGTGACTACAGTGACCACAAAGCTGTCCGGCCGGCGCCCGCGCGCCGCAGCCGTACCCCAGCCCTATAAGTACAAGGGCCGGCGACGGGACTTCGCTGAGCCCGACTGGCGCCGCCTCCCCGGCTACTCAGACGTCACCGAAGAGCAGTGGGCCAGCGCCAAGTGGCAGCGCCTTCACAGCGTCAAGAACCTCGACCAGCTGCGGCGCGTCTACGGCGACCTCCTACCCGAGGCCCTCGCCGAGGACATCACCAGAGACCAACGCGAACGAGCGACGATGTCGATGCTGATCCCGCCCCAGATGATCAACACCATGGACGAGAACGACCTTTGGAGCGACCCTATCAGGCGCTACATGATTCCCTGCTTCTCGGACCGCCACCCGGAATGGCCGAGCCATCCCTTGTCCGAGCGCGACAGCTTGCACGAAGCCGACATGTGGGCGGTCGAGGGGCTCACTCATCGTTATCCCACCAAGGTCCTCGCCGAGCTGCTGTCGACGTGCCCGCAGTACTGCGGACATTGCACGCGCATGGACCTAGTCGGCAACAGCGTCCCGCAGGTGCTCAAGTACCGCTTCGAGATGAAGCAGAAGGAACGCTATGCGGCGATCCTCGACTACCTTCGTGCCACCGACACGGTCAGAGATGTGGTGGTGTCGGGAGGAGATGTAGCCAACCTCCCAATCGCCCACCTCGAGCACTTCGTGTCCGAGTTGCTCGACATCGAGAACATCCGCGACATCAGGCTCGCAACCAAGGGCCTCATGGGACTTCCTCAGCACTTCCTCCAGGATGACGTCCTGGCCGGACTCGAACGCGTGGCGAGAAAGGCCGACGAGCGCGGAGTGGACATTGCGATACACGCGCACGTCAACAGCGCTGCATCCGTTACTCCGCTGGTGGCCAAAGCCGTCCGGGCGCTGCTCGACATGGGTTTTCGGGACGTGCGCAACCAGGGGGTCTTGATGCGCGGCGTCAACGACACTCCCGAGCGGCTGCTAGATCTCTGTTTCGCGCTTCTGGACGATGCCAAGGTCATGCCCTACTACTTCTACATGTGCGACATGATCCCGAACGCAGAGCATTGGCGGCTGGCAGTCCACGAGGCACAGGCACTGCAGCACGCGATCATGGGCTACCTACCGGGCTTCGCCACGCCGCGCGTCGTTTGCGACGTACCGTTCGTCGGCAAGCGGTGGATTCACCAGGTCGACGCTTACGACCGCGTCAACGGAATCTCCTACTGGACCAAGAACTACAGGACGGGTATCGAGGGCGACGCGGCAGATGACGCAGTGGTGCAGCCGCACGAGTATTACGACCCGGTCTACACCTTGCCGCAGGAGGGTCGAGACTACTGGCGGGACCGCACCGCGCAAGACATCACCGCATAGAGCGAGATTCAGGAGGGGACGATGGCGTTCAAAGTCACTTACGCGACCATGTCGGCGGACTCTGAGGAGCTCGTCGAAAGCTTCAAGAAGGGGGTCGAGGAGGCCGGGTCGTGGCTCGGCAAATACCATCCCTTTTACGTGAACGGCGAGGAACGAAGAGGCGAGGGCACGATGGAAGAGCACTCGCCGATCGACCACGACATCGTGATCGGGCGTTTCTCGTTGGCAACGGCGCAGGATGCGCACGATGCGGTGGCCGCCGCGAAGGATGCTTTTCCGGAGTGGTCTGGTAAGCCCTGGCAGGAGCGTGTCGAGATCATGAATCGCGTTGCGGAGCTCATCTCCGAGCGTGCCTACGAGCTATCTGCGCTGACTGGTTTCGAGGTCGGGAAGAACCAGCTCGAGTCCCTGGGCGAGGTTGAAGAAGCCGCCGATCTCATCCGCTACTACTGCCATCAGATGACAGAGCACGACGGGTTCAGCGTGGCCATGGGACAGCTGAGCCCACAGGAGCACACCAAGAGCGTGCTGCGACCTTACGGCGTCTGGGCCGTGATCAGCCCGTTCAATTTTCCCAGCGCACTGTCGGGGGGACCGGCCGGGGGCGCGCTCGTGGCCGGTAACACTGTAGTGCTCAAGCCTTCCGAGCAGGGCTTTTTGATGGGACTGAAGCTCTACGAGATATTTCGTGAGGGAGGCGTCCCGCCCGGCGCATTTCACGTGCTCACCGGCGCCGGGGAGGTTGTGGGCAAGAAGCTCGTTGAGCATCCCGGAATAGACGGGATCACGTTCACCGGCTCCTACGACGTCGGCATGAAGATCTATCGAGGCGCGGGCAAGGACTACCCTCGGCCCGTCATCTGCGAGATGGGCGGCAAGAACCCTGCGATCGTTTCCGCCAAGGCGGATCTCGACAAAGCTTCCGACGGAGTTCTGCGCTCCGCGTTCGGTTACTCGGGGCAGAAGTGCTCGGCGTGTTCGCGAACCTACGTTCAGCGCGAGGTCTACGACGATTTCGTGGCGGCGCTGAAGCAGAAGGCCGAGAAGCTCGTGATCGGAGACCCGAACGAGCCGGGCGTCTACATGGGCCCGGTCATCGATCAGGACGCAGTGAAGCGCTTCGAGCAAGCGGCGACCGATGCGCGCACCGAAGGCAAGATCCTGGTGGGGGGCGAGCGCATCACCGAGGGTGCTCTCGAGCGCGGCAACTTCGTGCAACCCACGGCAGTCGAGGTTCCGCTCACATCGCGCTTGTTCAAGGAAGAGCTGTTCGTCCCCTTCGTTGCCATCGCCCCCATCGACTCGATCGAAGAAGGCCTCCGGCTTGCCAACGACACGCCTTACGGACTGACGGCCGGTTTCTACTCCGAGGACTCACAAGAGGTGGATCGTTTCTTGAGAGAGATCGAGGCCGGCGTTGTCTATGTGAACCGGCGGGCCGGCGCGACTACGGGGGCATGGCCCGGGGTGCAGCCTTTCGGAGGGTGGAAGGGATCGGGGAGCAGCGGCAAGGCCGGCGGGGGCCTCTATTACACTCAGCTTTATCTGAGAGAACAGAGCCAAACGGTGGTGGTGGACTAGTGAGCCTCTCCTACGAGGAGCTGGCGGCCCTCGACGAGCCCCGGCTCATCACGCCCATTCCCGGACCGAATACACGGGCGGTGGTCGAGCGCGACGAACGAGTGACCAGTCCGTCGTTGCCGCGCGCTTATCCGTTCGCACCCGAGCGCGGCGCCGGCGTCATGGTCGAAGACGTCGACGGCAACGTGTTCCTTGATCTGAACTCGGCCATCGCAGTGTGCTCAACAGGCCACGCTCATCCGCTCGTAACCGAGGCCATCACTCGTCAGGCACAGAAGCTGTTGCACTATTCGGCGAGCGACTTCTACCTCCCGATCTACTCGGAGCTTTGTGCCCGAATCGACGACATCGCCCCCATGGCGAGTACGAGGACGTTCCTCGCGAACTCGGGCACAGAGGCGGTCGAAGCGGCTCTCAAGCTCGCCCGCAATCACACCGGCAGGCAGTACGCGCTGGCGTTTTTCGGCTCTTTCCACGGGCGTTCCTACGGCAGTGTGACGCTGGGTGCGTCCAAGGCGAACTACCGAGCCGGGTTCTCTCCGATGCTGCCGAGCGTGGTGCACGCGCCCTACGCCGATTGTCTGTACTCGTTCTCAGATCTCGAGCACCCCGATTCCCCCGGCTACATCGAGGAGGTCATCTTCAAGCGGCTGATCAAGCCGTCAGAGCTGGCCTGCATAGTGGTCGAGCCCGTGTTGGGGGAAGGTGGCTACGTCGTGCCACCTCGAAGTTGGATGGAAATGCTGAGGAGCATGTGCGACGAGCACGGCATTCTGCTGGTTGCCGACGAGGTCCAGAGTGGCATGGGACGGACCGGCAAGATGTGGGCGATCGAGCACTTCGACATCGAACCCGACATCATCCTCTCCGGAAAGGGCATCGCCAGCGGCATGCCGCTCGGCGCTATGACCGCACGCTCGGAGCTGATGACGTGGTCCAAGGGCAGCCACGGCTCGACCTACGGCGGCAACCCCGTCTCGTGCGCGGCCGCCCTTGCCACCATCGAGTTGATCGAAGGCGAGCTGCAGGCGAATGCGGCAAAGCTCGGCGAGCTCCTAAAGGATGGTCTCTTGCATGTGGCCGCCCGTCACGACTTTATCACCGAGGTCAGGGGGCTTGGTCTCATGCTCGGCGTCGATTTCTCGAATGCAGGGATTGCCGACGTGGTCGAGAAGGCGGCGTTCGAGCGCGGTGCGCTGCTGCTTCAGGCGGGGGATCATGCGATACGCATGGCGCCGCCGCTGGTGATCAACGAGCGACAGGCCGACGCGGGCCTGCGCATCTTCGATCAAGCCTGCGCCGCAGTCACAGCCTGACAGCATCATGCGCACTTCGGAAAAAGTGACGTCGATGGCCACGGCGGTGGCCGACCTCGTGCGCGACGGGGACGTCGTTGCGATCGAGGGTTTTACGCACCTGATTTGTTTCGCTGCGGGCCACGAGATCATCCGGCAGCGAAAGCGCGATCTCACGCTCGCACGTCTGACTCCCGATGTCGTCTACGACCAGATGATCGCAGCCGGGGTGTGCAAGAAGCTTGTGTTCTCGTGGATGGGCAACCCCGGCGTCGGCTCGCTGCACGCCATCAGGCGCCGGGTGGAACGGGCCGATCCCGCCCCTCTGGAACTGGAGGAGTACAGCCACTTCGGTATGGTCGGTCGCTACATGGCGGGGGCCTCCAAGCTCCCGTTCTGGCCGCTGCGAAGTTATTACGAGAGCGATCTTCCCGCGGTCAATCCCCGGATAGTAGAGATCTCATCGCCCTACAGCGACGAGATCGTCTACGCGGTGCCTCCACTCAACCCCGACATCGCTATCGTCCACGTACAGCGTGCCTCAGAAGGCGGTGACGCTCAGATCTGGGGCCTGCTCGGTTGCCAGAAAGAGGTCGCCTTCGCGGCCGACCGGGTGATCATCGTGTGCGAGGAGCTCGTTGACGACACGGTTGTTCGCTCCGATCCCAACCGGACCGTGATACCGGGGCTGATAGTGGACGCGGTTGTGGTCGAGCCGCGGGCCTGCCACCCCTCCTACGCACAGGGCTACTACGACCGCGACAACCGCTTCTACGTCGAGTGGGATGCGATAGCTCGCGACCCCGCCCGGCTTGAAGAGTGGCTCGATCAGTGGGTCTATTCGCTGTCTTCGCATCAGGACTACGTTGCAAAGCTCGGTGAGGAACGCTGGGCGCAACTCACTCCCACCGAGCGCTGGTCCGAGCCTGTGAATTACGGCGGGTACAAGTGATGGAGGCAGCGTCGCGAACCGAAACCATGATCGTCGCCTCCGCCCGCCATCTCGCCGGAGAGCGAGTCTGCTTTGTCGGCATCGGGCCTCCGAACATCGCCTGCAATCTGGCGCGGCGAACGGTTGCTCCCGACCTCGAACTGGTCTACGAAGCAGGCGTTTACGGGGCAGTTCCCGAGCGCCTGCCGCTGTCGATCGGTGACCCGTCGCTGGTAACGGGAGCCGCCTCGGTCTGCAGCATGTTCGAGCTGTTCGCCTACTACTTGCAGGGTGGACTGGTGGACGTCGCCTTCCTCTCGGGCTCGCAGATCGACCGCTTCGGAAACCTGAATACGACTGTCATAGGCGACTACTCGAATCCCAAAGTGCGTCTCCCGGGATCGGGCGGTGCCTGTGAGATCGCCATCAACGCCCGCAAGGTTTTCGTGATCATGCCCCAGTCCACACGCACGTTTGTCGAGAAGATCGACTTTCGCACCAGTCCCGGCCACCTGACCGGCAAGCGGCCGGCGCACTGGGGGGCGGGTCCTTCCGTGGTCGTCACGGGCTTGGGCATGTACGAGTTCGACGACGACTCCGGCGAAATGTACCTCATGAGCCTCCATCCCGGAGTATCGCTCGAAGATGTTCGGGAGGCAACCTCGTGGGAGCTGCGGGTCGGCGACCATGTGAGCGAGACGCCGGCTCCCACCCAGAAGGAACTACGCGTGATGCGAGAGCAGCTTGACCCCCAAGGCATCTACACGCGCGGCGGGTGATGCACTCAAGCGTGTTCCCACGGGTCACCGGCCGCTCGCTGTCGCGGGCGCGGCGAGCGGAGGGCGCGCTCATCTACGACGCCGACGGTAAGCGCTACCTAGACGCGTGCGGTGGGGCGATTGTGGTGGGTGTCGGGCATGGCAACGAAGCGGTCATCGATGCGCTGGCGCGACAACAGCGTGATGTTGCCTATGTGCACGGCACCCAGTTCACCACCGCCGCGCTGGAGGACTATGCAGATGCACTGGCAG
>DASRPA010000045.1:0-26822 GCA_035646635.1 Actinomycetota bacterium | reverse complement strand
CGCTCGCGGAGATCGCCTACACGCCGTTCGCGACCAAGAAGGACCCACTCCCGGTACGCCTGATCGTTAGGCGCGTCCCCCCAACACCCGGCAGCCAGCTCGCCCTCTACACCGATTACAGCTATCACGCGTTCATCACCGACAGGGTAGGAAACATGGTCGAGCTCGAAGCCGACCACCGGGCCCACGCCGAGGTCGAGAACGCGATCCGAGACCTCAAGCACGGCCTCGGCCTCAACCACATGCCGTCGGGCCGCTTCGGGGCCAATGCCGCCTGGCTCGCGTTCAACACCATCGCTCACAACCTCGTGCGCTGGGTAGCGCGCATCGGCCTTGAAGAGACCCTGGTCATGACCAAGACGATGCGGCGCCGTTACTTCTCGATGCCGGGACGGACACGACCTCGGCTCGCAAGGACATGTTGCACCTGCCCACGAACTGGCCGTGGGCGACACGCTTTTCAGCGGCGTTGGTCGCTCTCCGGGCGATCTCGCTGCCGCTTCGGATCTAACCGGCCGCGAGCCCCCAACTTGTCGGCCTGCGGGCCTTCGTTTGCGTGCGCTGGATTCGCGCCGACGGCCCGCACGTCACGAGATCGACTCCCCATGACTACCTTCGCGAACCCAATCTGCCTACAACCGGCGTTCAACCTTCTTCGCGCACCCTCAGCGGCTTGATCGTGGGGCTAATCGGTGGATTCGGGTATAACTAAAGACACCAGAGTGAGCTTGCTCGTCGGCGCGATGGTTTCCTTGACCGGCCGAGCGTCGCACGACTGAGACAGCGGTTCCGCTCCCAGATCAATTTCGCCAGGGACAGGCTCGATTCCAACCAGCGCTTCGGCCTATACATGACGGTGGGGCTCGCGCTGGCGGTCGTCGGGTCATGGATCTTCGGCGCCATCCTGCAAGACGTCTTGGCGAACGAAGAGATCGCGCTGTTCGATCGCCCCATTCTTCGGTTCTTCGTCACGCATCGCGACTCGGTCTTAAACGATGCTATGAGGATCGTCACTCTCCTCGGCGGTGCCGTGTTTGTGACCGGCGCCATGGCGCTTGCGGCAATCGTCTGGTTCCTCAGGACTCGAAGTTTCCGCTGGCCCGCCTTCCTTGCTCTCACGCTCGCTGGAGCCCTCGGTTTGGACGACGTGGTCAAAGCTCTCGTGGATCGCCCGCGACCGAGCCTTCACCCTCTCGTTCACGCCACCGGGAGTTCGTTTCCCAGCGACCATGCCACCGCGGCCGCTGCTTTGTTCGGTTCGATCGCATTCGTCCTGACGCGTAACCGCGATTGGCGATCGAGCGTGTGGATCTGGGCAGGAGCTCTCTTCCTTTCCCTCCTCGTTGCTTTGAGCCGGGTGTACCTTGGAGTGCACTGGCCCACCGACGTGCTTGGCGGGCTGGCGCTTGGGGGATTCTGGACCGCAGTGACGGCGACCGCTACCGCTCTTCAGCGCAGCGCGCAGAAAGGTCCTGACTCGGGGAAGAAGCAGAGAGTCGCTTTACCTTGACGCGGGAGAGAGCAATCCTTGAATGCGCGCTTCGATAACCCGTCGGGGAGTTCAAACTGAACCCAGGAGTAGTCAAACTGAGCCCACCAGTCTGGTCGCAATTTGGTCACAATCGTCGCCGTTCAAGCCGTGTTATCCCCGCGTTCGTTCCAGTTGCCGCGGGCTCGAGCTAAGGATGCGCTGGCGCTCCTCGAATTCGTTGCGGTCGATCTCACCGCGGGCGAATCGCTCTTCCAGGATCTGAAACGCGGATGGTTGGTCCGCTCGTTCGGATCTTGAGCGAGAGGGCTCACGGACCACGTAGCCGAGGGCCCAGATTAGGCCGCCCCGGAAGACGACCATGCTGACAATCATGATGAAAAGCCCACCCCAGCCGTTCCACGTTCCGGTCCACATCATCAGAATCCTCCTCTGTCCGGCATCTCCATTGTGCTGCATACTCGATCGTCCGGTATTGAGAGTGGTTGAGTTAGGCCCAGATGGCGTGTTTTCACTATGCTACTTGGGTAGTGGTTGTCGCACGTAACAATCGTGCTGGCGGAAGCCAAATCAACCGCCCGGGATCTCTCTCCCTGCCCAATCGCTCGTCTGCCCGGGCTTCGTTCACGTTTAGATGGGTACCCTGTAGGGTAGGGTAAAACGCTGGAAGGGTACCCTGTAGAGTAGGGTAAAGGAACGACAAGATATGCAGATGAGGAGGCAAATGTGAAGCTCGCGGATGACACGTTGGAGGATGTGATCGCGCGACTCAGGCGCATCGAGGGCCAAATCGGCGGGATCATCCGAATGGTCGAATCCGAGCGCGAGTGCCGCGACGTCGTGCGGCAGATCTCGGCCGCGTCCAAAGCGCTCGACCAGGTCGGCTTCAAGATCCTCGCGTCCGGCCTGCGGCTGTGCGTCAGCGACGCGCGTGCAGCCAAGAAAGCCGGCTATACCGAGGACGAGCTCGAAAAGCTCTTCCTGCAGCTTTCCTGAACAGGATGCTTATTCTTGCGGCGGCGTTCGGACTGGCAATCGGTGTGGCGCTGGGCCTGCTCGGAGGCGGCGGATCGATTCTTGCGGTGCCCGTGCTCGTATATGCGCTCGGACAGAGCGTTACCCAGGCGGTACCGACGTCGCTTCTGGTGGTGGGCGCGTCGTCGGTCGGAGGGGCCGTCTCGTATCTGCGCGCGGGCAACGTTCCCTGGCGCACCGCGCTCGTTTTCGGTGCTTGTGGCGTTGGGGGCTCGGTCGCAGGAGCGGACCTTAACCAGCGGCTCGATGAGGACGCTTTGCTGCTCGGTTTCGCCGCCGTCATGGTGGTCGCGGCCATCGCCATGCTCAGGCGCAGCTCACAGGAATCGATCTCAAACGACGACAGCGATGCGGTGCGAGATGATGCGTGGCGTAAGCACTCGGCCCGAGTCGTTGGCCTCGGTGCAGCCGTTGGCTTCATGACCGGGTTGTTCGGCGTGGGAGGCGGTTTTCTCGTGGTGCCCGCGTTAACATTCGCCTTCGATTATCCGATGCAGGTGGCGGTCGGGGCATCCCTTTTAGTGATTGTCATCAACTCGGCTGGTGGGTTCGCGTCCCATCTCGGCTACGGGAGCATCGACTTCGGCGTGGCCACCGCTTTCACCGTGGCTGGGATCGTCGGTGCGGTAGCGGCGGGGCGGTTCTCCCAGCGATTCAATCCGGCTCGACTGACCCGTTGGTTTGGCTATCTGGTGCTCGCGGTGGCCGCTTACGTTGTGGTCGAAGTTCTCGTCTTGGATGGAGGAGCGGTGTCGTGATGGGGCTTGGGCGTGTCAGATATGGGGATGCGCGGCGCGGTTGTTTCTTACCAACATGCCAAACGTCAGGGAGAGATGTTGTCCAACCAACGAGCCAACGGAGGTGATCGACACCATGGATTCGACGTCGGTGTACGAAGGACGCAACGAGCTTGAGATTGTCGACGTGCGGGAGCCAAAGGAATGGAGGGAGGGGCGGATAGAGGGAGCCAGACACATCCCGATGGACGATCTTCCCGACCGCATGGAGGAGAAGGAGGTAGGGCGCAAGATCGTGACCGTCTGCCGCAGCGGGGCTCGTAGCGGTGAGATGGCCGAGTTTTTGCAGAGCAAGGGCTTGGACGCCGCCAACATGGAAGGCGGCATGACGGAGTGGGCTAAGCGGGGCTTGCCGGTCACGACACCGGACGGCCGCGCGGGAAAGGTGGTGTAGCGGAGTGTTCTTCGAGCAGTTCTATCTGAAGAGCCTCGGACACGCATCGTATCTCGTGGGCGATGAGAAGTCCGGCAGGGCGTTGGTGCTCGACTCGCGCCGTGATGTGGGCGTCTACCTCGAAACCGCGCGTGAGCAGGGCCTGCAGATCTCGTACGCGGTCGATACCCACGGGCACAACGATTACCTCAGCGGCCTCTCCGAGCTCGCGGCGCGCCAGAAGGTCGAGGTTCTGGGTTACGCAGATGCCGAACTCGGCTACGACCACAGGCCGATCAAGGACGGCGAAGTCATCGAGATGGGCGACGTCGGCATCGAAGTTGTCCACACCCCCGGTCACACCCCCGAGCACATCAGCCTGCTCATCTACGACCGCAGTACCGGCGCGGACCAACCAGCGCTGATGCTGTCCGGCGGGGCGGTGCTCGTCGGCGACCTCGCGCGTCCGGACCTGCTGGGTGGCGAGGAGAGGGCGAAGGAGGCGGCCAAAGTCTTCTGCCACACGATCCAGGAGAAGATCCTGTTCAATCTCCCGGACCACCTCGAGATCTTCCCCACCCACGTTGCCGGATCCCTGTGCGGCGGTAACATCGGCAGCCGCCTGTCTACGACCCTGGGCTACGAGCGTGAGGCGAATGCCGTGCTCGCGCGCGTCACTTCCTCCGAGGAGTTCGTCGAGGAGTGCATCCGGCTGGACAATCTCCCGGCGGTCCCTCCGTACTGGCGGCGCATGCGCGCTCAGAACATGGCCGGCGTTGCCCCGCTGGGGTTGCTGGGAGAACCTCCGGCGCTGAAACCGGACGACTTCGAGTCGGCCGTGAAGGAAAACGGTGCTGTGGTTATGGACGCGCGCCAGGCCGAGGCTTACGGCGGCGCGCACATCCCGGGGGCCCTCAACGTCGGCCTGGGCCCGTCGTTCTCGACGTGGGCCGGGACCGTGCTCGACGAAGGTGCGCGGGTGCTGCTCGTGCTAGACGATCCCGGCGATCTATGGGAGGCGACGTGGCAGCTCTTGCGGATCGGCTACAACCTGCCGCTGGGATGGCTCGCCGGCGGCATGCTAGCGTGGCGAACCGCGGCCAAGCCGCTCGATGCGACCCCTCAGGTCACGGTCCGCGAGCTTCACGAGCGGATGAGCAGCGTGGACATCCACGTGTTGGACGTCCGTCAGCCCGCGGAATGGGCCGGGGGGCACATCCCCGGCGCGCAGTTCATCACCGGGGCCGAGCTGCCCAGGCGCGCGGGTGAGGTCCCACGCGACAAGGCCGTTGCAGTCGTCTGCGGCAGCGGCTATCGCTCGTCCGCCTCGGGAAGCCTTCTTGGGGCCGAGGGCCACGAACGGATCGTCAACGTCATCGGGGGCATGAGCGCGTGGAGCGCGGCGGGGTTGGAAACCGAGCTATAGGGAGGTACCGACATGCGATACGGACGCACGATTGAGCTCGACACGCCATACGAGGACGCGGTCCCCATGGTCAAGGAAGCCTTCAAGGAGCAGGGCTTCGGCACGCTTACCGAGATCGACGTCAAGGCAACGCTCAAGGACAAGCTTGGCGAGGACATGGAGCCCTATGTCATCCTCGGGGCATGCAACCCGCAGCTCGCGCATCGGGCGCTCGAGGTCGACCGCGACATCGGGTTACTGCTTCCTTGCAACGTGGTCGTGCGCCAGGCTGGAGGAAAGACGCTGGTCCAGGCGCTCGATCCACAGGTAATGGTCTCGGTGCCTCAGAATGACGACCTGCAGCCGATCGCCGACGAGGCCGCAGGGCGCATAGGTCGGGCTCTGGCGTCGCTCGAGGGTGAGGCTGCCGCCGCCTACATCCGCAGCCACATCCACCCCGCAAGCATGTGACGACGACGAGATGGTGCTGATCTCCACGTTCAGATTGCCCATGCAGATCCACACTCGTTCGGCGAATGCCAAGTGGTTGGATGAGATCGCTCACGCCAACCCGCTGCGGATCCATCCAGGGGATGCGGCCCGTCTCGAGCTAAGAGGAGGCGACCTTGTGCGGGTGGAGACCGAGATCGGCCACTTCGTCGTCAAAGCCTGGGTGACCGAGGGGATCTGCCCCGGCGTCGTCGGGTGTAGCCACCACATGGGGCGCTGGAAGCTCACCGGTACCGGCCAGCGCCAGATGATGGCGACGGTCGGCCTCGACCGCCACGAACGGGGGTGGCA
The DNA here is from genome assembly GCA_035646635.1 of Actinomycetota bacterium. GTDB lineage: Bacteria > Actinomycetota > CADDZG01 > CADDZG01 > WHSQ01 > JACDAL01. The sequence continues at coordinate 20,922 of DASRPA010000045.1, read as the reverse complement.
GATGCACCTCGAGGACGGTGTGCACCCGTACGCATCGAGCGATTCCGACACCAAGCGGATCTGGTGGACCGAGGTCGGCGTGCACCAGAACCTCACCTTCCCGGTGCATCCCGATCCGATCTCGGGCCAGCACTGCTGGCACCAGGCGGTGCGCGTGACGCAAGCCGGACCGGACGACTCCTACGGCGACATCGCCGTCGACACGGCAAGGGCGCACGACGTCTACAAGGTCTGGCTGGAAATGACTCGCCGGGCCGATCTCCATTCGCCGGATAGGACGAGGCGGCCCTACTGGTTGATGCGCCCGCTCAAACCGTCCAAGGACGTCTTCATGCTTCCGGCGCCGCAGTGAGCGGCCGGGCCGAGCTGTTTCGCGCGCTGGCGGCTCTTTGTGAGCCCCTCGCGCCCGCGCACCTACGACTGGGCCAGGCGCTCCGGATCCCCGGAGCGGCGCTCGAGCACGACCACACCGATCTGTTCGTCTTCCAGCTTTACCCCTACGCCTCGGTCTACCTCGGTGAAGAGGGGATGCTGGGCGGCGAGGCCGGGGACCGCGTTGCGGGGTTCTGGCGCGCACTCGGGCTGACGCCTCCCGCCGAGCCCGATCATCTGGCCACTTTGCTGGCGCTGTACGCGGGCATGATCGAGCAAGAGGAGGCCGACGACGAGCCGGCGCGCCGGGCCCTACGCGCCGAGTCGCGCACGGCGCTTCTGTGGGAGCACCTTCTTTATTGGCTGCCCGCATACCTCGACAAGCTCAGGCAGATAGCCCCCTCCTTCTATGTGGGCTGGGCCGCTCACTTGCGCCCTACGGCCGTCACCCCTGCCGCTCCTGAGAGTGGCAAGGAGCTCATTACGTGGCTGCTGGCGCCGGTGGGCAGCGGCATCGTGTTGGTGTGATCTGATCTGCAGCGCGCCGCCGCGGAGCTCGGTCTGGGGCTGAGGGTGGGGGAGCGACGCTTCGTGCTCGAAAGCCTGCTCGGCCAGGACGTCGATGGGACGTTCGAGTGGCTTGCCGGCGAGGCGCGCCGCTGGGCGAGCTTGCACGAAAGGTGGGTGCCGGTGACCGGCGACATCGCAAGGTTGTGGAGGAAGCGGGCCGAGGCCGCCGAGGCCCTGCTCCTCTCCTGTCTTCCGGCGGAGGAGGAGGTTGTTGCTCATGCTGCAGGAAACTGACGTCGCGGTGGGGACGCAGGTGACCGAGGAAGATGTGCGCAGGATCGTGCGCGAGGAGGTCGAGCGGGCCTTCAAGAAGGATCCGGGCAAGAACTGCGCCGCGATCATCGCGTCCAAGGGAACGCTCGACTGGTCATATCCACCCTTGATCCTGGCGACGACCGCGGGCGCTCTGGGGATGGAAACCTCGGTGTTCTTCACGTTCTATGGCCTGAGCATCATCCACAAGGAGCACAACAAGCTGCTCAGGATCGGCGCGGTGGGGAACCCGGCGATGCCGATGCCCGTGCCGATGCCGCAGCTTGTGGCTGCGCTGCCCGGGATGGTGCCGTTGGCGACCGCGATGATGAAGTCCAAGTTCAAGAAGAAGAACGTCGCGACGATCGACGATCTGTTGGAGGCCGCGCTCGAATCTGATGTCAAGTTGATCGCGTGTCAGATGACCATGGAGGTGTTCGGGTACGCCGAGAGCGATTTCGTCGACGGAGTGCAATTCGGAGGCGCGGCTGCATTCATGTCACATGCGCGCAAGGCGCACACGACGCTATTTATGTAAGCGATCGAAGGGGGATTGAGAAGTGACCGATATCGCGGAGGACAAAGTTCTCGACGCCACCGGGCTGCTGTGTCCGATGCCTGTGGTCAAGGCTACCAAGGAGATGAAGTCCCTCGATGAGGGACAAGTGATTAAGATCCTCGCAACCGATCGAGGCGCGCTTGCGGACTTCCCAGCATGGGCAGAGGACACCGGCAACAAGATCCTGGAGCAGAGCGAAGACGGCGGCACGCTCGTCTTCTACATACGGAAGGGATCGGAGGAGTGATCTTCAAGCAGTACCGCTTCGAGCCGCTCGGTCAGGCCTCATACATCCTCGACTGCATGCGCTCGATGCAGGGCATCGTGGTCGATCCGATATCCGATCTGGGCATCGACCACTACATGCTCGAGGCAGCGGACCTGGGGCTGAGCCTCGCCGGTGTGGCCGAGACTCACGTGCACGCCGACTACGTCTCGTGTGCGCGCGATCTGGCGCGGGAGGCCAATGTTCCCCACTACATGCACGAGTCGCTCGAGCCTGTGGCGCGTTTCCAATTCACGCCGGTAAAGGACGGAGAGGTGATCGAGCTCGGGCGCGTCGCCATCGAGGCAATGCACACGCCGGGCCACACTCCCGAGCACCTCTGTCATGTCGGCTACGACCGGACGCGCTCGGAGGATGCGTGGCTCGTGCTAACCGGGGACTGCCTGCTCGTGGGTGACGTCGGGCGCCTCGACCTGCTGCTCGAGGACCAGGCGCTCAACGTCATGGACGAAGAGGAGCGGATCGCGAGCCAGTACCGCTCGATCAAACAGAGGCTGTTCACGCTGCCCGACCATGTCGAGGTGTGGCCCGGACACTACGGAGGCTCGACCTGTGGAGGAGCCAACATGAGCGGCAAGGCTTCCTCCACGATCTTCTACGAGAGGAGTTTCAACCTTGCCATCAACCAGCCGGACGTCGCCGCGTTCGCCAAGTTCGTCAAGGGGGACCATGCGGCCGTTCCCCGACAACTTCGAGAAAATCAAGGCTCACAACCTCGGCTTGATCGAACTAGAGGACGTGGAGGATTCCGGGGCTCAGGGTCTGGACGTGCAAGCATTCTCGTCCGCGTTGAGCGACGGCGTGGTGGTGGTCGACCTGCGCCCCCCGCTCACGTTCGCCCGCGAGCACGTCACGGGCGCGATCAATCTGCAGTTCAACCGCGCCGACCTCGGCGATCGCGCCGAGATGGTGCTTCCCGAGAACGTGAGGTTCGTCGTCTACTCGGACTCGGACCCGGCCGCCTTGGCGGCCGTGGGGATCCTGCGCGACGCCGGCTTCGAGGTGCTGGGACATCTCGAGGGCGGCATCGAGACATGGAAGGCGGCCGGCAAGGCTACGAGCTCGATGCCGGTTGTCACTGCCGAGCAGCTGTACTCGGCGCGCGGCGAGCTCGGCGTCGTCGATGCCCGCGAGGCTCACGAGTACAGGTACGGACACATCGCGGGTGCCCGGCTGCTGCCATCGATGGAGGCGTGGGACAAAGTCGATGAGATGCCCACCGAGAAACCGCTGGCGGTGGTCTGTGGCGATCAGGTCCGCAGCGCCCTCGTTGCATCGATTCTGCGGCGCGCCGGCCGCGACGCACGTCTAGTGAGTGGAGGTATGAGCGACTGGCTCGAACGAGGATATCCGGTGGAGAAGACCCAGAAGTCGAACTAACCGGCAAGTCTCGATCTTCTGCGGGACGCACTAGGCGACGCCTGCGCGTCGATGCTGGTGACATCGTCGGCGGCATCAGCGCGGCGTTCGTGCTGATCCCGCAAGCGCTGGCGTACGCGACGTTGGCGGGAATGCCCGCTCAGCGGGGCCTGTTCGTCGCGGCGCTCGCTCCTATCGCTGCCGCGTTCTTCGCCTCCTCGCCGTACCTCGGCACGGGTCCGACCGCCATCACGTCACTGCTCACATTCGGCGCGCTGAGCGCGCTCGCGGTGCCGGGCGGCGCCCGGTACGTGGCTCTCGCTGCCCTGCTCGCGCTCCTCGTGGGCACGATCCGAGTCGCTCTGGGCCTGGCTCGGGCCGGTTTCATCGCATATCTCATGTCGCAGCCGATCGTGACGGGCTTCACCACGGGAGCCGCGGTGGTCATCGTGGCATCGCAGATCCCAACGGTGCTCGATGTCGGGACCGACGATTCCAATCCGTTCGTCGCGGCCTTCCAGGGGCTCATGCGCCCGGCAGACTGGAATCCGCAATCGCTCGTCATCGCCGCGGTCGTGGCCGCGCTCATGGTCGGGGGGAGGAAGGTGCATAAACTGTTTCCCGGAGTGCTGCTGGCCGTCGTTTCGGCGATTGCATATAGCGAGATCGTTTCCTACGGGGGAGCCGTCGTGGGGGATATCTCGGGCGGCTTACCACCGTTCTCGTTGGATCTGCCGTGGCCGTCGGTCGTCCATCTGCTTGTTCCGGCACTCGTCATAGCGGTCGTTGGTTTTTCCGAGCCGGCCGCGATCGCGCGCCACTACGCGACCCTCGAGCGCAAGAGGTGGGATGCGAGCCGCGAATTGCTCAGCCAGGGAATGGCGAATATCGCGGCCGGCGTCGGCGGCGGCTTCCCAGCAGGCGGGTCGTTTAGCCGCAGCGCCCTCGTGCGAGACGCGGGTGCCCGGACGCGCCTCGCCGGAGGAATCACCGGGCTTGTGGTCCTGGCGATCCTTCCATTCACGTCGGTGCTCTCGTCACTTCCCAGCGCTGTGCTGGGCGCGAGCATTATCGTCGCCGTGAGTGAGTTGATCAACGTTCGGCCCTTCATCGAGTACAGCCGCTACGCACGCCTGCAGTTCGCCGTCGCGATCGCGACCCTCCTTCTGACCGTAGCGTTCGCCCCTCACGTCGAGCGCGCCGTCGTGGTCGGGGTGGTGCTCGCTATTGGAGCGCATCTGTGGCGCGAGCTGAAGCTGTCGATCCCGGCATGGACATCGAACGGAACGCTGCACCTGGCACCCAAGGGAGTGCTCTACTTCGCTTCGACTCCCGGGCTCGAGCAGGCCTTCTTGGGTGTGCTGCACGCCCACCAGGACGCAAAACGGCTAGTCGTTCACCTCGATGGCCTGGGGCGCGTCGACCTCACCGGTGCACTTGCCCTCAGGGGGCTGCTCGAGGACGCGAGAGCAGCGGGACTGCAGGTGGAGTTGGTCGACATACCACCGCCGGCGCAGAAGATCATCTCTCGCGTCGTGGAAGGACAGGGGGATACGTAGGCCCAACAGGCCGCCCTGAAAATTGCTGGCCGACCCAGAGCGCCTCCGATTCGTGCGGGCTCTGCAGCATTGGGCGACCCCATCTACAACTTCTCCGATCCTTGTCAAGCTGCACCGGAGCGAGGTCATGGCGTGACCAGTGGCGACCGCTGGGTTCCCCACCTTAGACGCGGGCACGTCTGAAGGCCGGACTTGATCTAGAAGTCTGGTCACCATTTGGTCACTGTGCGACGCGCGAATTGGTGACACTCCTTGACACGTGTCGGCGGCACCAATGCACCAAGATGGGTTGAGAGGGGCCGCCGATGTATATTGACCTACATCATGCGTAGGACACAGATCTACCTCGAGGAGGATCAGGACCGTCGACTTCAGGCGCGGGCGCGTGCCGACGGGACTACGAAATCCGCCGTGATTCGCGAGGCGATCGACCAGTTCCTGAAGCGCAGGTCGCGTCGAGCGGATCTCCAGGCACATCTGGATTCAACCTTCGGCTCGATGCGCGGCATCGAAGTCCCTTCTCGCGACGAGTGGGACCGCGGCTATGGCTAGGTTGCTCTTCGACACCGACGTGCTGATCGATCATCTCGATGGCCGCCAACGGTTGCCGGCGGGTGAGGACCTTGCCTACTCCTGCATCAGTCGTGCGGAACTCTACAGTTGGTCCGCAGCCAACGAGGAGCTCATCGACACCTTCCTCGATCCCTTGGAAGAGATCGAGGTTGACCGGGAGGTCGCACAGGAGGCAGGACGGATCCGCCGAGCGACGCGCATCAAGCTGCCCGACGCCTTAGTAGCAGCCGCGGCGCTGTTGACCCGACGGCATCTCGTGACCCGAAACGTCAAAGACTTCCGCAAGGTGACTGGCCTGCGGCTGCGCTAACGGGTCGGCCATGTCTCACCTTCTCGCTCCGCTTAGGCTGTTTCCGAGTTCATCTGTTCTGAATCCGCGAATCCACGGCTCGAGGGGGACCTGATGCCCTACGTGGTCACGAAACCAGATTCGATCCGGGGCGTTTATGACACCTGGGCCGAGTGCAAGTTGAAGGTGACAGGCGTTGCGGGCGCTGTGTATCAGAAGGTCGAGAACGACGGGCAAGCCCAGCTCCTATTGGCAGGCACCAGTGTCGTGCTCCCGCCAGGCTTGCACGTCTTCACAGACGGTAACCATCTCGGTGGCGTCGGAGTGGTCGTCGTGTGGGCCGCGAATGCCGGAAGAGCTGAGTGCACCGTGGTGGCTGAGATCTCCGCATCCGTGGGTCAGGTCTTTTACGATGGAAAGATTCCGGGCCTCGGATCTGATGATGCGGTTCGCACGGCACTCGCCCGCAGTCGCAATGTCCTAGCTGAGTTGGCCGGGCTATACCTGGCCCTGTGGCAAGCCCCGGCACAAGCTCGGCTGACGATCGTTCACGATTTCGAAGGCGTGGGAGCTTGGTTGGAAGGCCGGTGGCGGGCTAAAGACGCCACTGTGAAGGCGGTTGTCTCTGCCTGTAAGGCTCTCGCCGAAGAGAAGGGACTCCACTTGGAGTTCGTCTGGCAGCGTGGCCACGCGTCGACGTGGGCCGGTCGTAATGACTTCGCGAGGTTCAACAATCGCGCGGATGAGCTGGCGACGCAGGGCTCCTCGTCAAGAGACGATTCATGATCCCCATAAGGCACGGCCGGATCAAGCTCGACCCTCTTCGTGACGACCTCTTAGATAGGCCCTAGGGAGGACGGGAGCTGCCCATATTGTGGATGGGCACATCGCCCTCCGGGCGGCCGGGCAGCCGCACGCCGCCATCGTTAGGTTCGGTTCGTCACGTCGAGAGCGAGAGGAGGAGGAAGATGACCGAAGCGCCGGCCGTCCAGACGCAGACCTCCTCTGCCGCCCTGGCGGCGCGAGCCTTCGCCGCCTCCGACTACGACTTCAACTCGCTGTTCGGGGGCCCGGGTCTCCTGCTCGAGAGGCCCGATCGCCGGGGCGTGTCGATCGTGATGGCTCGAACGACCGAGCTTCCCGACGACGCGGTCGACGCGCTCCTCGCGTGGAGGCTCGGCCAGTACCTCCTGACGGGCTTCTATGACCCCACCGTCGTGGAGAGGCTAGGGATGCTCCTAGAGCCTCGGGCGGACGTCCATGATGGCGACATCCATGGGCTCGCGATCGATCGGGGCGGAGGCTTGTGCGCCTACCTCACGCTCAAACAGCCGGATCTGTCCGACGCGGAGCGCGCCCTCACCTACGCGGCGGCCGAGCGTCCGGCGTTTCCGTGCGAGGAGGTCCACGGCCGGGGATGGCAGAAGAGCCTCAAAAACACCGAGAATATCGAGCTCGACGCCTGCTGGGAGCTCGCCCGTTTCGTCAAGGACCAGCGCCGTCCCGACGACCCGGTATGCCTGCGGGCACCGCTCGAGCTCGGCCTCGTGGCCGCCCGTCTCGGCCGGCACCCTCGCTTTCAGAAGCACGTCAGGCTGATCACCGGCGACCTCGACCCGGAGGTCGCGCTCAGGAACCTCCGCTACTTCTTCGTCCCGGTCGCCACCTGCTCGCCCCACCATGTCGCTCTTTCCGGCGGCCATCCGCTGCGACCCCGCTACCAGGACCATCCCACCGCCCCATTCGTCGCGGCCCCCACCGACGTCGACAACACGACCTACATCCGCTGGGCCGACATCGACCTCGCCCTCGACCGTCCCGACGACGAGGCGCTTGTCCGACTCCTCGCTCTGCGTCAGTTCGTGCGCGTTAAGGAGTCGTCCCTCAAGCAGCCGTTGTCCCCGCCCGGCGACAGCGACTACCCGGAGGAGGCCCTCACTGCGGCGTCGAGCCAGGCGGTATCGACGGCTCTGTGGGACGCTGCTAAGTCCGGGCGCATCCCGTGGCGTGCGATCAGGCTCGGCCCCGGGGAGTGCATCCCCAAGGACGAGGCATTCTGGATCGTGGACGGCTTCGTGCAAGCCCTGGCCATCTCGCCGGGGGGATCTTCGGCGCATTTGGCCGGGCTCGGCCCCGAAGTCGCGTACCTTCCGCACGAGGGATCGATGGAGGGCCTCGCGGAGCTCGAGGCGACGACTCCGGTGAGGGCCATCGCCACCAGCGCCGAGCATTTCGAGGAGTTTTGGCGCGCTCGCCAGAGCATCTTCGAGACCACCACGCAGTCGCTATATGACTGAACACGGAGCCGACCGAACCGATAGGAATTGAATGGACATGACCAAACCGATCACCGCCTGCGATCACGAGACCTTCTACGCGACGCTCACCCAACGCAACAAGGGGCTGATCGGGGACGCCTGGCAGCGACGACTGCGAACAACCAGATTCGTGGTCGCAGGCTGCGGCTCTACCGGAGGAGCGTGCGTGATGCCACTCGTGCGCAGCGGCGCGGAACGCTTCGTGCTTTTGGACCCGGGCTCCTACGAGCTCGACAATCTCAACCGCCAAGAGGCGACGCTGGACGACGTCGGCGTCAACAAGGCGGCTGCCACCCGTGATCGGATCGCAGCGGTAAACCCGTTCGCAGAGGTCGAAGTGTTCGAGGATGGTGTATCGGCCGAAACCATCGCGAGCAGGCTGTTACCCGGCGACTTCGTCATCGACGCAGTCGACGTAACCACCGATGATGGCGTGAAGGCGAAGTTCGCGCTGCACGAGGCCGCGTGTGAACTGTGCCTCAAGGTACTGACGGCCTACGACATCGCTGCCACCCAGTTCATCGAACTGTTCGACTACGAAGCGATCGACGCCCCGTTGCGCGGACGCGTGTCCGGGTCCCTCACAACTGAGAGCGTCCTACGGGCACTCGTCCCCCCGTCGGCGCTGCCGCGCGAGATCTTCGCCGAGCTCCGAGCCCGCAGGGACGACCCAGGCCGCGGGTTTCCGCAGCTGGCGATGACATCGGCACTCTTCGGCGCGGTCGCGGTCGCATACCTTCTTCGGGCGATCAATGGCGAGCCCGTCAAGCGGCGCGTCCGGATCGATCTCTTTGACGAGACGCGACCTCGAGCTGCGCGTCTGCTCGCTCGACTGCGGCGCGACATCGGGCTGGTGGGGCTGTGGTGGAGGTTTAGATGAGCGAAACCACCCTCTATTTGATCGACGGCGCGAACGAGCTGAGCGGGCTTAGATCGCTGTGGTGGGTGGTTCGCCGGTGGCCCACTATGCGCCGGGACCTCACCGGCACGCCCGGATACATAGCTCATCGGCTCTGGTACGTGCTCCCCTACACGATCGGGCTCACGACGTGGTGGAGCGACGAGCGCGCCGCCTATCGCTTCGCCCACACCCCGGCACACCTCGAGTTCTGGCGCTGGGCCGCCCGGCGGGGAACGACGCGGGGCGGGTGGCTGGCGACTTATCGCCTCGAGCGCGGCGGTCCCCTGTGGGGCAACGGCGTCGAGGCAATGATGAGTCGCTTCGGCCCGTTCGTGGGGCCGGCGCCCGGGGAGCCCCCCCAACCGGCACCTTCCGACCGGCGGGCCGGCCGGGGATGAGGCGCGCCCTGGCGTGGGCGGGCGCGGTGACGGCCGCCGAGGTCTTCGCTCGAGGCTCGCTCCGGAGTCGCAGCGCAGCGTGGATCGCCTCCTACGGGGCCCTTTGGATCGTCGCCGGGCGCCGGCGGACCCCGTCGCGGGTGCCCGGTAGTCGGAGGGCAGCCGCGCTCGGGCTCGCACTCAGCCTCGGGGGCTATCCGCTGGGGCGCCGGCTCCTTGGTGACGCGCCGTCTGGGGCCCCGCCCGACCGGCTTCCCCTCGAGCTGGCGGCACTCGGCGTGGTCGTTCCGGCGGTCGAGGAGGCGATCTGGGGGGCACGGGTCGAACCGAGGATCGGCGTCGCCGGCACCGCGGCGTTGTTCGCCGCCAAGCATGTCATCGTCGACCGACGCTGGCGGCGGGGGCCGGGCCTGGGGGCCTTCTGGGCCGGCCTCGGCCTCTTGAGAATGCGGTCGCCCGGGCTCTCGGCGGCCGTCCATCACATCTGCAACATCGCCTCCGTGGTGGCCGGTCACCTAACCGGGCGCGACCGATTCTAAGTCGGCCCAAGGCTATCTCCGCATCAAGACCTCCGAGAGAGCGATGGGCTCGAGTCGACAGGGTGTCCTTGCAGGCTCGACGGCTCCGCCGAGGTCGTATTCGGGATTCAATCGTCCGACTGAAATCGAAGAGTCATGGGTCCCACACCCGCTTCGCGATGAGCTCGAAGTCGCTGGCGGTCTGGAGGAGCTCGGGTAGGTCTCTCGTAAGCGGTTCCTGCTCGCCGCTGGTGGCTTCCAGCCTTGCTCGCCCCTCGAAGAAGGCGAAGCACTCAGCGTCGTCCAAATTTGAGCGGAAGCGAATGCCTGCGTAACCCTCTTCGTAGAGCGAGCGGCTGATTGTCTGCGTGACGATTCGGGACTTGGAGCGAACCTGGCTGATGTCCAGGTGCTGCATGCCGTGTTCGGCAAGGAGCCATGCGTGTCGCACTTCCAGCTCGGCGCAAGACGACGTCGTCGAGGTCGGCGAATGCGCCGCCGGGAACTACCAGGGCCTCGGTCAGCGTGCTCCGCTGCCGCCATTCCCAAGTGATCCGCCCGGCTAGACGCACATCCCCGAGCCCGGCGCCTCCGTAGAGCTGCGCCCACTCGACGAGCATCCGGGAATTCGGGCGTAAGTCCGCGAGCACTTCATAGAGGCATGTCAGGCGCTCAGTTGCACAGTAGAGGGTTCTGTACTCGCGCTTCGGATCGTCGAAGCGATTCTGCCAGCCGCGGAGGTGAAGGGGCGCCAGTTCAAGCGAGGCGGCCGTGTTGCCCACCCGCCAGACCGAGTCGGGGATCAGTCCGCCGCTCCGGCGAACGTGCGCGCTGCTGGAACGACGAAGCGCAGGTCTTCCCAGTTCGATGCGTGCCGGAGGATGTACGCCGGGGCCTGATCATCCAAGCGTGTATTCGAGCCGAACAACCATGCCTTCGCCGTGTCGTTCCCGTAGACGCTGACGAGCAGCCGGACAACCTGATAGCCCTCTCGCAACCGCATCTTGGATTCGTCGCGCGGGGTGTTTTGGGCGGCAATCCATCGGGACACCATCTTCGGGTCGGTCACGCCACTGAGGTAGGCCGTCATCCTCTGACCGAGATGCTGTTGAAGGAACTCCGCAATCTCGTTGATGGAAAGCCGAGCGGCCTCGTCGCTTATCTGCTCTGGAGCGATCACTAGCGCCACTGGAGGGACCTCCTCTCCCTCAACAACTCTACCAGGTTTTCCCCAGCCGATCAAGAAAATCGCCTACCATTAAGGGTGACTTGTGCCGGGGTTGGGCGGCGGGTCGCCGGCCAGCTCACAGTGGCCTGGCGCGGGGACAATTGTGGCTAATCAGGGAATCGTTGGAGGCGGCGTCGCCCGCGGGGAGAAGCAATCCGGCCCCCTGCGCGTGTGCCTCGATCGTTTCTTTCTCCGGTCGTGAAGATGGCGAGGTGGACGACTCCTCCTTCCCAGGTGAGGGCATGGCCCACGGTTGTCGGTGAAGTGAGGACCACGTCCCGGCCGAGGCCCACGCCCTCGTGCGAAGATGTTTCGGAGCTTGCGGCGGCTTCGAGGAAAGCCCTCGCTGCGTCATCGTAGACGCGCGCCTGCGGGGTGCCGAGGGCGTCCATGGCGTAGCCGGAGACCAACCGACTCCAAAGCTTCGCAAGCGTCTCCGGCCTGTCGAAGGCATCCAGGGCCACCGCCGAGCCGCCCACGCACGCAATGACGCCGGTCTGGCCGGCCTCTGGCTGGGAGAACGACGATGTCATCTCCTCCAGATCTCCGCGCCTCTGCTCGTACGCGTGTCGCATTGCACCGGTAGCAGATTCGTCGACACCGATCTCGGCATGCTTGGCCGAAACGTCTGCCCATACTTCATGCTGATCGACGCCTCGCCCGCGCTCCCGGCGGGCGCTCATGGCGGCCGCCGCTGCGTTCTTGGACCTCAATCTGGAGTAGGTGATGTCGGCGGAGGGAGCGAAGGCCGAGCGGTCCTCGTAGTGCCAGCGGCCGCGCTCGACGCAGGCTACCGGCAGAACCGTCTTCTGGTTCGCTGCGACGAGGACCGTGACGTTGAGTACACGGTTTTGCATGGCGCCCTCGACGTGCTCCCCGTCGAGCAGAAGTACGGGCAGGTCGGCCTGGTTGTGGGCGAGAATCTCGGGGACGGTGCCCGCCCCCATCTCAGAGATCGTTAGTTGCCCTGATGCGATTGCTTCAGAAGCCAGCAGGTACTCCTTGGCCGGCGCTCCGCCGAAGAGGGGCACCAGGGACAGACTTCCCCGCGCACGAGCTGAGCCTGGGTTCAGCCCGGATTGGATGAGTTCAACTACCTGCCTAGCGTGGTCCATGTTGTTTCCCCTCCTAGAGAGTTCCGATCCGCCTAGGAACCATGATGACGAGGGGGTGTGACAGTTTTTTCCGGCTCAGCTTTGCTAGGCTCCGTTGTATGACAATTTGTGATACAGTAGCTGGAATGGCACGAGCCATTTCCATTCGTCTGAACGAGGAAGCCCAGCGCGCTCTAGCGCGTCTCGAGGCCTCCGGGCTGACCCGATCGGAAGCCGTCAGGCGCGCTCTTGTCGAATCTGCCCGCAGGGTCGAGCGCCGCAAGGCCTTGGCGACCGAAGTGGCGGCGCTCGAGTCCGACGAGGATGATCGCCAAGAGATGTTAGAGGTTGCCGCACTCATGGAGAGCCTCCGTGTTGCGCGGTGACGTCTATGAGTTGCGACTGCCGATGGGTAGTGGGCACGAGCAACGGGGCCGGCGATTCGGGGTCGTGGTACAGGCTGATGAGTTCCTACCGCGCTCGGTCGTAATAATTGCTCCCACTTCCCGCAGCGCGCGTCCGGCGACTTTTCGTCCTGAGATCGAGGTTAACGAGCCAAGCACGCGACTACTGATTGAACAACTCGGCGCCGTGGACGTGGGGCGGCTTGGGAAACTAGCGGGCCACGTCACGCCCGAAGAACAGTGGGAGATCGACGATTCCTTGATGGCCGTCCTCGGCCTCCGATAGCTAGGACAACGGTCGCCTATTTTGGTCCGACCCCGCGCCCTAATGCTGAGCGTCAGGAGGACCATTACTGCGTCATAAGACCCGACGGCCCGACGATGGCCGGCGTGTTTTCGGAGAAGGTCCAGGTTTCGCCGATAACGAGATTGGTAGTTACGAGCGAGCCCGCCCTCCTCTCCCACAGAGAGCGGGCTGGGGATGGCGCTCGTCGCGCCGGAACCTAAGCGCAACCCAGAAGGACGTATCAACGAATCTCACGTGCCGTAAATGGTTCGGTCGATTTCCCCTGCGTCGTCGTCGATATCGCCGATCAGCGCAATCATGGGGTCGGACCTATCGTCATCAAGGCGCTCTCTGACGAACTGCCGGATAAGGGCCGCTTTCGAAGTACTGCGCCGAGCTGCCTCTGCCCCTAGAGCCTCGTACCCGTCTTCATCGATGCTGATATGCAACCGCTTCATTGCGAATGATGCATCGCTGATGCGATATATACATCACGAAGAGGGTTGCGAGCGTTTGGCATGCTCGTCGCCCGTTGTGTCGTCACGACGGCAGGTGACAGACGGCCTCGATATTGTTCCCGTCTGGGTCGCGAACGAAGGCCCCGAAGTAGTTCGGGTGGTACTCGGGAAATACCCGGGGCTCGTGGAGAACCTCGGCGCCCGCGGCCGTCGCTGCGTCGCGAAATTCGATGACCTTGTCACGATCGGCGGCCTCGAAGGCCACATGTACCTCTCGGGCTTCGCCGCTCGTCGTCACGGGGCCGAGCCAGAACTGCGGCCGCCCGTCACGGCCGAACCCGACCACCTCCCCGAAGTCCAGCACGCGCTCGTAGCCCAAGGGCGCAAGAACCGAATCGTAGAACTTCGCGCTCGCTTCTATGTCGGCGACCTGGATCGACAAGTGATCAAGCATCTCCGTCTCCTCTATCTATTCCGACAGCCCGTCATATCCTTCTCACGATCGACTACCCGAGAGCATTGCGTGGATAGGTTCCGCGCATTAGCACTACGGGCAGCGTGCCCCCGGCGCCGACAAGGAAGAGGCCTAATTGCGCGCACGGAAGGGTCGCGTCGGGGCTCACGGGCAGGTTCACGAAGTCCACGGACCCGATCTCGACCCCGAACAGGTCGGCACCGTGCACGAAGAGTAGCGCACTCCATGCCGACGTGCCCCTCGAGCAGGTCGCTTATGGGGGAACGGAGTGACATCCGCGCCGTCAGGGTCATCGCCTCCATGAATTGCTGGAAGCTTCTTGCGAACTGGGCCCCGTCCTCGTCCACGAGTAATGAGGATAGTTGCACGGATGACGCTCGTGGGCGCCTCGGCTCAATAGGAAAATCTTGGAGTGGCCGGAATGGGCCAGGCTCATCGAGGCGTTTCAATAAACATGGCTAATAACTGGAACGACGGGATCATCGAGGAGTTCAGAAGCAACGGCGGCAGGGTCGGTGGTCAGTTCGAAGGACACTCCCACCTGCTTCTGCATCACCGCGGAGCCAAGACCGGAATCGAGCGAGTCAACCCGCTCGCCTGTCAGAATCTCGGCGACGGCGGGTGGGCTGCCTTTGCGTCCAAAGCGGGCGCACCGACTAACCCGGACTGGTTCCACAACTTGATGGCTAAGCCTGATGCCACCATCGAGACCGGAGCCGAGACCCTTCCCGTCAGAGCGCGCGTAGTTGAGGGAGAAGAGCGCAAAAGGATCTGGGCTCGGCAGGTAGAGGTGATGCCGGGTTTCGCCGAATACGAGTTGAAGTCGACGCGAGAGATCCCGGTGGTCATCCTTGAAAGCAGGTAGTCAACAGCGAATGTTGCAGCTCCGCGCGCTGTTGGGTCTTCCCGGTCGCCTAGAGCCACGCCCTTGCATCCGAGGAGGCACAAGGATGCGGCCGCCTCGAAGATCGAATCGCTTGGTTCTGCGGTAGGTTCCGAGATCGGCCAATCGAGGGTGAGGAGGCGGCATGATCGGGTTCATCGTTGCGGGGTTGGTCATCGGGGCGCTGGCGCGCTTGATCAAGCCCGGTCGCCAGCGTCTGGGGTTGTTGGCGACCTTGTTGGTAGGGGTGGTCGCGTCGGTCATCGGGGGAGTGATAGCCAACCTGGTGGGGACCGGAACCATCTTCGAGCTGAACTTCCTTGGCTTTGTGGTGGCGGTGATCTCCGCGGTGGTGATCCTTGGAATCGTCGAGGGGAGCGCCCGCAACTGACACCTCCGGCAGCTCGCGGTTGCGGCGTTGGTCGGCTCCACGCATACACATGCTAATGTATGTGTATGCTATCCAGGAGGCTACAGATCCTCATAGACGAGGAGCGCTATGACCGAATCGCCGAACAAGCAAGGGCGCGCGGCGTCTCCGTAGCCTCGCTCATACGCGAGGCCGTCGATCGGGCTTTTCCTCCCGGGGATGAGAGACGGGCCTTGGCGGCGCGCAGGATCTTGTCTGCAGAGCCAATGGACGTGCCGGATCCTCCGGAGCTGAAGGAGGAGCTCGACGATCTAAGGGGCCGCCGCAGGTGATAGTGCTCGATACAACGGTGCTCGTCTACGCCGTGGGAAAGGCGCATCCACTGCGAGATCCATGCCGACGGTTTACTACTGCTGCGGCGGACGGCCGGGTGAACGCGACGACGACGGCAGAAGTAATACAAGAGTTTGTTCATGTACGGGCCCGTCGGACAACGCGCTCGGAAGCATCGTCGTTGGGGGCCGACTACGCTCAGCTCCTTTCTCCTCTGCTGGCAATCGTGGAAGCCGAGTTGATGAGTGGCCTCCAGTTGTTCGCCGGCGTAGATGGCTTGGGTGCCTTCGATGCGGTCCTCTCTGCAATCGCGCTGTCTCGTGGAGCGGATGCCTTGGTTTCTGCGGACGCCGCCTTCGCCCGAGTGCCGGGCATGACACACATTCATCCTGCGACCGCCGAGGCAGATCTGCTGCTCTCCTAATCGGCGCTGCTCCGTCGAAGCTCCCTGCCACCGCGAAGGGCGATCCTTTCAACGCCGGCCCCGGTGGGCGGGGCTATTGTTGAAAAAGTCGCTGGGATAGGGATGGCCGGGCGGAGAAAGCTGACATACGGGTGACCGACACCACGTGGTTCGTCGATGTG
Source organism: Actinomycetota bacterium (assembly GCA_035646635.1). Classification (GTDB taxonomy): domain Bacteria; phylum Actinomycetota; class CADDZG01; order CADDZG01; family WHSQ01; genus JACDAL01. The sequence continues at coordinate 4,852 of DASRPA010000045.1, read as the reverse complement.
ATGAACGTGGTGGGGTCGCGCCCAGATGGATGGTGGCGAGACCGAAAGGGCGCGATGGCCAGTGTCGTCGCGGCCCTCGATGACTTCGCTCGCTCCTCCGGAGACGGCGCAATCGCCGTTTTGGATGGGAGGCCCTTCGCGCTCGAGGCCGCCGAGGTCATGGTCGTCTTTGCCCCCGGCGGCCCCAACGCTGCAGACAAAGAGATCCTCAGGCTGATCGCTTCGGACACACGCGACAAAGTTGTCGTAACGTCGGATCGAGACTTGGCCGAGCGGGCGAAGGCCCTGGGCGCCCGTGTGATGGGGGCCGGGAAGTTTCGCAGCATCCTCGACCACTCTTGACGATCGCCTCGGCCCCCAACCTTGCGTCCCAACCACCCGTGAGGTGGTTACAGGCACAAAGTTCGGCTCGGTCCAGCCCTCGGCCCCCAACCACCTGTGAGGTGGTTACAGGCACAAAGTTCGGCGGCTCGGGCCGGGCCCCGGCCTCAGGGCCAGAACCCCCAGAACCACCAGAACCACCAGAACCCCGGCCCCGCGAGTTTTCGCGCTCTTGCACGTGTCGCAGGGAACGTGTATTACGAATGACATGGCCGTTATTAACGCCTTGAAGCCAGCCGACCGAGATGCCCTGGAGGCCTACGAGCCCCTGCTCCGCCGCCTCCAAGACGACAGGCTCGACAACGGCTCGTCCCCGATCGGTCCCTTCGGGAGCTCTGCCTCCAACCTCGTGGATCGTGCCCTCGATATCTGGGCTCGCCCCGGCTTCGACACACTGATGTCGCTGCCACGCCTGCGCTTCGAGCCGTTTGACTATCAGCTGCGCGCGGCCGAGACCGTGTTGGAGGGGATGCGCGGGCGTGCGATCTTGGCCGACGAGGTCGGTCTCGGCAAGACGATTGAGGCGGGACTGGTGCTGAGCGAGCTCAGGCTTCGGGGACTCGCAGGCAGGGCGCTCGTACTTGCGCCCACCGGCCTGTTGAGCCAATGGGATGAGGAATTCAGCCGCAAATTCGCTCTTCCTTCGAGAGTCTGCGCCTCGGCTCGGGACTGGTTTCGCAACCAGGGGTTGGAGGACGATCCCATCCTGGTCGCCTCTCTGGCCGCAGCTCGCCGCGCTCCGCTCAAGAACGCCGTCGTCGACACCGAGTGGGACGTGGTAATCGTCGATGAGGCTCATCGCCTCAAGAACCCGGCGACCGCATCGGCCCGATTGGTCCGCTCCCTACGCTGCCGCTACCTGATGCTGCTCACGGCGACGCCGGTCGAGAACCGTCTCGGCGACCTCTTCCAGCTGGTAAACCTCGTCACCCCGGGCCTGCTGGGCACCCCTCAGCAGTTTCGGACGCGCCACGGAGCGAGCAACGGCGTCATCAGCGGGATCCGAGAGTTGGACGCGTTGCGAGGGCGCATGCGCGAGGTCATGGTGCGGCACCGGCGCAGCGAGGTCGCGCTAATGCTTCCGAGGCGGCTGGCCACGACGATCCGAATTACCCCGAGCGACGATGAGGCCGAGCTGTACAGACTCGTTACTGAACGAGTTCGCCTCGCTGCCAAAACAGCCTCGAGCTCGACTCGCTTTGCACTGCGACATCTTCTGCGGCTAGCGGGATCGAGCCCGGCCATGCTGGTCCCCACGCTCGAGAAGATGGGGTGGAGTGACCTGGCCGAGCGCGCCCGCCGACTCTCCAGCACCGATAAGTCGCGCGTGCTGCTGGAGCTGCTCGAACGACACCTCGCACGGGGCGAGAAGGTCGTGGTCTTCACCGCATTCCGTCAGACTCTCGCCTCCCTTGCCGAGATGGCCGAGGGGGCTGGGATCGAGGCAGCCGTCTATCACGGCAGCCTGCCTCGCCGGGATAAGGAGGCAGCGATCGAGCTCTTTCGCGACAAGGCCTCGGTCCTGCTTACGACCGAGGCGGCGGGCGAGGGGCGCAACCTCCAGTTCTGCCACGTCATGATCAACTTCGACCTGCCGTGGAATCCAATGCAGATCGAGCAGCGACTGGGTCGCATTCACAGGATTGGCCAGCGCCACGAGGTGCTGCTCGTAAATCTGCTGAGCCGCGGGACGATCGAGGAGCACATCGCATCCGTGTTGGAAGCGAAGATCAACCTGTTCGAGTTGGTTATCGGCGAGCTCGACATGATCCTCGGCCGCATCGAGGATGACTTCGATTTCGAGTCGTCGGTCTTTCGGGCACACGCCGAGAGTGGCGACGACGAGGACTTCCTCGAGCGTCTGAACTCGCTGGGCGATAATCTTCAGCGGGCCCGGCGCGATTACCTCGACAACCGTGGAACCGTCGATGCGCTGGTGGGCGACTCGCTGTGACATCTGTTGGCATCGCCGATCCCGCGTTGAGGTTTTGGCTGGACTACATCGAGGCCGAAGGTGGGCTGTGCGATGTCGACGGCGACAAGGCGCTCGCCCTGCTCTCCGAATCAGCTCGCGGCTCTACCGGGCTGCCGGAGGAGGTCGTGGTCACCGCGGACCCAGAGGTGGCGCGTGAGGATGGCGCGCTCCTGCTGATTCCAGGTCACCCCGCGCTCGATCACGCCGTCGAGCGAGTGCTTCAGCGCGGCGATGTTCTGCGCTGCGAGCTCGAGTGGCCCCCACATCCGCCCCCGGCGTCGTCATCGCTGCTCGCCCGGGCCCGGGAGGACATCGCCGTCCACCACGGGCGCATCGATCTCGGACGAGAACCGCCCTCCTCGGCGCACCTGCCGGTTCTGCGTCTTGGGGCTGTCGTGACCTACTGGACGTCGCTCGAACGCTTCCAGGAGCGTGAGGAAGTGTGGGTCGACGCGCGCAGCGGAGTCGCTCTTCGGGGCCGCGCGCTGGAGTGCATAAGGGGGGCACCCGCAGCGGTGAGCAACGGAGCCTCTCGCCGAGTGCTCGCCGCAGATCTGTCGGGGGCGGTTGCAGGCGCGCACGGATACGTCGACGAAGCCGTGGCGGCTCGCCAAGTGGAGCTCGGACGGCACTCGCGTTACGCGCTCGAGCAGGAGGTCGCGCGCGCCTCCGCCTACTACGATGCCGCCCTCCAGTCGATCGCCAACCGGCGCGAATCCGCCGAGGCCGAGCGACGCCCACTGCTCGATGCCCAGGTCGAGGCGACTCGGGTCGAGCGCTCCCGCAGACTCAAGGAGATCGAGGACAAGTTCCAGCCCCGCCACGAGATACGCCCGTTCCGGCTCCATCTTGTGCAGGTCCCGGTCGTGGAGCTTCCCGTCGTGATCCACCGGGGGCCGCGCGAGTTTCCTTTCCCTCTGATCTGGGTTCCCTGCGCGTCCGCGTTCTTGCCTCAGCCTTGCCCTCACTGCGGCAAGCCCGAGCCCCTCGTCGCCGCAAAGCATCGTCTTGGATGCCGTTCCTGTCTACAAGCCGCCTCTGGTGCCCCGGCTCGATCTTCGCAGCCCCGGCCTCAGCCGGACTCCGATCCCAGCGCGTCGCAACCCGCTGCAGCGCACGTGCCTCAACTGAATCTGCGCTCCCAGAATGACCGTCGGCCTCAACACCCGCTCGCGCCGAAGCGAAAAGCCGCCGCGAGCCGGATCGCGCCGACGCGATCGGTGCGGAGCAACAAGGGGCCCGGGGCAGGCCGCGTCGTCGAAAAGTCGGGTGACAAACTTGCACGGGCGCTGTGGCGGGCGACCTTCGAGCAGCGCAAGTGGCGCGCCAAAGCCATGGCCGCCCATTCACCGATGAGCGCCATGACCCGGTTGTATGGGCCCGACGCCGCGGCTCGCGCCCTGGGTTTGCCTCCCGAAGCGCTGCCCCTCCCGTCCACCCTCAGAGTCGCTACCTCACCGGGACGTCCGCCCCGGCCGCACTCGACTGCGGGCATCATCTGGGGAACCGACCGCCTTGGTTATCGCTTCACGTTGCATTGGCATTCGGAGGCCGGGGTAGCCATGCTCGCAGAGACGCTGGCCGGCTTCGGTGGCCGAGAGCGTGCGCTCCCGAACAAGCGCGATTTGCCTCCGGGCATCGCCGCGCGCCTGTTCGAGGGCGCGCCGCCGCCACGCATCGATCTCGATCCCGTTGCTCGCTCGCTGTGGGACGCCGCCATCCCCTCGCACGGGCTGCTCTTCGTCGCTCGTTGCTTGTGCGTTTGGTGGCGAATCGCAGACTCGGGTATCGCCGATCGCCTGCCGGCCCCCGAGCTTGCCGCAGGTGTAAGGCGCTGGGTGGCCGAGAGGTCGCGACTGGGGCCGCCGGATCAGCCGGCCGGCTCCGCTCCCGAAGTGGAAAAGCTCATCGGCCCCGAAGCGGTCACCTGGTGAGCGGGCGCGGCATGCGTGAGCCGGCGGGGGCTGCATTCGTGGGATTGCCTTCCCTTTCCCCTGTGAGCGGACCATCCGGGTCGCAGAACCGCCGGTTGGAGGAGTGGTGGGAACCAAGCCGACGGATAGGCTGACGTTGCGGCTCGAAGCGTCGATCACCAGCGTGCTCAAGCGCGACGGGCGGCTAACCTACCCAGCTTTGCTCGTCGAATTGGGGAGGCTTTCCTCGTCGAGCCTCGATGAGTGGCGTGCCGGGCGCGTTCCCTATCTGGAGCGAGTCGTGACCGGCAACCTCACCAAGCTGGCTCGTATCCAGAAGGGCGTGCGGCGCGGCGCGCGTCAGCGCGGCCTACGGCGTCGTGTGGAGGAAAGAGAGCGGAAGGTGCGCTTCTCGAAGTCCGGCAATCTCTTCATTGAGGAGGAGTACTCGGCCGTCTACAGCATTTCAGGCGGACGATGAGTGTGGCAGGACCGCGCGTTCGACCCTGAGCCTCAGCCACGCCGGAAGAGCCCGTCGCACAAACCGGCCGAGGTTGGGGTGTACGAAACGAACACTAGCGCT
>DASRPA010000044.1:0-18097 GCA_035646635.1 Actinomycetota bacterium | reverse complement strand
ATCGCCGTGGCGGCCTCTCGGTCCCCGATGTTGGGCAGGACCAGGGCGAACTCATCGCCGCCCAGCCGGGCAATCGTGTCGCTGGACCTGAGTGCGCTCTGGAGCCTCTCCGCCACCCTGATCAGCAGAGCGTCGCCTATATGGTGGCCCAAGCTGTCGTTGACTTCCTTGAAGCGATCGAGGTCGATGAGCATCACTGCAAGGGATGACTCCATCCGGCGCGCCTCGAGAATCGCCTGTTGAACCCGATCGTAGAAAGGGTGCGGTTGGGCAACGCAGTCAGACTGTCGTGCAGCGCCTGATGTGACTTGTATTCCTTCTCTGCGTAAAGTGAAGCGGTCTTGTAGAAGATGGTGGTCGAGACCGCCAGCAGAGGAATCAGGAGCAAGCTTCTTTCGGCCGCTACGGCTGCCACGGGGGCAAGAGTAAGCAGGACCCCGTTCATCGAGGCTTGGTCCTCGAGATCATGAAGAAGGAATGGCAGGATCGGAATGTTCTCCCTCAGCGCGATGGTGAGGGCGGCAAGCGAGTTGTTTACGAGGAAGAAGACCGCCGCAGAGATCAGGATGCCGGGAAGATCAATGGATTCGACGTGGGGCAAGCCGCCGAACCCGTCGGCCCTCGTAACGAGGGAGAGGACGAGCCCGGCGGCCGCGACCGAAAGGGCGTACAGGGAAGCGTTGAAAGCGGCCTTCCAGGGCGCCTTTCTTTGAGCCAGGTCGGCCGCCAGCGAAGCCATCGCCAGCGCCAGCACCGCGGGAGCGGTCCCGAGTCGCAGCAGGATCGTGAAGGCAAAGAGCGATGAGGTGGTGATCTCGTCGTACTTTCCGTCCTTGCCGATCTTTACCGGGGACATCTCCCCTATCGTGGCCAGTGTTGCCAAAACCCAGAACTCCGCAAAGGACCCAGAGATGCTCGAGCCGCTGGTGGCGGCGGAGTGAACGATCAGGGCGAGGCCCGCGATCGTTCCGACCACCACCAGCGAGACAAACGCCCGTGAGCGCCCTTGGACCTTCATGGTCTTTAGAGAGGCTTGCGCCCTGCTCCGGTGATTGCGATCAGCGTGGCAAGGTTGGCGACGGCCAACGCCACACGAAAGAGTCGTGCCTTCATCTGTCCTCCTATCAGTGGAGCGAGCCCTCCCCTTTAGGAGGACGTAATCAGTGGTTCGGCATTGCCGGCTTTTCTCTGGAGGTTTTTTCCATGAAGCTGCGACAAGTGCGTAGCTTGGCCCTGGCGCCTCAAGCTGGGGCTACCGACGTGCCGATCTAAACGCCAGTACTCATCCATTAGGTCCGGCTCACGAAGGAAGGAAGTTCCGATGGTGATGGTGGCGTGCTTTCTGGTCTGTCTCGCGACGGTTCCTCTAACGGGCGGGCGAGTGAGCGCCCTGGCCGACTTCAAGCCGGGCAAGGTGTGGGCGCTGTGGGTGGCATTGGCCATCCAGGCAGTGGTCATCTTCGTGCCGGGCGGGCCGAGCGCGCTCTACCCCGCAGGGCACGTCGTGAGCTATGGATTCGCGTTCCTGTTCCTGTGGGCCAACCGTGACCTGAGTGGGCTGTGGCTGATCACTTTGGGGGCGGCGATGAACACTCTCGCCACAGTGGTCAACGGAGGCGTCATGCCCGCGACACGCTCGGCTCTCGAGATGGCCGGCGTGGGGACGGGTGGGAGCGGTTTCCTCAACTCGACGATCGTCGGCAACCCCAAGCTCATCTTCTTGGGCGACGTCTTCGCGGTCCCGGCATCCTTTCCTCTGAACAACGTCTTCAGCCCCGGAGACGTTTGCATCGTGGTAGGTGGAGCGATGGTGCTCTACGGCATCTGCGGTTCACGCCTCTCGGGACGAACGAAGAGCGTGGCACTGAAACCCCTCAAGCCCCTGTCCTGAGCCGGCCCGGCCTGCGGACTCGAACTCTGTGGCCGTGACCACCTGTGTGGCGTGGTTGGAGACGCAAGGTTCCGCAAAAAGTCGCGTACTTGCCGCAAAGACCCCTTTCTGTCACTGCCCCCTGTTAGATGTAGACCATGGCAAAAAAGAGAAAAGTGACGGGACCGCTCACTCTGTCGGCGGCGCTTCGGCGGCTCGACCCCGACGATATGGCGGCGCTGCTGAGAGGGAGGCCGGAGGCGGGTGCCGCAGCGGCCTCCGCCCAAGCCCCCGACAGCGCAGCAATTGCCGCGAGCCTGGCCTCGACCGAGGGAATTCGGCGCGCCCTCTTTGCTCTCAACGAGTTCAAGCTTCACCTTCTAACCGTGGCGAGCTGGTTGGGACCCACCGTGGGGGTGGATCAGTTGCGCACCCAGGCGGCCGGGGTGCCCGACGAAGAGCTGACCAGCGCGGCCAGAGGCCTGTCACGCCTGGGCCTGGCCTTTCAAATGGGGAGCGAGCAGAGCTGGTCGCTGTGGGTCCCTGCCTGCGTAATGCAGGCGGTCGAGAGGCTGGGCGATCCCGGCCCCCGCGTCGGCTCGGCCCTCGAACCGTTCACGGTCGATGAGATCGAAAAGCTGGCTCACGCCTTGGAGCTACGCTGGCCCCGGCGCCCCCGCAAGGAAATCATGATTGAAAGGCTGGTGGCGCTGCTGTCGGATCACGAGGTCCTGGCAACACTCCTGGAGGAAGCTCCCGCGTCCGCCCGCAGGACGCTTGAGCTCATTCGCCGGGATGGCCGCGCGAGCGCGGCTGAGCTGAGCGAGGCAGGGATGGCCGATTTCGCGGACTTCGCTCCCGCCTATTCGTTCACACGGGGCTCGAGGAGGCAGTCGGGCGTGGCATGGCTGCGGAGCCGGGGCCTGGCGCTGCCCGAGATCGAGAACCGCTGGCAGTCGGCCGCCGGGTTCTACGTCCCGGGTGAGGTCGAGGTTGCCCTCAGGGGCGGAGTTATCTATCGGGAGTGGCGCCCTCGGCCTCCAGCGGCCGTCGTTCTGGCGGGATCGACTCGTCCCGAACACGGGCCCGATCAGGCCGTGGCCGATGTCGAGGCGCTGCTCGAAGAGTGGACGAGCGCACCGCCGCAGCGCCTCAAGGCGGGTGGGCTCGGCGTCAGGGCTTTGCGTAAGGCCGCTCAGCGCACCGGTATCGAGGAGCGCCGGGTGGGCTTCCTCTATGCGCTGATGGTCGAGATCGGCCTCCTGTCTGAGGTCGGCGACATCGTCACCAGCTCTGACGATGCGGCCGATTGGATCCAGCAAGCGCCGGCCGTCAAATGGTCGGCCTTGTTCGAGGCATGGCCTCAGACACTGCTGTGGAGCGACTGGGAGGACGGGCTGGTACCGCTGTCCTCCCGCCCCTTCGTCAACTTCGCGCCCCTACGCCGAGCCGTGCTTCAGATTCTGGGAGGAGGCCCAGAAGGCCAAAGCTTGGACTCGGCTTCCCTCGGCGATTCCCTGGCGTGGTCGAAACCTCATCTCTTTCATTGCGAAGACTGTGCCGGAAGAGTTGGCTCCGGGGCCGTTGAAGCCCTAGTAATGCTCGGCACGGCAAGCTCGAGCATAGGGTTCGAGTTGCTGGAGCCCGCTCGCTCCGCTCTCGTGAATCCCTCCTGGGTGGACGGGTCCAACACCGCTTCGGAGCTGTTCCCGGCCGCGGTTGCAGAGTGCACCATTCAGGCCGATCTCACGGTGATAGTGCCGGGCCCGCCGACCCCGGAGCTGGGCGCCGGTCTTGCACGCTTCGCCGACATCAAAGCCTCGGCCCCCGCTCGCGTCTACCGGATCAGCGACGGCTCGGTGACGCGAGCGCTGGACCTGGGGATGAGCGCCGAGGAGATGATCTCCCTGCTCTCACGCCACGCTCCGAGAGGAGTCCCTCAGGCGGTCCGCTATCTGATCGAGGATGTCGCTCGTCGTTACGGTCGCGTAAGGGTGGGGGAAGGCAGCGTTTACATACGTGCGGACGAGCCCGATCTGCTTGCCGCCGTGCTCGCCGATCGCCGGGTCCAGAAGCTCCAGCCGCGCAAGCTCGCGCCAACGGTGGCCGCGGTACAGGGAGTTAGTGGAGAAGCTCTGTTGAAGGTATTGCGCGAGGCCGGCCACAAGCCGGTGTGCGAGGACGGTGGCGCGCACGTCGAGGCCCCATCGAGGACTGCCCGGCCGATCTTGGTGCGCTCCGGCTCAGACTTCGAACTGTCGCAGGACTCTGCCGAAAAGCTCGCCGCAGCACTGCTCGGCGGGCGCCCCGAGGCCGCCCACAATGCCGCCGGACCTGTTAATGAACATGGGGGCCGGGCCAACGCGGCCATTCTCGAGCTGCTTCAGCAGGCCGAACGTAGCGGCGAGATGGTCGAGCTTGCCTACAGGACGCCTGAGGGAGTCAGCGTTCAACGCGTCGACCCCATCCTGGTGAATCCGCTGACGATGGCGGCTTGGGTGGTCGACGAGCAGAAGCCCAGGATGTTCGAAACCGATCGCATCGAGTGGGCGCATCGGCTGGAAGATGAGGAGGATGACGAGGTCCATGAGCTCGGATAGACCGCTGATCGTGCAGTCGGACCGCACCGCGCTGCTCGAGATCGACCACCCCCGAGCGGATGCCTGCCGGGGACGGCTCGCCCGGTTCGCCGAGCTCGAGAAGAGCCCCGAACACGTCCACACCTATCGAATCACGCCTCTGTCGCTATGGAACGCCCGTGCGGCCGGAATGACGGCCGCCGAGATGAAGCAGACTCTCGTGGACTTCTCCCGCTTTCCCGTGGCTCAGGGCCTGCTCGTCGAGATCGAGGACCAGGTTGCCAGGTTCGGTCGGCTTCGGCTAATTCGCAGCGAGAGCGGGCTCCGGCTCGTGACCGACGAGCCCGCCATCCTGGCGGAGGCGTCGCGCTCCAGGAACGTTGCGCCTCTCTTGGGCCGTCGCATCGCTTCGGACGCAGTCGAAATCGAACCGGGTCAGCGTGGTCGCTTGAAGCAAGCGCTCACCAAGATCGGGTGGCCGGTCGAGGATCTCGCCGGGTACCGCGAGGGAGCCGCGCTCGAGCTTGGGCTCAAGGACGCCACCGTAGCGGGCGAGCCCTTCTCGTTGCGAACCTTTCAGCGTCAGGCCATCGATGGCTTCTGGGCGGGTGGTGGCCCCGAGGGTGGCAGCGGCGTGGTGGTGCTGCCGTGCGGCGCAGGCAAGACGGTCGTGGGAATGGGCGTCATGGAACGAGTGCGCTCTCACACGCTGATCCTGGTGACCAGCATCGTGGCCGCTCGGCAGTGGCGTCGAGAGCTGCTCGACAAGACTTCCTTGTCGGCCGAGGAGATAGGGGAGTACAGCGGGGAGAACAAGGAGATCAAGCCGGTCACGATCGCGACCTATCAGGTGATGACCCGGCGACGCAAGGGCCATTTTCCCCACCTGTCGCTGTTCAGCGAGTTCGACTGGGGCCTTGTGATCTACGACGAGGTCCATCTTCTGCCGGCCCCCGTCTTTCGGATGACCGTCGAGATCCAGTCCACCCGCCGCCTCGGCCTGACCGCAACGCTCGTGCGCGAGGACAAAAAGGAAGAGGATGTCTTCTCCTTGATTGGCCCCAAGCGATACGACGCTCCGTGGCGGGACCTCGAGGCGCAGGGATGGATCGCGCCTGCCACCTGCACCGAGGTCAGAGTCGCCCTCCCCGAGGACGAGCGACTCTCGTATGCGGCGGCCGAACCCCGGGAGCGCTACCGGGTCGCGGCCACGAACTCTGCCAAATTTCGCGTGCTGGAGGCACTGGCCGCCCGCCACCGCAACGACCGGGTCCTGATCATCGGGCAGTACATCGCTCAGCTCGAGGACGTCGCCGGGCGTCTGGGAGCCCCGCTGATAATCGGAGACACTCCCAACAAGGAGCGCGAGAGGCTCTACGCCGGCTTCCGAGAGGGCAGCGTCCCGCTGCTCGTGGTGTCCAAGGTCGCGAACTTCTCGATCGATCTTCCCGAGGCGAACGTCGCCATCCAGATCTCCGGCACGTTCGGCTCCCGTCAGGAGGAGGCTCAACGCTTGGGCCGCATCCTGCGACCCAAGAGCGACGGCGGCTCGGCCTCCTTCTACGCCGTCGTCACCCGGGAAACGCAGGACCAGGAGTTCGCCCTGCGCCGCCAGCTCTTTCTCGCCGAGCAGGGCTACCGCTACGACATCGTCGATGCGGACGAGATCTGCGGAGCGACGCTCTAGCGGTTCACGTAGCCAATCGCGCTCAACGCGCCTGAGAGTCCCGTAATCGGTACCCAGGAGCGCACTGGGCGCGTTGAGTACCTCGGCGGGGCGTGGTGCCGGGCCGCGGCAAGAGGTCGCTCGAGGGGAGCGCGACCATTGCGGAGTGGGGAAGCCAGCGCGCGTGCGCATGCAGGTGACGGGGACGGTGCAAGGGGTCGGTTTTCGCCCTCATGTGTACCGCCTTGCCACCGGGCTGGGGCTGTCGGGCTTCGTCGTCAACGATCCGGCCGGCGTCACCATCGAGGCCGAGGGGCCTCCGGAGGCCCTGGCGGCGCTGAGGCGGGGGCTGAGCGCGGAGGCGCCCCGGCTGGCCCGCATCGAGAACATCATCGATCACGACATCCCGGTGGCGGGCGGCCTAGCCTTCGAGATACTCCACAGCCGGGCCGTCGGGCCCGCCTCGGTGCCGATCTCTCCCGACGTTGCGACCTGTGAGTCGTGCTCGGCGGAGATCGCCGACCCGGCTGAGCGCCGGTACCGCTATCCGTTCACGAACTGCACCGACTGCGGCCCTCGCTTCACGATCACCACCGGGATTCCCTACGACCGTCCCAACACGACGATGCGGGCGTTCGAGATGTGCGCCGAGTGCAGTGCCGAGTACGAGGATCCGGCAGACCGCCGCTTTCACGCGCAGCCGATCGCCTGTCCCCGCTGCGGGCCTGAGCTCTCCCTTGTGAGCCCTGCCGATGGGGACCGGCGGTCGCTCCAAGAGGGAACCGACTCCATCTCGAGCGCGGCCGCGCTTCTCGACCAGGGCAAGATCGTGGCGCTGAAAGGCCTGGGTGGCTTTCACCTGCTGTGCGATGCCGGGAACGAGACGGCGGTGGCAGAGCTCCGCCGCCGCAAGGCGCGCGAGGAGAAGCCGCTGGCGGTGATGGCGCCCAGCCTCGAGTGGGCCGCTCGGCTGCGGCCGAAGTCCTCCAGAAGCAGCTGATGCAAGGGTGAGTAGGAGAGCATGACCCCCAGATAGCGGTTTCCCGGAGCAACCGCCGGGGCAATGGGGGACGCAAACATGGTGCGTTCGGCGATTCCGTCCCTGCCCCTCGATGAGATCGACCTCTTGATCGTCGAGAACGTCGGCAACCTCGTGTGCCCGGCGGAGTTTCGGATCGGGGAGGACCTTCGCGTAATGGTGTTCTCGGTCACCGAAGGCGAGGAGAAACCGCTCAAGTACCCGCTGATGTTCCGTACCGTTGATCTCGTCGTGGTGAACAAGATCGATCTGCTCCCACATCTCGACTTTGACCTCGACGCCTTCCTTGGCGCCCTCGACGGTGTGCACCCCGGTGTCGAGCGAATGCTCGTCAGCGCGAAATCTGGAGAGGGATTGGACGCGCTTGCCAAGTGGCTAACGGCGGCCACTCACGCGCGGCTCCAAGACGCTCCCGAACGATAGGCGTGAAGCCCGGCTCGGAAGAGAGCGCGGGCGCCCAACATGGAAGCGCCCGTCACCGTTAACAAGAGCTCCGCCTGACCCCACGAGAAATCGTCGACGAGCCGCGTGGGCACACCGCTGACGAATGCCGCCGGCACGACCGTGAACATGATGACCTTGGTGAGTCCCGTGAACAAGTCGATCGGGTAGGCCGACAAGATCAGGATTGCCTGGAAACCGAGCTCAGTCTGTTCGCCGCGGCCCCCCATGAAGAACGTTAGCGACCCGAGCGTTAGGAGGAAGGAGATCAACACGGCCGCCCCGCACAGCGAGACCATCACGTAGATCGCCGTGCGCTCGAGGGTCGGTTCGCCGAAGACGAAGAAGAGCACCGGCCCGAACAAGAGATCGCCGAGCAGGGCCGTGTCGATGCGGCGCACGAGGAGGTAGGCAAGCGGGTCCACGGGCAACGGCAGGACCGCGTCGAGCTCATTCGAGGAGATGATCTCTCCCAGATGGCGCGCGTTGGCGCACAAACCAAGAGCGATGCCTGTGACGGTCGCCAGAATTGCGAGCAACGTCATCGTTCTCGCCGCGTCCCAACCTCTCACCTCCCCGACGCGGTTGAAGAACAGGAACCAGAAGGCGACGAAGACGAGGTCGTTGACGATCATGAACGTCACCTGCGCTAAAAAGGAGCCGCGTTTCGTCCACGCCTCCAGCAGGGCCGTCTTCAGCGTCAGCGCGAACATCAACCGCCTCCGACCTGAAGCCGGCGTTCTCCGGCGGCGAATGCCGCGCCGGCAGACACGGCCAGCGCGGCCAGCCACGCGAGCTGGCCGGCAAGGATCCACGGTTCGAGATGGCCCGACGCGAGGCGGGCGGGAGCGTAAGCCATCGTCCAGAACGGGAGTGCCCACGAGAGAGTCTCGAGCCATGATGGAAAGATCTGAAGGGGGAGCAGCATGCCTCCGCTAAGGAACACGAGCTTCTGGAATAGATACCAGGCCGACTTGGCGTCGCCCAGCCAGAACGAGATTGCGCCGAAGAGGTGCTGTGCGACGACGATGCAGGTCACCGCTAGGAACATCGAGGGCAGGGCAAGCGCCAGCGCGCCCCAGTGGGGAGGCGGCCCGGCCACGGCGGTGATGAACACCGCTCCGGAGATCGCGGCGCATAGGAGGCGGGCGCCCGCCTCGCCGAGCTCTGAGGCGATCCTCCACGACACCACCGACGTGGGTCTCAACATCTCGGTGGCGACCGTGCCTTCGCCGATGTCGGTACCGATCTGCTCGATCAAGCGGGGCTTGGTGCCGATGACCGAGGCTTCGGCCACCATCAGGTACCACGCAAGCGCAACGAACGAGTAGGCCGCGACCTCACCTCCATTGGCCTCGGCTGCAGCACCCCACAGCGCGACCAGGACCACGAGTACAACGATGTAGAAGAGCATGCGCACACCGAGCTCGGCGGGATTCGTGATGGCGCGTCGGGCTCCAGAGGAGGCGGCGCTCAGGTAGGGGCCCATTTTTCTCCCTGCCATTTTTCTCCTTGAGTTGGGCTCACGTCGTAGATACGCTCGATGACCTCTTCGAGGGGCGGGTCAAGCACCGAGATGTCGGCGACACGGTAGTTGTCGAGCAGCTCGTCGAGAACCTCCCGGATCGAGCGCTGTTCGGTGTCGACCACAAGTTTGTAGCCCGCCCCGGATACTTTGAGCACGTGCGTGCCTCGAAGCGACAGAGTCTGGGGAGGAGACTCGAAGCGAACTTCGATCAGCTTGGTGCTGAGGATCGATCGGCGCATGCGTGACACCTTGTCGTCGTAGATCGTGCGCCCGTGATTGACGACGACCACGCGCTTGGCCACATGCTCGATGTCGGAGACATCGTGAGAGGTCAGGAACAACGTCGTTCCCTTGTGCTCGTTGAGACGCGTGACCATGTCCCTGAAGCGCTGCTTTGCCATGAGGTCCAAGCCGATCGTGGGTTCGTCCAAAAACAGGATGCGCGGCTCGTGCAGGACGCTGGCGGCGAGCTCACAGCGCATGCGCTGGCCAAGAGAGAGACTTCTGACCGGTTGGTCGAATAGGTCCGCGGCCTCGAGCAATTCCGCCAGCTCGGCGATGCGGCGCGCCGCATCGCCCTTCTCGATACGGTAGATCGCGGCCAGAAGGGCGAAGGACTGGCGAGGGCTCAGCTCGAACCAGAGCTGTGAGCGCTGACCGAAGAGAGCGCCGATGTGATGGCCGAGAGCGCGGCGCTCGTCCCAGGGCACGTATCCCAGCACGTGCGCGCTGCCGGAGCTGGGGTGCAAGATGCCGGTCAGCATCTTTATCGAGGTCGACTTCCCGGCACCGTTGGGACCGATGAAGGCGAGACGCTCGCCGGCTGCGACCGACAGCGTGAGCTCGTGGACCGCTTCGATCTCACGACGGGCGCGGCCGCGCCCGGTAGTGAAGCTCTTCGTCAGTCCTTCGGTTTCGATCGCCAGCACTCGTGCTCCTCCGTAGATGCAAAAAGGCCCCGGTCTCCCGGGGCCTCGAGTTGTGAAGGGTTGCCTACCGGGTCAGCGCGCGCGTGCTCCCACGAGCATGAAGGCGGAGATCGGGTTGGTCGTGGCGTGGCGCGGACTCATGGTGACGACCCTAGCATTTCCGGAGAGTCGAGGGGGCCGGAGCGGAGGGAACTCTGAACCCCTTAGGGGGCGCTGTGCTTGAGCCAGACCGATACCTGGGTGGGCTGCATGGTGCTCCGAACAACGGCAACCAGCTCACCCGACAGGGCGTCCAGATCGACCTCCTCTCGAAGCCTGGTCGAGAAAGCTTCGACCGTGCGCTGAGCATCGTAGCGGCTCCGGTAGAAGCGTTTGTCGACCTGGCCCTGGATGCGTGCACGCGCCGGCCTGAACAAAGCAGCGACAAGCAGGGTCGAGGCTGCGACCACGATGTCGTTCTCCTGTTGACCGGTCAGCTCGCGGACGATACCCCCAATAACCACCACTCCGGCCACGTAGACCAGCGCCAGCACCGCAGTCAACGAGGCGTAGACGAGGGCCCGGTTGATGATGATGTCGATGTCGTAGAGACGATAGCGGAGGATCGCCACCCCAGATGCGACCGGGATGGCCGTGAGGCAGATGATCTCCACGACGAGTCCCGCGGCCACCACAGTGATTTCCCACGGATCGCTGCCGACCGCTAGCGTGGCCGCGCCCCACGCCGCTATTTGAGTCAAAAAGCCTGCCACCGCCAACCCGGCCGCCAGCGAGAACCATTTGAGCTGCTGTCGTCGATGTCCGGACGACGCACGAAAGCGCACAACGAACGAAGCCGCCGCCGCCACTATCGTCACAGGAAGCAAGACTTCACGCTCAACACCTGGGTCGACGAGGTCGGAGCGCGCGCCAAGACGACGCTCGAGGTGTCGACTGAGCTCGCCCCGCCGAGATGGGGCGGCTTCCTTGGCGTGGACGGCAAGGCGATCACGATCGCAGGAGAGGAATGCTGTCTGCTCGTCGGTGTCGACCATCAGACCCAGGACATCGTCCACTCGTTCGTCTGTGAAAAAGAGGCCGGGGAGGAGTTCGCCAAGCTCGTCATCGAGGCCAAGCTCGATGCCGGCTATCCCCTAAAAGGACTGGTCACGGACTATGGAAAGGGATTCGTTAACGCTCACGAGTGCATTTCCCGGTAGTTCCTTGGCAGCTCTGCCGAGGGCTTCTCGACCGCCAGCTCGACACCTCCATTCCAAGCTCAAGTACACAGCGCGCGCGGTGGTGCAGGCGGAGCTCAAGGCTCGCATCAGGGCGGTCCTCTTTGCAGACACCTATGGGTGTCAGCACATGAACGAGCTGTCCGACGAACGCAAGCGATTCGCGGCTTGCCATCGTTCTGGATCAGACTCGTTCAGACACCTTCAAACCTATTTCGGCCTCTACACGAATCACTACCTGGTCCCCGGCCTGCCGGCCGACACCAACGTCGTCGAGAACGTGATCAAGCAGCTGGGCAAGAAGCTGAGACTCATGGAGGGCTTCGCCACGCTCGAGTCGGCGGACCGCTTCTGCCGCTTGCTCGCTCCTGCTACCGGTTCAAAACGCTTCACGGGCTCTCGAAACGGAAACAATGGCCGGGCGCCGCTGGAGGCGGCGGGCGTCGATCTGCAGGGTCGAGATCGGCTCGGCTCGCTACATGCCCGATAGCTGCATTCCAGACCCACTCAACTGGACGCCCCTCGAATTCGGTAGCTGATGTGCGACGGTCGCAGCTGTGCCACCCTAGGGGGAATGATGCGGCGGCATATCGTCAGCCTCGGCGGGACGGGATGCTGTGCTTGAGCCATACTGTCACTGGCCACTTATTAGGGACCACCTGAGCGGGATTTGGCCACGAATTAGGGACCCGTAGCCACGAATTAGGGACCACCTCCCGGAAAACCGCGTGCCGGCCGTGTCCATCCGGTACGAGCGACTGAAGGCAGATCGAGCTGGAGGTCGCTCATGGCGTTTCGGGAGGTGTCAGTGATCGGGGTCAAAGACAAGCATCGTGTTCGATCAGGCCGAGAACCGGCTCCACACCATCAAGGCCATCCTAGTTGCCACCATCGGAGGCGCCTGACCGAACCGACGTCCGACGACCTGCGCGTTGAGGTCGCTCACCTGGCCACACCAGATGGGAAGAAAGGAGAGGAGGTAGTGCCTCAACCAGCGCTAGATCACAGGGTGGCCGACCCTCACGCGGAGTCCACGGAACGCGTCGTCGCAGCACTGGTTTCTGATCCCCAGCGCGGCCTGGACGAGACCGAGGCGCGCGCACGTCTCCAGCGGCAAGGACTGAACGAGTTACGAGGCCTGCCACCGCAGCCCCGCTGGCGTAAGTTCCCCGCTCAGTTCGCGGACCCGCTCGTACTCCTGTTGCTGGCCGCAGTTGTGATCTCCCTCGCGGTGTGGCGCATTGAAGGAGCGCATGGCATCCCGTTCGAGACGATCGCGATCGTGACGATCGTGCTGCTTAACGCGATCCTCGGCTACTTGCAAGGCGAGAAGGCCGAGGCTGCCGTGGCGGCCCTCAGGCGGATGACTACGACGACAGTAGCCGTTATGCGCGGCGGCCGACAGCGTCGGATCCCGTCGAAAGAGCTCGTCGCGGGCGACATCGTCTTGCTTGAGGAAGGGGATGCGATCTCTGCGGACGCCCGACTGCTCGATGTGACCTCCCTGCAGGTCGCCGAGGCCTCCCTTACGGGTGAAAGCCACCCGGTGCCCAAGAAGGTCGCCCCCGTTGGAGCGGATGCTGTGCTCGGCGATCGAACCGACATGGTCTTCGCGGGAACGAGCGTCACCTTCGGGCGTGGCCGGGCGGTCGTCGTTGCTACCGGCATGGAGACTGAGATGGGCCACATCGCCGGGATGATGCAGCAGGCCCCGGCGCAGACCACTCCGCTTCAGGTCGAGATCGATCGGGTCGGACGCCTGCTGGGAGTTGCGGTGCTCGTGATCGCGATCATCGTGATCGGCACGATCTTTGTGATGTCCGATATATCCGGTACGGGGGCGTTCGTCGACGTCATGTTGGTGGGAGTCTCTTTGGCCGTCGCCGCCGTCCCCGAGGGCCTCGCAACGGTGCTGACCGTCGTATTGGCGATGGGGGTACAACGCATGGCCGGGCGTAACGCAATCGTCAAGAAGCTTGCAGCGGTGGAGACGCTGGGGTCTGCCACCGTCATCTGCACCGACAAGACGGGGACCCTGACCAAGAACGAGATGACCGTGCGCACCGTCGTGGGCGCGGTTGGAAGGGTCGAGTTCACGGGCGCGGGCTACGGCCCCGTCGGGGACATCCTGCTGGACGGAAGGCCACTCGAGGATGGTGACCTACGCTTCGAGGTGCGTCGGACCCTCGCAGTGGCCACCCTCGCAAGCAACGCTCAGCTCTCACATGAGAACGGGAGCTGGAACGTGATGGGCGATCCGACCGAAGGCGCGCTCCTGGTGGCGGCGCGGAAGGCGGGCGTGGACGCTGATTACATCGATAGACGCTTCCATAGGGTGGGCGAAGTGCCGTTCTCGTCCGAGCGCAAGCTCATGAGCACCGTTCAGACCGACTCCGAGAATCCGCAGGTGATCGAAGTCTTGGTCAAGGGAGCACCCGATGTACTCCTGGCTCGTTGTACCCACGAACAGGTCGGCTCGGAAGAGGTTCCGCTTGACGAGACCCGGCGAGCTGCAATCCTCACAACCGTCGAGGATCTCGCCGCCCACGCGCTTCGTACGTTGGGCGTCGCCGGCCGGCACTTGGCGCGAGATGCGTATGCCGGGGCCGATGAAGACCTCGAGCGCAAGCTCGTCTACGTCGGGATGGTGGGCATCATCGACCCGCCGCGACCGGAGGCAAGGGATGCGGTCGCCAGAGCGCACTGCGCCGGCGTGAGGATTGTCCTGATCACGGGGGATCACCCGGTCACGGCGATAACCATTGCGACCGAGCTCGGCATCGTCGAGCCGGGAGCGGACGCCGCAACGGGGCCGGAGCTGCTGGCGATGGACGATGATGAACTTCTCGAGACCGTCCGCAATGTCTCCATCTACGCTCGTGTGAGCCCCGAGCACAAACTTAGAATCGTTGGAGCGCTCAAGCGCGATGGTCACGTCGTTGCCATGACCGGTGACGGTGTGAATGACGCACCGGCTCTCAAGTCCGCCGACATCGGGGTAGCCATGGGGATCACCGGCACCGAAGTCTCCAAGGAGGCGGCCGACATGATCCTCACCGACGACAACTTCGCAACCATCGTGGCGGCCATCGAAGAGGGCCGCGCGATCTTCTCGAACGTGCGCAAGTTCATCCGTTATCTGCTCTCGTCCAACGTCGGTGAGGTCGCGACCATGTTCTTCGGCGTCCTGCTCGCGGGGGTCATCGGTTTGAGGAGTAGTGTGGGTGGAGGATTGGTCGTGCCTCTGCTCGCCACGCAGATCCTGTGGATAAACCTCCTTACCGACGCGGCTCCGGCGCTGGCAGTCGGTGTTGATCCTCCTGACGAACGGGTGATGGAGCGACCTCCGCGCTCTCGTTCCGATCGCCTCATCGACGCACGGATGTGGACCGGCATCCTCGTTGTCGGTGCCACGATGGCAGGAGCGACCCTCCTCACCCTCGATCTCGGTCTCCCGGGGGGACTCTTCGATGGAGACCTCCCCCTCAGAGAGGCCCGCACCATGGCGTTCACCACCCTGGTACTGGCGCAGCTGTTCAACGTATTCAACTCGCGTTCTGACACCGTCTCGGCAGCGAGCCAGGTGTTCATGAATCCGTGGCTATGGGGAGCCCTTGGTCTCTCGCTCGCACTGCAGGTCGCGGCCGTCTACCTTCCGCCGCTCAACGATGCGTTCAGTACTCAGCCGCTTGACCCCGGTCAATGGATCACTTGCTTGGCAATGGCGAGCCTTGTGCTGTGGGTGGTAGAGATCAAGAAGTTCCTCGTGCGTAAGGCTATTCGTGTCTAGCGGTAGGCGAGTGGAGTTGCACAGCCTGGAGCGATAAGGGAGAGACTTTCCCGACCTCCAAAGCAGAGCCATCTGCGCGATTTCATCTAATGTCGGAATAGACAGGGCCGTAACAACCTTTGCCGTGGTCGCCGGTGGGGCTGGCGCCGATCTGTCGGCAACGGTGGTGATCATCCTCGGAGTGGCGAATCTGATCGCGGACGGTTTCAGCATGGCGGTGAGCACTACGCTGCGGCGCGTGCGGAAATGCAGATCGGGCTCTGGCGCGAACCGAAGAGGAGCGAGAGATACGGGTTATCCCAGAGGGCGAGCGAGAGGAGATGAGGCAGATCTTCTCGCTCAAGGGTTCTTCGGGGAGCAATTGGACCGTGTCGTCGAAGTCATCACTGCCGACCCCAGGGTTTGTCGACATCATGATGGTCGAAGAGCGTGGCTACAGCGTTGCTCGAGAGAAGCCGTTGCGAGCCGCGGGCGCGACATTCGTCGCCTTCGTCGTTGTCGGTTTCATCCCACTGTTTGCGTTCATCCTGTCGCGGGTCCTCGATCAACCGTTCGTTTGGAGCTCCGTTATGACCGGGGTCGCGTTCTTCGTGGTGGGCGCCCTCAAGAGCAGACTCGTTGCGCAACGATGGCGGCTATCTGGTTCGGAGACGTTGGGGATGGGTGGAGCGGCCGTCGCGATCACTTACGCGATCGGCGCCGCTTCTCGAGAACGTGGTCGGTCTCTGGTGCTCGCTTAGCTCCGGAGTGGCACATGCGTCCAGCCAGAGTGGGTTGGCGATTGCGGCAGCGGATCGCGCGCACCAGTTTCTCCCCTGTACGCCCGGACGACTCAGAGTCCTAGTCGTTCTAAGGCCGGGGCCCTATAGAATGGACTCAACTGGGGACCGGGTCGATGGACTCGGACGAGGAGGCCTGGATGAAGGTTCTTTATGCAACGGATGGAGGCGCCCCTGCCATGCAGGCGCTCGCTTTCTTGGAGAGAGTGGCGGCCCCGGAGAAGGTGCAGGTCACTGCCGTTACGGTGGTCGGAGGCAGAGTGGGCGAGATGGTCGAGGACGAGGGACTCAGACCTGCGACCGAGATCGTACAATCAGCTGTAACGAAGTTGAAAGAGGCCGGAATCGTGGCTGAGATGCGTATGCTAAGGGGTGAGCCTGGGCCGACGATTCTCAAGGAGATCGCTGAAGGCGGGTTCGAGTTGGCCGTTTTGGGAGCGGGTAACCGGTCTTGGCTGGGCCGACTGCTACTGGGAAGCGTGAGTACGAAGGTTCTGCACGCCTCTCCCACATCCATGATGATTGTGCGCCGGATCTCCGATGTTGCGTCCCCGGTGCAAGTGCTCTTTGCAACAGATGGCTCCGCATATGCTGATGTGGCGTTGCAACAGATGATCGCCTTCATGCATCCGTCCACTTGTCAGATCAACGTTCTATCCGTGGCCGAACATTTAATGTCCCAGCTGTCGTTCCCCATCCCGAGGGTCGGATATGCCACGAGTGCGCCCACCTTGGAGCTCGAGCGCGACTGGATCGCCGCCGCTAAAGAGCTGGCGATAAACGCGGCCGACAATCTCGAGCGTGCCGGTTTTCGGACCCAAGCCCAAGCGGTGCTGGGAGCTCCCGCTGCGCGCGTGCTTGCGGAGGCGCAGAACGTTCAGGCAGACCTCTTGGTGGTCGGTTCGCGCGGTTTGGGTGCTGTGGACAAGGCTGCTGTCGGCTCGGTCAGTGACCAGCTCGTCAGAGAAGCCCCCGCCACTTTCGTGAGCCGCAGCTGAATGAACCAGGTTCTACGTTCTCCCACCTTGCCGGATATCGATAGTTTGGCGTAAAGCCGCCATGATGGTCGGCAGGCTGTGCGAGGACAAAGTCGGGGTCATGCCGGCGTGCCAAGGGATCGAGGCCGACGGACCCGCTCGACGTGCTGCTGGCTCAGCTCACCCGGGGCCGGCTTCGCTACAGGAGCCTACGGTGAGATGGTCTCGGAGCTAACCAAGCCCTCTATGGCCCTGGATCACCTTGGCGACGGCGCCCCCCCCACGTCCTGGTGGCAGATGTGGAGCGAGGAGCGGACCGCGCGGCGCGCTTCGCGAAGCTCGCCCTGGATGCGGGTGTAGTCGAGCGGCAGGTGCGGGTCTCAGAGCAGCAGGGACGATGCTGGCCAAGGTCATCGAGGCGACCTTCTCCGATCTGGAACTCAGTGAGGCCCAACGGGCGGGGCCGTGAGCTGGTGGCCCGTCACCTCGGGCGCTGCGGGAGCACAAGGCGGACCCTGCCATACCGACGGTCGCACGAGGGCTAAGTCACGGCCGGCATCAGGGCTCCGAAGCCTCTCGACGTGGGCCTCGATCGAGGCTCTGGGCACCCGAATGACCGCCCCGATCTTCACTGCGTCCAGCTCTCCGGCAGCGATGTGCTGCCGAGCCTTGGTCAACCCGAGTCCAGTGCTCGTGCGGGCCTCGCCGGGGCGGAGAAGGACAGAGTCGGGTCCTCCGTTCGACGAGCCGTCACGCCTCTTTACCGATGGCAGCAGCACCCTCGAGCGGGGCAGTCACCACAAGCCGCCCTCGAGTAGCCGAACTCCCACTCCTCGCCGGTGCCCCGGCAGAGCGCCTTGATCCCGCCCTCCGAGACCCGCTCTAGCCGGAGCCAGCCCTCCGTGAGGTAGCGCGCCCTTGACCTCGACGTTCTCACGAGGCAAGAGCGGCTCCTAACAAGCGCAACAAGAGTGCCGCACCGCACAGCAGATCGGCGGATTGCTAATCCCTCGGCCGGCTTGAAGCGGCAGGTCGGAGGTCTGAGGGCATGTAACCCGTCTGCAACCCCGAGCCACTCCCGTTTGGCTCCCTCCGATCCCGTGGTGGTTTACATAACGCATGGTCAGAGCTCTTCCGGCTCTGCTATTTGCAAGTCGAGGAGGCCCGCTGGCCGAAGTTCAGGGGTAAGAAGGACGCGACACCGAGGAGCAAAGCCCCTCAACAACATCTGCTCCCCTATCTGCTCGCCACAGCCGCTCCCCCCTATAGGGGAGGGGAGGGG
>DASRPA010000043.1:0-4396 GCA_035646635.1 Actinomycetota bacterium | reverse complement strand
CTCGGTGAACAGAGCGACGACGAAGGCCGAGAACGTTCCCATCACCCGCCAATCCCTCTTAGTCTTGGGGTGAAAGAAGCTAAACGCGAACATGATGAAGATGGCCGAGTTGATCACGACGATCGGCCACAGTCCGAAGGCGTATCCGGTCTCCACAGCGGTCTCCCTCCTTGCTTTCCTCTTCGTTACGTGCCGTTCACGTGCTCAGTGGCCGTGCTCATCGACCTTCGGCTGTTCGATCCTCGGCTGCTCGGTTCCACTGTCGCCGCCACTGATGGCGGGGCCGATCACGAACGTCGAGAGCGAGAACATCCCAGCCATAACGGCGAGCGCGATCGCCGGCGCGACCCAAGTCCGGAAGCGGTGGTAGATCCGAAGCAGGAACGGGATCGAGACGGCGAGCGCGATCCCGGCGAACAGCAGCCGCCCGCCCGCCCCGGCGAGAAACGCGGCACCGGCGAGCGGCCCGACATGGTGAAGGACGTGCGGCGCGACTCCGGTGAGCGCGCCCCACGCCGCCAGCAGCGCGCTCGAGACGCGGGCGCCGAACGACCGCGGTTCCGCGAACCGCTGTCCACCAGTCGCGCCCACGACGAGTGTCCCTCCGACTAGCGCATCTCCTTCCACGGCGCACCCTCCTTTCCGATCGCGTGTCTCACCTCCGATCGCGTGTCTCACCCGATTACATTCGCCCTCCCACGCGAAGGGGGGGTGCGGAGACGGTGAAGGACGTGTGAATACGATCCTCAAGCGTGGGCCGATGGACTCGCGCCGGAGCGTTCCGACGCTCCGATCACAGCATCCAGCCCGCGACTCCGAAACGCTCTCGTCATGCCCTTACATTCTCGTCATGCGTGCAATGCTGCTCGCGGTGCGGTGCCGGGTCTATCCGGCCGTTTGGCGCCGCGCGGCACCATCCCGTGGATTAATTCCCACCACTCTCTCGGTCGTGCTGATCCTCCCTTCGCTCTGATCCTCCTAGGAGCATGTCGCCTGCGACCGCTCGTCGAGAAGGGCCTAAAGGCACTCTCGTTGGGGGCCCAATGGCTCCCGCGTTAGGCCGGTTTCACCGCCGGCTCTTTAGCCGAAGAACGCTTCGCCTCCTGCCCTCGGTGGGCGGGCAAGTAATGCACAGATTACTTGAGCCCGCCGTTTGTATAAGAAGGGTGTCGAGCGCGATCCAGGAGAGCTTCCGAGCGCGTGATCCTGACCCCGATCGCGGGACCGGGCCAGGCCTCTAACGCGACGGTCAGACGGCCAGCCGGGGCATTGCTGCACCCGCCAGTCCGCTACGGACATCATCCCGGTTTGATTCCTCTCAATCCGTCTCCGACTCGACCTCTGCGGCAAACGCGTCCAGCGTGGCCGGACCGATCGGTGGGGTGAACACCTCAACGAGGTGGAGGAGGTGCGCCCAACGCACCTGCTGCTCGGCGCTCACCACGACGCGGATCGGGACATCGAGGAGCCTCACGTACTTCGCGAGGAGCCGGCGATGCTCGGCGCGGTCGAGGTCGAGTTGGAAGAGGACGCCGTCGGCGGCCTCGATCTTGGCGCAGGGTTTGCCTTCAAGGAGGGGGCAGCCGTTTACGCGGTCGGGGCCGCAACAGCCGATCACCGTCGTCTCGATTCGCGTGAGGAATTCCTGCTCCCAGTCGAGCGCCTCAGGGTCGGGGTTGACGTCGAGAATCACCGATGTCCTCATGCTGTTACACCTCCTAGTTACAGGGTGGGCGACGGCCAGGCTCCGAAATAGGGCCAAAGGTCACGCCGTGTGGAGGCCGAACGGCGGCCGACCACTGCGAGCAAGGGGGGGAGGGGTGGCGGCGCGCATCACACCCATCAACCGGGCGGCTGTGCGCAGACCGTCTTTCGATCGCCCCCATCCCGCTCGAGGTCATGAACGCGACGAAGTGCTTTCGCAGTTTCCGTTCGGACAGCCGCCCGTAGGAGAAGGCCTTCCCCTCGACGAAGATGCCGGGCGGGAACAGGATCGCTCCTTCGGCTGCCAGCCGCCCGCCCTCGTCGCTATTCATCTCAACGGTCCTGATCTCGAGATCGAACTCATCGCCCAGTCGTGCCAGGACATCGCGGGCGTGATCGCAGAAGGCGCAGTCCTCCTGGGCCAACACAAGGATCTCGATCGCCACGTCTACTCCTCGAGCGCCAGCCGCAGATCGGCGAGCATGTCGTCGACCGGCACGTACATCGTGTAGTTGGGCGCGCCGCCGTAGTCGGCCCGCCATGTGATCTCGCCGTCACCGTTGACGAGCACGAATGAGTGCCCCGGCTGAGTGTTGGACATCGGATGCATGCCGTATCTCGGCATGTCGTAGGTGCGAGAGACCTCAGCCTGCTCGTCTGCCAGCACGGGGAACCGAAGACTTTCGGCGGCCACCTTCTCTTCCGTGTTGCCAAGCGGATCCGTGGTGATGGTGAGCATCCGCTCAACGCCGAGCGCCTCGAATTCGTCCATGCGCGCTTCGATCTCTTTCATGTTGTCCCAGCAGGGCTGGCAGCCGAGCCCCTCCTGAAAGAAGAGCAGCACGTTTTCGCCGCGCGCGTCCGACAGGGTGAACGTGCTCCCGTCGGTTGCCGCCAACGTGAAGTCTGGTGCCGCGTCGCCTGGCCCGGGACTGCCGATCTCGAACGGGTACGCGCCGCCACTGGCACCGTTGGCCGGACTCCGCTGCTGCGGATTGGTGAAGAAGGCGAAGGCGAGAACGCCAACGGCGCCGAGGGCAACCGCGGACCGCGTGAGCGCCCTGTGCATCCTCTTCTTCCTCTGATCGCGCCTGATCCTTTCTTTCTTGGGCAGGCGTTTGCCCGTGGTGGCGTCAGGTGCTCTGGTGCTCATGGCAGACCCCCTTGGGAGTTTCCGTCGTGACCTGTTGGGTGGTACGGCTGCGAAGCGCGCGGCGGATCAGGAGGAGGAGTAGTGCGGCGGCGCGAAACGTTCGCGGTGTAATTCGTTAGCCCTGTTCATGGCCGAGATGCCAAGCGCCGGGATCGTTGAGATACAACCCACATGCGCAGTCAAGAGCCTCTTCCGGCGTCCCGCCAAAGCTTCCCGTCGGCAGCACCGATCGCTCGTAGCCATCCTTGCTGGCGAGATAGATGGCGAACCCCCAAGAGGATGCCGAGCCGCCGTAGCGCAGACGACAGAGGCGCATCACGTCGTCGTCATCGAGAACGCCGTCCACGTAGGCGAAACCCTCTCTGAATCTGAGGCGGATCTCTGTGAGCTGAGGCCAGCGCTGTCTTCGGCGCCCGTTGAGACGCTGGCCGAGGGAACTTCGCACGGAGTCGGGTATTCGCATCCTCAGGGGATTCTAGAGAAGAAGCTCCCCTACGGTCACGCCGCCCGGGCGAGTCGTCGCGCCCTCGCCCGGCGTCTGCGCCTGGCCTCTTTCTCGGCCCTTCTTTGCTCGAAGTTGCGCCGGGCGTCGTGATTGCGGCGCCTGAGGTAGGCGGAGCAGGCGAGCTGGAGCTCCTCGTGGCTCTGGTAGTCGGAGTTAGAGATGACGAACTCCGTGATGTGACGGAACTCGACCTCGATCAAGTTGAGCCAGCTGGCGTAGGTCGGGATGGGGACGAGCTCGACGTCGTTGTCCTTGGCCCAGTTGCGGATGTCCTCGGTGAAGTGGGCCTTGAGGTTGTCCATGACCAGATAGATGCGGCCGCGGTCCTTGTAGCGGCGCCTTACCCAGCGAAAGAACTGAAGCATGTCGGCGCCCGTCTTGCGTGCGTGCCACAGGCCGTTGAGCTGGTCCTTTGCGACGTCATAGGCCCCGAAGAAGAAGCGAACGCCCTTGTTCTTCTTGTAGTTGGCGGGGAGGCGCTGGGGCCGGCCTGCCGGGGCCCAACCCCAGCCCGAGTGCGGTATGGGGGATATCGGCCCGTGCTCGTCGAAGCAGATCACGACCCCGTCACTGGGAGGCCTGCGATAAAGCCTCAGCACCCGCGCGGCTTTCTTGTCGAAGTCGGGATCGGGCGAGCGCTTCCAGCTCTTGGTGCGGTGGATGAAGACCTCTTCCTCGAGGAGGATCTCTCGCAGCCTCTCCTTCGATATGGAGGTCACGACCTTGCTCTTGACCAGGTAGTCGGCAAGCTTGGTGAGCGACCAACGGGTAAAGGGCTCCTTCAAGAGCTGGGGACGGGTCGCTGCGATCTCGACGATCTGAGCACGCATCTCTTGAGTGAACTTGGGCGGTCTGCCTCCCGCCCAGCGGGGACGAAGGGAGTCCATGCGGTCGCGGTTGAAGGCGTGGATGACGTCTCTGACCCAGTCGTCGTCTGCGCCCAGCGCGGCCGCGATCCCGGCTGCGCTCTTGCCCTGGCTGCTCATCGACACCACCAGGCTCCGGCGCCACTTAACAGGGGACATGCCCCCGCC
>DASRPA010000042.1:0-20628 GCA_035646635.1 Actinomycetota bacterium | reverse complement strand
GGCCCTGGGAGGGACGTCATCCATGGGGGGCCGGGAGGGGACCACCTCGACGGCATCGGCAACGACGATCGCATTTTCGGACAAGCGGGCGACGACGTGTTGAACGGGGACTCCAACGACGATCACTTAGACGGGGGCCGGGGGAAGGACCATCTCTGGGGTGGCTCCGGCCACGATAGCTGTGTCTCCGGTGAGTCCTTCGCTGACTGCGAAGAGACGGAATGAATCGCGCAGGCCGAACCCGAGCCGGGGTGCAATCGTCTAGTGGTTGATGAGAGCCCGGCCCCCAGCCCAACACTACGGCACGGCCGATACTGAAACGCGCTCAAGGCACGCCTGAGTCCCAAATCCGTACTCCAGAGCGCGCAGCGCGCGATTGAGTACCTGAGGTCCCCGCCCCCGGCCCTGCTCTTCCCGGCCCCGCGCCGACGGTGCTCAAACGCGCTCAAGGCTCGCCAGCCTGATACAAATCCGTGCCCATGATACAGTGTGTTACACAATGGCACAACGCGTTCCCTCGGCGACGGATACTCGGAGCCGCCACCTTTCTTTGCGTCTTCGGACGGAACTAGTTGAGCGGCTCTCCAAGCGTGCCCGGGCAAGCGGCGGGGAGAGCAGGTCGCGACTCGCCGCGCGCTTGATCGACGAGGGACTACGCATGGACTCCCACCCCGGCATCGTGTTCAGGTCGGGTCCTGGCGGCCGCCGGGCCGGCCTTGCGGGCGGCCCGGATGTATGGGAGGTCGCCCGGGTGCTGCGAGAGATCGAACCGGCCGGGGAAGAGGCGATCATGAAGACCTCAAAGCTGACCGGGCTCGCCATCCCTCAATCCCGAGCAGCGGCAAACTACTACTACGAGTTTGCTGGCGAAGTGGACGCGTGGATCGCGGAAGTAGATCGCGAAGCTGAGGAGGCTTATCCGCGCCGGGCACGACGGTGAGGTTGCTGCTCGACGAGATGTTCCCCGCGACTACCGCCGGTCGCCTCCGCATTGAGCACGGGCACGATGTGAGTGGGGTCTCCGAAAGAGACGACCTGCGCGGCCTTGCGGACATTGACGTCTTTAGAGCTGCTCAGTCAGAGGAACGAGCTATCGCTACTGAGAATGTACGTGATTTCCGACCCATCGCACGAGAATGGCAGTCGATGGGAAGAGTCCACTTCGGGCTGGTGCTGACCACCGATCGAAAGTTTCCGCGGGCAAACCCTCGAACGATGGGGCGCCTGGTAAAGGCGCTGAACTACCTGCTGGAGGCCGAAGCCGAACGGCCGGTGGCCTCGAATCGCGAGATCTGGCTGTGACCGCCCTCCCCTCCTTCTAGGCCTCTGCGATCATGTTGATAGCATTCTGCTAATGCGGCGACTTCGGGTTCGAGGTATCCCCGAGGATCTTTACGAGGCGCTCAGGGGCAGCCGCCCATGGCGGAAGGGCGATTCTTGTCCGCGCAGACGGTGGCCATGCTCAAGAAGGCACTCGCCGATCAGCTGGTAGACCGCGCCGGAGAGGCTCGGCGGATAGCCGCGCGTCAAAAGTCGGCCGGCGGGATGACTCGCAGCGCCAATGATCTGGTGAGGAAGGACCGAATTCGCTGACGTCGGCGTTTGTTGAGGACCTTGCTCTGGGAGTGCCCAGCGATTGCTCAAATAACGAAGCGATTCACCGCAGGCATTCTAGTCAGGCTTCTTGTGTTTTAGGCCCCCTCAGATCCCATTCGGTAAGCAGTTGGCCCTCCCGCTCTGGCGACAGCCCTGCGGTTGGACGTGCGACGTCCTGTTCTGCAGGGCCCTGCCACTCGGGATGTGCTTGGCTCCAGGCGAGCGTATCGCGCACCGTTTCTTCCATTGAGCGAAACGTGAGTTGTGCTTTCACCGCCTTCGATATGTCAACGTCCATGAGTCCAGCATGCTCGGAGTCGACGATCCATAGAGGCAATTCCTGCCACTGGTCGACGTCTCGCTCGGTCAAGAACTCGGCGGCCACCCATTGGAGGCGCGCCTCAGGGTTTGCCACTCGGCAGCAAGTCTCTAGCAGGTCCTCGAGAGTTGGACGCGGAACCGGGCCCGTCGCGTTGTAGGGACCGGTTGCTCGCTGCTCGGCCATACTAACGACCCAGACGGCGAGGTCCCGCGCGTCGATGAACTGCAGGCGAAGACTGCGCGGTTCAGGGACAAGCACATCGCCGCCGCGTGCAATGCGCGCCGGCCAGTAGGTGAAGCGGCCGGTCGGGTCCCATGGCCCCACGATCAACCCAGGCCGGACGATCAATGCGGCGTCGGGAAAGACCTCTTCAACAGTGTGTTCACACTCCGCCTTGAGTGCCCCGTAGCTCTGCTCCACGTCCTCGCTGCCGGCAACTGCCAATTGCTCGACGGCTCCGGTTTCGTCCGGGCCGCGGCGAAAATTTGCATAGACGGAGACCGATGAGATGAAGGTGCAGTGCTGCACGGCGTCCCGAAGCAACTCCGCCGAAGCACGCACGACGCGAGGGACGTAACCGGAGGTGTCGACGACCGAATCCCAGCTGTGCCCTGCAAGCGCACCGAGGTCGCCGTCGCGATCGCCGCGGAGCTCCTGGACCTCGGGCCATAAGCCGGGATTAGTTCGGCCGCGATTGAACACCGTGACTTCGTGCCCGCGCTCGAGAGCCGCATCGACCAGGTGACGGCCGACGAAACTTGTCCCGCCCAAGACCAAGAGCCTCAAGTGATTTCCCCTTCAGAAGGCGACAGGCACGGCCCTTCATGTTAGGCGCGCTCGCGCTATCTAGCCCGCCTGGCAGCCTGGGGGAGTCGGGAAGGTGTATGGATATGGCCAGAATGGTGTATGATGTAGTGTATGCGAACGAACATTGAGATCGATGACGATGTCCTTCAAGAGGTCCGCCGACTGACCGGAGCAAAGACCAAGCGTGAGGCCGTTGACCTCGCCTTGCGGGAGTTGGTGGCGCAGTATCGTCGGCGCGACATTCTCCAACTGCGGGGCAAGGTGCGCTGGGAGGGCAACCTCAGTCAGAGCCGAGAGGGTCGCGCTTGATCGTTGTCGACACGAGCGTGTGGATTGATGTCATCAACGCGACGGACACACCGAAGGCCGCCCGCTGCGTCTCCCTGCTCGAGGATGGGGCTCCTGTCGCTCTTACCGAGATCATCTACACAGAGGTTCTCCAAGGCTTGCGGAGCGAGCGGGAAGCAAGGCTGGTGGCCGGCAGCCTCAGCGGCTTTCCCTTCTTGCGACTTGAAACACTCGATGACTTCGACCGCGCTGCCTACCTCTATCGCCAAGCACGCCGTGCTGGGATCACCATCCGCAAGACCCTGGACTGCCTGATAGCGGCTCCATGCGTTCGAGAAGGAGTCCCGATTCTGCATTCCGACCACGACTTCGACCGCCTTGCGTCATGCACTGAATTGGAAATTTTCGAGTAACCATAGCGGCGCTCTTGTAGCCCTCCATGGCGCTGTACCTGCGCAGGATGTTGAGCCCGCCACAAGGGAGCTCTTGAGCACGTTAGTGGAGCCCCTAGTCTGCCCGGCGGGCCTTCACAAGCAGATACTCCTGCTCGAAAACCGCTCCTTCGCCGGGCTCGCCGCGGTTCCATGTGTCTGTGAAGTCGGCCAAATCTTGATCCAAGGCAGCGGCCCGCTCGAGATCGTCGCCAATGGCGTTGTACATGGCGATCACCGCCCCGAAGGTTCTCTTGAAGAAGTCGCGAAACTCGATCGGCTCATCGAAGTGGTCGACGGTGTTTAGCTGCCGCCAACTCGAGCGAGGAAACTCGGTCCCCGAGGAGCTCGCGCACGTGCTGCTCGTGTCCCCACAGGGGCGGCGGTTGGGCTCCCGGCGGCGGTGGTGGTGCGTATGGTGACAAGACCTTGATGAATTGCCCCATCATTCCCTCGGGCGTCCAGTTGATCATCCCGATCGTCCCGCCGGGCCGGCAGACGCGCGTCAGCTCGTCTGCGACCAGCTTGTGATCGGGCCCGAACATCGCTCCTACGCACGACATGACAACATCGAACTCGGCGTCGGCGAAGGGCAGTGCCTCGGCATCGGCTTCCCGCCACTCGAGCTCGACACCGAGTGAGTCCGCCTGGCGTCGCCCGCTCTCGAGCAGCTCGGGAGTGAGATCGGAGGCCACGACGGGAAGCCCCTGTTTCGGCCGCGGGTATTGCGGCGTTGCCGGTTCCGGTCCCCACATCGAGCACGCGCTGCCCCGGCTTTATCTCGCACGCCTTGACGAGCTCCAGTTCCAGGCCTGGGATCATCTCGGCCGCCACGACTGGATAGTCGCCGGAGGCCCACACAGCACGTTGCCTCGCCTTGAGCTCTTGGTCGTCCTTCGATCCGGTCATTGCGAGCCCCCTCTGGCCCGATCTTGTTGCTCGAGTTTTCACTCGCCAGCCTACCTTTGCGTCCTACCCAGGCCAGGTGGGCTAGATTTCAGTGAGCGTGAATAAGCCCGCCGCTATTGCGCGACGGGCCTATTCGACTATTAAGACGCTGTCGGCCTGCTTCGGGAGACCGACCTCTACTTCATCAAGAAATGCCCAGCTTCTGGGCTGCTGCCTGGGTCCCCTCGACGCGGTTCTTGATCTTCTGGAAGGCCACG
Source organism: Actinomycetota bacterium (assembly GCA_035646635.1). GTDB lineage: Bacteria > Actinomycetota > CADDZG01 > CADDZG01 > WHSQ01 > JACDAL01. Next base: position 16,018 of record DASRPA010000042.1, on the reverse strand, counting down.
TCGCGGGCATAATCCGGTGAGCCGTGTTGGGGCTTCTCATCGATGCTGAAGGGCGAGAAGCCGCAGTCGTCTGTAGAGGCGAGCCGCTCCTTGGGAATGAAGTTCGCTGCTCGAACCAGCGCGTCGCGGATTTCCTGCGGACTCTCAGCGCGCGGGCTCTGACCCGAGATGACACCTATGTAGCACGTCTGGGGGACGCCGTTGGCGTCGTCGCGGCTCTCCTTACCGATCATCTCCAGCACCGGGTCCTTATCCCGTTCGCTGGAGAACTGAATCAGGAAGTATCCGGCGTTGAGCTTGAACATTTCGGGGAGCAGGTTGGCATAGGGGACGTCGGCGCTGTGCACCGAGTCACGGTCCCCGCCGGGGCAGGTGTGGACGCCGATGTTCACTCGCTCCTCGGCCGAGAAACTGTCGAGCACGCGGTTGTTCAGCTCGATGAAGTGCGGCAGCATCCCAGCGCCGGTCCACGGGTTGCGCGCGTCGTCGCGGGTCGCGAGTCTCCCCTCGGTGAAGTCGATCGAGACTCTGGCTGCGCCGGCTGCGAAGGCGCTGCGGATGTCTTGCTCGCACTCCTTGACGAGGTCGGTCTCGAACTCTTCACGGGAGTAACCCGGAATGTCCTCGTTAAGCGGGTACAAGAGGCAGAGCATCGAGGGTGCGATCACCGCCTGCTTCATGGGTTTGGTGGCGTACTTGATTGACTTTCCCAGGATGTCACCCACGTGCGTCTTGTACCTGAAGGGGCCTCCGACCAGGCGCGGCAACTGCCGGTAATGGCCATCGGCGAAGATTGCGAAATACTGCCCACCCGGGCCGAGGTTGTCGGCGAGGCCGGTGCCGGCCAGAGTGTCGGCGAGCGGGTATGTCGCGAAGCTCGAGATCCGCTGCTCGCCGTCGGAGATGATCGGCGACCCGGTGGCCTCGAACCTCTCGATCGAATCCTTTACGGCCTCTTCCTGCAGTACTTCCAGGTCGCCCAACTTGATGTTTCCTGCGTCATAGTCCGCATAGGCGGCCTGCAGCTTGGCCGGCCGCGGCAGGGAGCCAACTGGTTCGGTGGGTATCCCCGTGGCGGTTCTTGGATCGTATGCCAATTCTATGTTCCTTTCCTCATGCTGTCGACCGACTGAAACTCCGCGACGCGCTGTAATGCGCGCGCGACAGCTGCCCTCTGAACCGAGGGGGCTATACAGACCAGTCTACTACCCTTCGTTACGCTACGCCCTGGGCGGTCGAACGTCAACAGCCAGTTCGATGCACTTGCCAGGCAAGTCGGCACAAGTGGTCGAAGGGTGCAAGGAGGTGTGACTTGGAAGGTAGAATCGCGAAGTATGTGCCACTCTCTTGCCCGGTCGCGCAGCCCTCGGGAGCGGATTCTAGATAGTTCCTATGAGCTTTTTTCTCGGCATGGGGTCCGTGCGGTAGGAGTTGACACCATCGTCGCTCACGCCGGCGTCGCCAAGATGACCCTCTATCGCTACTTCGCTTCCAAGGACGAGCTCGTGCTGGCGTTCATGGAGCGGCGCGAGCAGAGATGGACACAGGGGTGGGTGCAGGCGGGGGCCTCACAGCGTGCTGCGACTCCTGAGGGTCGGCTGCTGGCCATCTTCGACCTCCTTGACGAGTGGTTCCAGCGGGATGACTTCGAAGGCTGCTCCTTCATCAACCTCCTCCTCGAGATCGATGATCGGGAGCACCCAGTGCACCGGGCTGCGGTGAGGCATCTCTTCAACATTCGCGCATTCCTCAAGAAGCTGGCGGAGGGAGCCGGGGTGAAGGACCCCGACGGGTTCTCTCGCCGCTGGCACATCCTCATGAAGGGCTCAATCGTCGCAGCGGGCGAGGGCGATCGAGGGGCTGCGCGGGCCGCCCAGGACATCGGCCGCCAGCTCCTTGCCGCCGAGGGCATCACCGTCGACCATTCCGAGCACGTGGTCATGTCTTCCAAACAGGCCGTGGCGCAGTAGCCATATCGGGTGACGCCGTTGCCGCAATCAGCACCCATCGTCGCTAAGGTCGATTACACGGCTGTGTGCTAGCAACCTCCGGCTCGTCCTCGTGTGCTCGCGCCTAAGTGCACCTCCCCGTAAATACGCTCGCATTCGAACGGCCCATCACCCCCGCTCGCGTCGTTCCACGGCTCCGCCGAGGTCGGAATTGGGATTCAATCTGTCTCGCGCCTAGCGACCAGGGCGCAGTGACGCTCTCGGTGCTGACCGTATTTCCAGTAAGTGAGAACAGCGAGATTCGACGATAGGAACGGGATAAGGACATTGGGCATTATCTTTAGCGCCAGCTACTGATCCGCATCCCCTTCGAGCAGGTCGTCGCCGTGATTGACGGCGGTGATAAGGGATCCAACGCCGGGTGCGATCTTCGCCGTGCGCTTCAGGCCGGCGGGTTACCCACAGATGGTGAGTACAGTGCGGAACAGAGTCTCACCTCTTCCGCCTGGTATGTTCACCATCAAGCCGGGCGGTCGCGGTTGTTCGTTCCCTGCGCGGAAAGCTCGTCCCAGGAGACCTCCAGAAGATAGGCGACCATCACATCTTCTTCCTTGAAGCGCAGATGATAGGCATCAGAGCGTTCCTCGACTCTCCCTATCTGCTCATAGTTGCTCTTGAACAAATCGCTGAAGGGAAAGAAGCTGAAGTCGACGACCTCCACCCGGAGCCCATTGGTCGTGAGGATCTCCGCGGTCCTGCCTTGGCCGATGATTGATAGCTGCATGACGTACGCGCGCCCCTCAGGAGCCAGAACCTGTGCCAGCACGCCAAGGAAGTGATCCAGGAGGCTCCGCCCCCAGTAGTCGAGCGGCCGGTGCCCGGTAGGTTCCTCGAAGGGATCGACGGGCATTTGATGCAAGCTGGCAACGACCACGTCGTAGGAGTCTGTTGGGTCCCATTGAAACAGGTCTACGGCTTCTGCCGTGATCTGTTCTGCGACGCCGTTACGGAAAGCGTTGCCGAGCGTGTTCGCAATTGCGTCGCGGTCGATGTCTATTGCATGAACGGATTGTGCACCGTTGAGGGCGAGCTGCACGGAGAGAATTCCGCAGCCACATCCCACATCGAGACACCTCTTGCCCTCGCCGATCTTGTTGGTGAAAAGGTCCTTCCAGCAGAGAAAGCTTCCCTGGGTTGGGACGAAAACTCCTGGGTCGACCGTTAGCTCGGGAAAGGGAAGCGGAAACAGCGTTCGATCATGTTGGTCGAGCCACGGTGCGAAGTGCGGTGTCTTCAGTAGCTCCGAGTCTCGCTCGTAGTCGCGAGGGTGATCGGGGCGCGCTCGTCCAGGCCGAGTCCCCTCCAGCGCTGCAGCTGCGGCGGCGATATGGTCCGGAGTCGTTCCGCAGCAGCCACCGATTATCTGGGCGCCTTCCTCCCGCCACTCGAGCGCAAGCTCTGCATAGCGTTCTGACCCGATCTTGTCGTCGAAGCGCCACTTGCTGCCGGCCAGGTAGCCGAGGTTGGGGTAGACACCCAACGGCAGGTCGGTGAAGTCCCGCAGCCAGGGCAGGATGCCCGGCACGTGCGAAACCGGCAGGCAGTTGATCAGCAGTGCTCCGACTCCCATCTCCTCGAGACGGTGAGCGGAGCGACCAAAGAGGTCCCCTTCGGGCGGCCCCCAGTGCTGTCCGTAGACCCCGCAAACGCCGTGGCGGCAGCGGCGAAAACTGACCCACAGAGGAAGCCCGGCCTCCAAGAGAAGCTCGACCGAGGCGTAGACGTCCTCTCGAATGAGCGACAGGGTTTCCAGCAAGATCAGATCGGGAGGCTCTTCGTCGAAGACGCGTGCGAGCAACGTCATCGTTTCGTTGTGCCGAACCGAGAGTGCCTCGCCCGACAGCGCAAACGCCACCGCGCACTCGCCCTCTCTGCCCCCGTCGTCGACGGCCCGGCGGGCGAGCCTTATCCCGAGCCTTCCGGCATCCATCCAGTGCGAGCGCTCGCTGCGACCTGGCCCCGCCTTCAGCTCCGCTTCCGGCGCGGCCAGGATCGACCACGTGTCTGTGGACACGATGTCGCAGCCGATATCCACGTAACGGCGATGCACGTCGAGCACCGACTGCGGCGCTCGATACAGCGCCCACGTGCCCCACAGCTCCGGGCCCGGCCCCCTATTGTCCGCGGCCGGGCCCAGGCTTTCAAGTTCGGTCGCGACACCACCGTCGAGAATGACGGTGCGCTCTTGAGCAAAAGCTTCCTCGATCCGAGCGTAGGCCGAGGAACGGATGCCGATGGAGGCCATTGTTCTATCTAGGTGCCTTCGTCCCAGGAGGCGAGGTAGTGGGTCTGCTCAGCAGTCAGGGTGTCGATGCGGTGGCCGAGCGTCTCGAGCTTGAGGCGAGCGATTTCCTTGTCGATCTCCTCAGGAACTGCATAGACCTTCTTCTCGAGCTTGTCGGCGTTGGCCACCGCGTGCTCGGCCGAGAGTGCTTGGTTGGCGAAGCTCATGTCCATCACCGACGCAGGATGACCCTCGGCCGCCGATAGGTTGATGAGCCGCCCGTCGGCGAGTAAGTAAATGATGCGCCCGTCGGGGAACTCGTAGCCTTCAACAAAGGGTCGCGCTTCGGTATGAGAGCCAGCGAGCGATTCCAAGGCGGGAATATCGATCTCGACGTTGAAGTGCCCCGCGTTTGCGAGAACCGCACCGTCCTTCATGCGCTCGAAGTGCTCCCGGCGCAAGACGTGCTTGTCGCCGGTAGCGGTAATAAAGATGTCGCCTATCGGTGCAGCCTCGTCCATGGGCAGCAGCTCGAAACCGTCCATCACGGCCTCTAGGGCTCGAAGCGGGTCGACCTCGGTCACGATCACGTGCGCCCCTTGACCCTTGGCGCGCATTGCCACGCCGCGCCCACACCATCCGTAGCCGGAGACGACGACCTTGAGACCCGCAAAGAGAATGTTCGTGGCCCTGATCACGCCGTCTATGGCCGACTGGCCGGTGCCGTAGCGGTTGTCGAAGAGATGCTTCGTCAGAGCCTCGTTGACTGCGATCACGGGAAAGCCGAGATTGCCCTGTGCCTCGAGTGCGTGCAGTCGAATCACGCCGGTGGTCGTCTCTTCGGTACCCGCGATGACCTCTGTGAGCTGGTCCTTCCGGGAGGAATGAAGTATCGAGATTACGTCTGCCCCATCGTCCATCGTGAGTTGGGGGTGGTGATCGCAAGCCGCTTGGATGTGTCTGTAGAAGGTTTCTGTATCCTCGCCCTTGATAGCGAAGACGGGGATCCCGAAGTCCTCGCACAAGGAGGCGGCGACATCGTCCTGGGTCGACAACGGGTTCGAGGCGCACAGCACGACGTCGGCGCCCCCGGCCTTGAGAGTGATGGCTAGGTTCGCTGTTTCCGAAGTGACATGGAGGCAGGCGGAGACACGGATCCCATCGAGCGGCCGCTCCTTCTCGAAGCGGCTGCGAATCGCGGACAGCACCGGCATCTGCCGGTCTGCCCAGGCGATTCGTCGTTTTCCGGAGGGGGCGAGGGCTATATCTTTGACGTCATGTTTCGTCGTTGAGCTCACTAACTGTCCTTCCTCATCATTTGAGTGTTGCGAGAACCGGCGGGGCCTCGAACACCGTCATTTGCCTGAACTCTTCAAACCTATCGGCTATCTCGTGATCCGTCAGCCGTTGCAATCTCTCGGTTCCGAAGTCCTCCACATTGAATGATGCCAATACCGATCCGTAGACGGCCGCACAGCGAAGCTGGTTCTCTGTTGGCCGATCGCCTTCGAGCGAATCGAGATAGCCGCACAGTCCTCCAGCGAAGGCGTCTCCGGCTCCGGTCGGATCGACCACGGCCTCCAGCGGGTAGGCGGGAACCGAGAAGAAGCCGTCCTCTGTGTACATGCAGGCCCCGTAGGGACCCTGCTTGATGAAAAGTACGCGCGGACCGAGCTCCCTGATGCGACGGGCCGCTATCGATAGGTTCGGTTCACCGGTGAGCATCCGCACCTCTACATCGTTGAAGATGATCGCGTCGACCGAACGCATGGCCGTGACCAATGAGTCCTTCGCCGATACGATCCAGTAATTCATCGAGTCAAGGCCTACGAAGCGCGCGCTGTTGCACTGGGCTCGAACGCGCTGCTGAAGCTCCGGCTGGATGTTTGCGAGAAAGAGGATCGAGCAGTCGCGGGCTTCGGTCGAGAGCTCTGGGTCGAAGTCGGCGAACACGTTTAGCTGAGTGTCGAGCGTTTGCGCTACCGACATGTCGTTGTCGTACCGACCGGCCCAGAAGAAGGAGCTGCCTCCGAGCACGCGCTTGATGTCGGCGGTGTTGATCCCCCGCGCCTTGAATACGTTGAACTCATCGTCGCCGAAGTCTTCCCCGACGATCCCGACGACATGAGCTTGTGTGAAGAAGCTGGCCGCGAGCGAGAAATGAGTGGCCGCGCCCCCGAGGATCCGGTCGCGCTTCCCGAACGGCGTTTCGAGCGCGTCGAACGCAACCGAGCCAACCACGGTGACCGACATCGCTATCGTCCCGGCCTAAACGGGCTCTGCTTGAAGAGTAACGAGGCCGGCGCCGGCTCGCAGGAGCTCGGCCTTGTCGGTGCTCTCCCAGGTGAAGTCGTCGTCCGTCCTTCCAAAGTGGCCGTAGGCGGCGGTCTTCGCGTAGATGGGACGGCGCAGCCGCAGGTCTTCCAAAATCGCAGCCGGGCGGAGATCGAAGTGTTCACGGACGAGCTCTTCGATGCGCTCCAGTGGAATGTGCTCGGTCCCGAAGCAGTCGATTTTCACGGAGATAGGCCGGGCCACGCCGATGGCGTATGCGACTTGCAGCTCGCAACGCTCGGCCAGATCGGCGGCGACCACGTTCTTGGCGACATAGCGCGCTGCGTACGCTGCGGAGCGATCCACCTTGGTGGGGTCCTTTCCCGAGAACGCCCCTCCGCCGTGTCGTGCCGCACCTCCATAGGTGTCGACGACTATCTTGCGACCCGTCAGGCCGGTATCGCCCATGGGTCCGCCGGTGACGAACTTTCCGGTCGGGTTGACAAGCACGAAATCGCGCTCGCCAAAGCTGCGCTCGTCATAGAGCTCGCTCGGAAGAATGGGCCGAAGAACGTGCTCGATGATGTCGGGCTTGATGCGTGTCTGAGCATCGAGCCCGTCGGCATGTTGAGTGGAGACAAGGATCCGGTCGATCTCGACGGGGCGCTCATGGCCCTCGGAGTCGTACTCGTAACGCACTGTTACTTGAGCCTTGCCGTCCGGGCGCAGATACGGCAAGATGCCTTCCTTGCGCACCTGCGCAAGTCGCTTGGTGATCTTGTGTGCCAGCATGATCGGTAGCGGCATGAGCTCTTCGTTCTCACGGCATGCGTAGCCGAACATCATGCCTTGGTCGCCGGCTCCGACGTGATCGAAGCGATCGGTGTTCGCTCGGTCGTGTTGCGATTCGTAAGAGGTGTCGACGCCTTGCGCGATGTCCTCGGATTGCTTGTCCACTGCGACAATCACGCCGCAAGTTTCGGCGTCGAATCCGTACTTGGCGCGGTCATAGCCGATATTGCGAATGGTGTCTCTGGCCAGCCGCGGAATGTCCACCGATGTTTTGGAGGTGATCTCTCCCGCTACGACCACCAAGCCCGTTGTGACCAGTGTTTCGCACGCCACTCTGCCCATTGGATCTTCGGCGAGGACGGCGTCGAGAACGACGTCGGAGATCTGGTCCGCGACTTTATCGGGATGCCCCTCGGTTACGGATTCCGAGGTAAACGGAAAGGTTTTCAAAGTTGCAGCACTCCCCCCACTAGACCGACCTGTCTTGCCGGCCGCTCGAGCGTACTGTAGGGCGGCAGGGGCGAGTAAGTCAAGCTGGCGGCGGTCTTGGCCTAGCAGCGCGGGACGCGATTTCTCCCTCTGCGGGCGCCCGGTCATGAGCGCCGGAGCTCCCAAATCAGCGCGCCCGGCAGCCCCGTGACCGCGATCTCGGCCGCGTTGTCGGCCACGCCGCCGCCCATGGCGCGCGCCAGCTCCGGGGGGATCGGCGGCTCCAGGCAGGAAAGGACCTCGAGTCCGGCCGCCGTGAACGCTTCGATGTAGTCGGCATGGGAGTGGACGTATTCGGGAATGAAGGAGCGCGAGCCGTCGGGATGAGCGAACCACGCCCGCCATCCCAGAACCCCGGTCACGATCGGATGCACGTTGGAAATCACCACGCGACCCCCTGCTGCCACTGCGCGCGCCAGTTCCTCCACTGCCGGCCCCAGCTCGGGCAGGTGCGAGAGCGAGAGCGCACACACGGCCGAGGTGACCGAGCCGGTCTCCACGGGCAGCGCGCCGAGGTCGCCGTCCAAGAACTCTGCTTGAGGAAACTTTTCTCGAGCCCGACCCAGCATCTCGGGGGAGTTGTCGACCCCGATCACGCGGTGGCGCGAGATGAGCAGAGAGGCCAAACGTCCGGTGCCGCAAGCCGCATCCAGAACCGGGCCCTCAGGGAGATCTTCGAAGAGCGTCACGAGCGCCGGCTCCTCGGTCCGGATCAAGGGGTTGTCGCGGTCGTCGTAGGTGTTCGCCCACACGTCGTAGCCCGGCTGGACGCCGGAGGCGGGCAGATAGCGGGACGCCGCCAGCGCCTCCTCGTCGAGGCGGGCGGCGAGGTCGAGCATCTCCTCGACCCGTTCCGGCACCGCGCTAACGTCGCCGGACACTCCCATTCGGAGCAGGGCGAGGCCCTCGAGGCCCAGCATGTACTCGCCGAATCGGAGCTGGCATGTGTCTTCACTCATCCCGTCAGGATAAGAGCCTCGGCGGCGGCGGGCCGTTCGCCGGCCCGGGCTCGCCCCAAGGTACTCAAACGCGCGCGACGCGCTCCAGAGTACGGATTCCGTACTCCCAGGCGCGCCGAGCGCGATTGGCTACGTGCGGACGCCCCAGGGCCGTACGATCCCGCGATGGCAGAGCGGCTCGTGGTTATAGGCGGCGATGCGGCGGGCATGAGCGCGGCCTCCCAGGCCCGCCGCCTGCGCGGCCCCCAAGAGCTCGCGATCGTCGCCTTCGATCAAGGCAACTACCTCTCCTATTCCGCCTGCGGGATCCCTTACTTCGTCGGCGGAGTCGTGGACGAGCTCGACCGGCTCGTCGTACGCACGCCCGAGCAGTTCGCCAGAAGGCAGGACATCGACGCACGCATCCGCCACAAGGTCACCGAGGTCGATCTCGACAAGGGGGCCGTGAAGGTCACAGATGTGGACGAGGGCACCGAGGCATGGGAGGGCTTCGATCGGCTCCTCATCGCCACCGGCGCCACTCCCAGGCGTCCCCCGCTACCCCACGCCGACGCCGACGGCATTTTCGGGGTGCAGGTCCTCGACGACGGTAGGGCCATCTTCGAGACGATGCGCGAACGCGGGCCCCGCCGGGCCGCAGTAGTCGGCGGCGGCTACATCGGGCTGGAGATGGCCGAGGCGTTCAAGATGCGCGGGCTCGATGTCACGGTAGTGGAGCGGTCCTCCCATCCGATGCCGAGCCTCGATGATGACATCGCCGTCCTGATCGCTGATGCCATGGAGGGCATGGGCATCGCCTTCCACAGCTCGGAGCCGGTCGAGGCGTTCGAGGCCACGGACGGCTGGGTCTCGGGCGTGGTCACGACCAAGCGAACGATTCCCGTAGACATCGTGGTGCTGGGTCTCGGGGTGGACCCCAACGTCGAGCTCGCCGCGGCCGCCGGCGTCCCGATAGGCCCTTCCGGAGCGATCGCCGTCGACCGGCGCATGCGGACCGGGATAGAAGGAGTGTGGGCGGCGGGCGATTGTGCCGAGAAGTTTCACCGCGTCTCCCGCAGCCCCGTCTCGATCGCCCTCGGGACGCACGCCAACAAGGAGGGCCGCGTGGCTGGGATCAACCTCGGGGGCGGCTATGCGAGCTTCCCCGGAGTGATCGGGACCGCAGTATCCAAGCTCTGCGACACCGAGGTGGGGCGCACCGGCCTCAACGAAGACGAAGCGGGGGCCGCGGGGTTCAGCTTCATCACCGCCACCGTCGATTCGACAACGCGCGCCGGCTACTACCCGGAGACCCAGCCGATAAAGACCAAGCTCCTTGCCGAGCGCGGTTCCGGGCGGCTTCTCGGCGCCCAGATCGTGGGCAAGGAGGGCGCGGCCAAGCGCATCGACGTCCTCGCTACCGCGATTTGGAACGAGATGTCCGTCGACGAGCTCTTGAACATCGACCTCTCCTATGCGCCTCCGTTCTCGCCGGTGTGGGACCCGGTCCTGATCGCGGCCCGCAAGGCGTGGCAGCTGGTCGAGCAGAGCGCCAAGGGGCCCTGAGCTCAGAGCGTCGGAGCGGTCCGGCGCCCGGATGAGTCCATCCCGAAGACCCGGAACCAGATGTCGACCGCGGGCCCGATGCCGAGCGCGAACAGCACCGTCCCCAGGCCCAGGCTTCCGCCCAACAACGCACCGGCGAAAAAAGCCGTCCCCTCGACCAGCGCTCGCGCCACCCCGATGCGCACCCGGGCGCGCGTCGCTATGAGCACCATGAGACCGTCGCGCGGCCCCGCACCCAACCCCGCCACGATGTAGAGGGCAGTGCCGAGCCCGACCAGGACGATCCCTGCGACGGTCAAGATCACCTTGGCCCAGTAGGGCCAGGTTGAGGCGCCGGAGTCGATGCCCAGCGCCAGCAGGACATCGACGAAGACGCCGATCAGGAGCATGTTGGTTATCGTGCCGGGCCCCGGTCGCATGCCGGCCACCGTTGTAGCCACCACGAGGACGACGCCCACCAGGATCACCGCAGTGCCAAACGACAAGGGAGTCCTGCGTCTGAGGCCGTCGTTGAGCACGTCCCAGGGAGACAGACCGAGCTTCGACTCAAGGGTCATGAAGGTGCCCACGGCGAAGAGCCACAGTCCCAGGAGGAGGCGGGCCCAGCGCCCGGCCGCGGCAAAGCGTCGCACCATGGCGCTATCTTCCCCCCGTGACAGACAGCACTCCGTCCGCCGAACAGCTCCTCGATATCGCCTGCCGCGCGGCCACCCGGGCCGGCGGGCTCCTCCTCGAGCGCTTCGGCGACCCCGCCCAGGGGGTGACCACCAAGTCGACTCCCACCGATGTCGTGAGCGATGCCGACCGCGACTCGCAGGACCTCATCGTGAGCCTCCTCCGCGAGGAACGCCCCGGAGACGGCCTCGTCTCCGAGGAGGGGGCCGCGGGCGATTCGGAGACCGGGCTCACCTGGGTCATCGACCCCCTCGACGGCACCGTGGACTTCCTCTACGGGATCCCTCAATGGTGTGTGAGCGTTGCGGTGGCGGACGAAGAGGGCTGGCTCACCGGAGTCATCTACGACCCGCCGCGCTCCGAGCTGTTCGCAGCGATTCGGGGCAAGGGCGCCCGCCGCAACGATGAGCTCGTCACGGTGTCCCAGAAGCAAGACCTGTCCCAGGCGCTGATCGCCACCGGCTTCTCCTACGACTCCCGCATCCGCCGGGCCCAGGCCGAGGTCGTGCTCCGCCTGCTTCCCGAGGTGCGCGACATTAGGCGGGCCGGGTCCGCCGCCCTCGACCTCGCCTGGTGCGCCTGCGGGCGGGTAGACGCCTTCTTCGAGGCCGACATGCACGTGTGGGATCGGGCCGCTGGAGAGCTGTTGATCTCAGAAGCGGGAGGCGTGATCACGCCGCTTATGCCCCCGCTGGGGGACGGTCAGGGCGTGGTGGCCGCGAATCAGGGCCTGCACGATGCGCTGCGGGGCCTCGTCCTCGGGGATAGCCTGTAGATCATGGACATCGTCGCCCCCGAGGTCGAGCGCTACATGGCCACTCTCGCCGCGGGCGACGACGAACCGGTGCTGCTCGAGATGGAGGCTCTTGCCGAAAGCGAAGAGTTTCCCATCATCGGCCGGCTGTGCGGGAGAACTTTGGAGGTGCTCGCACGGGCGATCGGCGCTCGGCGCATCTTCGAGATGGGCTCAGGCTTCGGCTACTCGGCCTACTGGTTTGCGCGCGCCACCGGAGCGGACGGTGAGGTCCACCTCACCGACACCGATGCCGGCAACGAAACCAAGGCCCTCGACTTCCTGAGCAGGGCGGGACTCGACGGGCCCATTCGCTATCACGTCGCCCCCGCCTTCGACGCGTTCGACGAAGTCGAAGGCGAGTTCGACATCGTCTACTGCGACATCGACAAGGGCGGCTATCCGGAAGCGTGGAAACGGGCGCGTACAAGAGTCCGCGTAGGCGGCTTTTTCATGTGCGACAACGTGCTGTGGTCGGGGCGTGTTGCTCAGGCGGCCGAGGGGGATGCCTGGACGGAGGCGATTCAGGAGCTCAACGAGCTGATCGCCACCGACCCCGACTACAGAAGCACGATCGTGCCGACGCGCGACGGCGTGGTCGTGGCACTGCGCGTCTCCTGAGGCCTCCGCGCGCACCGATCGCCCGCGCCGGCGCCAGGTTGGGCGCGGTGGTTCGTGTGCGACAGTCGCATGTGAACCACCGAAACCGGTGGCTGAGGTGCGACCGTCGCACGTAAGCCCCCGCTGGCCGGCCAGGAATGCAAGCGAACCCGGTCACGTTTCGCCAAGTAGGAGGAAGTTATCGCCAGACCACATCGCATAATTCCGCCCGAGCAGCCTGAGACTCCGGCGCGGCCGGGAACGTTCAGGCGCATCGTCCACACCTTCGCTCCCTACAAGGCGCGGGTTTCGGTGGTGGCGTTGTTGATCCTGGTCATCGCTGCGATCGGGCTCGTGAACCCACTGCTGATCAAGGTCGTCTTCGATCAGGTCTTCGCCAACGTCGACGGGCTCGGCGACGACGAGCGCATGCGCCTGCTGCTAACCGTCGCAGGGCTGATGATCCTGATGCCGATCATCAGCGGGGGGCTCGGCCTGTGGCAGACCTTCATCAACAACGTGGTCGGCCAGAACGTGATGCGCGACCTGCGCAACTCGCTCTATGCGCACCTTCAGCACATGCCGCTGCGCTTTTTCACCTCGACCCGGACCGGGGAGATCCAGTCCCGCCTCTCGAACGATGTCGGCGGCGTGCAGGCGGTGCTCACCGACACCGCCTCGAGCATCCTGTCGAACGTCGCAATCGTGCTCTCGACGGTGGTGGCAATGGCTTACTTGAACTGGCGTCTGACCCTGCTCTCGTTGGGGATCCTTCCGGTGTTCCTGGTGATAAGCCGCCGGGTAGGGCGCATCCGGCGAGAAGTCTCCGGGCTTACGCAGGAATCGCTTGCAGACCTCACCGCCCACATGCAAGAGACGCTATCGGTGTCCGGCATCCTTCTGTCCAAGTCTTTCGGGCGCCAGTCGTACGAGATCGAGCGCTTCCGCAAGGAGAATCAGCGCCTTTCGGATCTCGAGGTCCGTCGCACGATGGTGGGCCGCGGCTTCTTCTCGTTGGTGGGGATCTTCTTCTCGATCACCCCCGCGTTCGTCTATCTCGTTGCCGGTTACTTCGAGATCCGCAATCCCGGAGCCCAAGCGATCACTCCGGGCACCTTGGTTGCGTTCACTACCTTGCAGAGCCGGTTGTTCTTCCCCGCCGGTCAGCTCTTGAACGTGGGGGTCGAGATCCAGTCGTCGTTGGCGCTGTTCGACCGCATCTTCGAGTACCTGGACCTCGAACGCGAGATAACCGATCGCGACGGCGCCATCGAGCTGTCTGCGGGTGAGGTGACGGGCGAGGTCCGTTTCAACGATGTCTGGTTTCACTACGACCGCGCCGGCACGCTGGAGCGGCCGGACGATCGCGTCTGGACGATAGAGAGCATCGATCTGGTGGCACGGCCCGGGGAACTGGTCGCCCTCGTTGGGCCTTCGGGGGCGGGCAAGACCACGCTCACCTATCTGCTGCCGCGGCTCTACGACGTCAACCGGGGCAGCGTCACGATCGACGGGATCGATGTGCGCGATATCCAACTGGCCTCGCTCGGTGACGCCGTGGGAGTGGTCACTCAGGAGACCTATCTGTTCAACTCTTCGGTGAGGGACAACCTGCGCTACGGCAACCCGGAAGCCACCGACGACGAGATCGAGGAGGCGGCGCGGGCTGCTCACATCTGGGAGCGCCTCGACGAGATGCCCGAGAGCCTCGACACCGTCGTCGGCGAGCGCGGCTACAAGCTGTCCGGAGGCGAGAAGCAACGCCTCGCCATCGCTCGCGTCATTCTCAAGGACCCCCGCATTCTGATTCTCGACGAGGCCACCAGCGCCCTCGACACTCACTCCGAGCGCCTCGTGCAGCAGGCGCTCGCCCCCCTCACGAAGGGGCGCACCACGGTCGCCATCGCCCACCGGCTGTCCACGATCCTGGCGGCCGACACCATCGTGTACATGGACCGGGGCCGCATCGTCGAGCGCGGCACGCACACGGAGCTTCTCCGGCGCGTCGGCGCCTACGCCGCCCTCTACCACGAGCAGTTCTCGGACGGGCGCGTCGAGAGCAGATGCGAAGATGGCCTCGTCCTGTCAAGCGGAGAGGTAGTGGCCGAGGCCTCCTAACCGGTCTGCGCTGCCTGCCTAAGGGCCTGATTACTCCCACGGCCATCCATCACGAGCAAAGGGGTCTCAATGGATATCGACGGCAAGGTCGCGCTCATCACCGGGGGAGCATCGGGGCTGGGCCGAGCGACGGCGGAGGAACTAGCGGGGGCCGGGGCGGCCGTGGTTCTCGCCGACCTTCCGGATTCTCCCGGCGAGGACGCAGCCTCGGCGCTGGGCGAGAGGGCTCGCTTCTGCCCCACCGACGTCACCGACGCCGATCAAGTCGCCGCCGCCGTCGACGCCTGCTACGAGCTCGGCGGCCTTCACATCGTCGTCAACTGCGCGGGGGTGGGTTGGCCCGGCAGGGTGCTGAACCGCGACGGCGAGCCCCACGACCTCGCACGCTTCGAGACCGTCATCCGCATCAACCTCATCGGCACGTTCAACGTCATCCGCCTGGCCGCGGCCCGCATGATTCATCAGGAGCCGATCGACGACGAGCGTGGGGTGATCATCAACACCGCGAGCGTCGCAGCCTTCGAGGGTCAGATCGGGCAGGCCGCTTACGCTGCCTCCAAGGGGGGTGTGAGGTCGCTCACGCTGCCGGTGGCTCGCGATCTCGCCGAGAAGCTCATCCGCTGTGTCGCCATCGCACCCGGCACCTTCGACACGCCGATGCTCTCAGGACTTCCTCAGAAGGCGCGGGATTCTCTGGCGGTGGCGGTACCGCACCCGAGGAGGCTCGGCCGCCCGGACGAGTACGCCGCGCTGGCGCGCCACATCATCGAGAACCAGATGATCAATGGGGCCACGATCCGACTCGACGGCGCGTTGAGGATGGCTCCCCGCTAGCGTCGGGGCCGGGCAGGCCCGCTCTGAGCCGGGTTCTGTCTGAAGAAAAGGGCTAGCGGGCGCGGCTTTCGACGGGCTCGTCGAAAGCGAGGGAGTGGACGTCGGCCCCGCGCTGCTCGAGCTCGAGCTCGAGCTCGCGCCACTCCTTCTCGGCCCAACGGAGCTTCTCGACGGCAGATGCCAGGTCTAGGAAGTGCACCGGCACGATCGAAGCGCGCGGCCTGAGGTAGGCGTCGCCGATGAGGGCATCGAGCTCCCTGCGGGCTTCGATGATGCGCGAATGAATGAGGCGAAGACGGTCTCTCTGCTCCGGGCTGTAGTCGGTTTCCTCAGTGTGTTCTTCAGCATGCACGTGCGACAGAGGTGGCTCCTTTTGTCGTGAATATACCGTTTCAGAGAGGGTCGGCCGCGTTCCAGGGTACATCCTTTTGGACCCCGCGCACAAATTCACTAGGGTCGGGCCGTGCCGACAGGGGCCGGCTTGGGGGGCCGGGCGCGGCTCGGGCACCGGCACGGGGGTTGAGTGGGAACCGATCCTGATCCACTACCTGATCCGGAGGTTAATTGGGAACTGTTCGCGATTACCGTCGGGGCTGACAAGTGCGGTTGCACGGGGCTCGGGCGCCGGGAGGCCGAGCCGGTGGCAAACGACCACGATGTGCGTCTGCCTCCGGCTTTTTGTGGGTAGATGTCCTCGGTCCGCGTT
>DASRPA010000041.1:0-2669 GCA_035646635.1 Actinomycetota bacterium | reverse complement strand
TTGAGAAGCCGGGCTTCCTCTTGCGCCAGCACGACGACCCTGCGGGCCCGATCGGTGAATCGTTCGAACACTGGGCCACGCCTCCTTTGCCTCTAGCCCCATGGCGGTAATACCGCACTGCTGCCACGGAGGATCCCGGGGAAAACAACCCGGGCCATGGCCCGGGCTCCCCTTGCGGTCATTATACGGAGGCGGCAACTATAAGGCTCTGACGCCTCCCCCTCGAATGATTCAACCGTCCGGAACGGCCAAAGCTTCCCACGAACGAGAACTCTATGACTCCTTCGACTCCTTTGGACAATTCCTTGCTTTCTTTCATCGGCGGCTTGGGCGCCCCCCTGAATGGGTCGTCGATGCATGGGGTTCGAGGCAGAGCGACTGCGGTGGGCCGGGTAATGGGAACTTTGTCGCCGCAGGCCACCACAGGTGGTCCGGGCGCAAAGTTGGGAGGGCGGCCGCCGGCGTGGGCTGAGCGGGGCCAAGTCGGAGATCCCTCAGTGAACGGGGTCCGAGGCCGGGGTGGTCACTCCGAAACGCATGCTCTGGAACCGGGGGGCCAGGCTCTTGGGCGGGATGAACGCGAACAGCGAGGTCCAGTCCTGCCTCTCCAGCCGGGTGCGGCCACGGGAGGCAAATGCGCGCGCCAGCGGCACCCACGGGAGCTCGCGCGGGAGACCGCTGCGCTCCCGCACAGTAATGCCCTTCCGGGGAACGACCCAGAGGCCGACATCGCGGATTGCGCCGATTACGTGATCCGTCTGGGACAGCGTGATATCGGTTCCTCCGAAGCGAACCGGGGGGATCCGCTCGAGCGCCACGGCGAGGTCCAAGGCCCCCGTAGTCGCAGCCCACCCCAGAATTCGAACGGCTTCGAACGCCCTCTGCTCGCGGCCCAAGGGGGCGCTCTCCCACCACATCTCATACGCCCGCCGGAACTCTCGAAAGCTGCCGATGGGCAGGTAGTGGACCCCCCGCTCGTAGGAGGCCGCCGCCACCGTACCCGGCGGGGGCCGGTGCTGGCCTGAAGGGAAGATGGCGTCGTCGAAGCCCACGATCTGGGGCTGCCACGGCGTGAGGGGGCCGGAGCGCCGGCTCGAAGGGGCGGAAGCGATGCGGGCCGCGCTCGTGGTGCGGTACCTGGCCCCCATGACGTCGAGCATCCTCAGCGTTCGTGCGAAGTCTGCCGGGGAGCCGTGGACGACGATCGCTTCGGCCGCCTGCTCTCGAAGGCGCTCGAGGGGCGCCCTGAGGTCCTCCGCCTCCGGCTCGTACCACTCGACGCCGATCCCCCTATCCAGCACCGCGCGCAGGGCCGTCGCCGACGCCCTGCCCTCCGGTGTCTCGTCGATCAGGGCCCCAATCGAGAGGTAGCGGCGGTCTCTCAACAGGTAGCGTCCGATTCGGCGCGCCTCCCAGCTCAGGGGAGTGGCGATCTGAAACACGTGCTTGGTAAGGGTGCCCGGCGAGGCGAGGTCGGAGAAGCTCGACACTAGCGGGATACCCGCCTCGGCAAGCGCTCGTTCGGCCCCCTTCAGCCCTTCCACGGGGCCCGCGTACACGATTCCCACCGTGCGTTCGTCGGACGCCAGTTGGGCGATGAGCCGGGCGGCGCGCGTCGGCTCGCCCCGGTCGTCGAGCGTCACCAGCTCGAAACTCGGTTGCCCCCGGTCAAGCCCCCTGTTGAGGGCGTTGATGCCGACGTCCGCGCCCTCGAAGGCATCTTCGCCGCGCCACGAACCGGCCCCCGACAGCGTCCCAACCAGCCCGATGATGCGAGTGTCGGGGCTGGTAGGAGTGCTCTGAGGACGCCGCGGCGCGACTGTCGGCGGCGTCGGCTCGCACGCCGACACGGCGATCGCGGCCGCCGCGAGGAAGACCAGCGGACGGAACCCAGCCATGGGGCATCTTCTCATGGTCCTTAGACGTAAGAAACGCCCGCCGAGAGGTGCTCAGATGCTCTATTTGGTCACCTGACCACCACTCGGCATCTGGGGGGGCCGCAGGGTCGGGAAGAGGATCACCTCGCGGATCGAGGGAGCCCCTAGCAGAAGGGTCAGGAGCCGGTCGATCCCGAGCCCGAAGCCTCCCGCCGGCGGCATCCCGTAGGACAGCGCCTCGAGGAAGTCCTCGTCCGGCAGCGTGGCTTCCTCGTCCCCCTGCGCCCGCGCCTGCGCCTGTTGCTCGAAGCGGCGCCTCTGCTCGGCGGGATCGTTGAGCTCCGAGTAGCAGGGGCACATCTCAACGCCCCCGATCACCAGGTCGGCGTGCTCGGTGAAGCCCTCGATCGAGCGGTGGCCCTTGGCCAGAGGCGACACGTCTACGGGAAAACCGGCCACGAACGTGGGCTGGAGGAGCGCCTTCTCGGCGCACGACTCGAAGATCTCGGCCACGACCTTGCCGCGCCCCCAGGCGGGGTGAACTGCAACCCGGAGCTCGGCGGCCGCGGCCCGAAGCGGATCGTCGTCGTGTGCGTCCCAGGCCGGGCGAAGGTCGATCCCGGCCGCCTCCTCGACCGCCTCGAACATCGTGATCCGCCGAAACGTCCCCTCGAGGTCGATCGTCCTGCCCGCAGTGGTCGGCTGAAGAGAGCCGGTCACCGCGTCTGCGATGGTCCGAACCAGGTCCTCGACCAGCGACATGGTGTCGTGGTAGTCGGCGTAGGCCTCGTA
>DASRPA010000040.1:0-6595 GCA_035646635.1 Actinomycetota bacterium | reverse complement strand
CACCGAGAGGTTCTCGGATCTCGCACACCTCAGACGCAGAGCACGAGCCTTCGAGCGCTTCCACAACTCCCATCATCGCTACTCGGTCCTCAAGGGAGCTACCCCTGACGAGCACCAGAAGCGGCTGGGCTTCGAAGCGCGACTGCTGGAGCGAGGTTTCGAGCCCCCGACCTCGCTGCCTCACCGGGGCCTGATCGATTTCGTGAGGCTCATCCGATCCAATCGAGAGCTGAGGATCCTGGGATCGAAGATTCCTGTTCCGTCCGAGCTCGTGCATCGCTATGTCACTGCGACTCTCCATGTCCGGACGCAACGTCTCGTCATCGAGTGCGAGGGCCATCCGTGGCACGAAGAGCTTCCGTTCTCCTTGAAATGGTGACCATGACCGGAACGATGTGGTGCTAGAACCCTCGCTAAAGGGGCCGGAACGATGTGATGCTATGTGTGACTTAGGATGTGCAGCATGGCAGCTGTTGAACCATCCGGGAAGGGACGGGATCGGTGAGCATCGAGCTTCCGCTCCGACATGGCTCGCGGCCCTCGACGACGCCGACGAATCCGCACACCCAGCTCGACCAGCAACCGGATGAGGCTTCAACGAGTGAAGCGCTGGCTCGGAGGGTGTTCGGCCTGGAGGGAGTCGAGGAGCGCCCAAGCATAATCTCGGTCCCGGGGGCCCGCGCGTTGTGGTTGCGCGACGGCCTACCTACCGGGCCGCGTGAGGCTTTCATGATTGGGCGGGAGTTCGCGCACCTTCACCCTTCACCTGATCGCAGCCTGCACATGGCACTGCCTCCCGACGTCGTTCGGACCGCGATCGAGCAAGGCTGGGCGGAGCTCCATCCCGTCGCAGCGCGGGGACTGATACCGGGAACCGCCGTGATGGTCTATGCGCCCCGCGATCCCGAGGAGGTCGATATCGTCGCCCGTCTCGTTGAAACGTCCTGGCGCTTCGCGCGTGGTGAGGTGGAAACGATCCCCTAGCACTCGAGTATGGGATCCTCGGGCCGCATCCTTCCTCGACGCTCGGGGACAAAGGAGGAAAAGAATGACCAGAGACCTCGGTTTCATCCGGCGCTTGAAGCTCGTCGGTGGCTGCCAATGGGGCACCGGGTGAGCGACCAACCGCACCGTTATGCGGCGTTAGGTAAGGACCCGATCGCAACCATCGGCCGCGAGGAGCTGAAGGCAAGACTCGACCGTGGGGAGCTGATCAAGCTCATCATGGCCCTCAATCGCTGGGCGTTTGATGCCAAGCACATTCCAGGATCGCGCCATTTCGACAACCCAGACGAACTCTACTCGGCTCTTCGGGAGGACGACGAGTTAATCGTCTACTGCTCCAACGTTGATTGCTTGTCGAGCGTCGCTCTCTACCGAGCGTTGGTGGAGCGCGGCTATCACAACGTACGTCGCTATGCTGGCGGGCTGATCGACTGGGAAGATGCCGGGCTTCCGCTGGAGGGCACACAGGTCGCTACCGAGGAGGCGACCGGACGAGATCGACCAGCAGAACACTAGATAGAAAGGATGTATCGCAACCCATGATCGGGGCAAAGTGAAGCGGGAGTCGCTTGCGCCGGATACAGGCGTCGGATCGGTTCATCTCTCAGTAACTGACCTCGACCGGTCGGTGGGCTTTTACCGAGAAGTTGTCGGGCTCCGGGTGACCTTCGAAGATGAGGCGAGGGTGGTTATGGGGGCCGACGAAACCGAGGTCATCACCCTTTATCCCGGGGCAACTCGGCCGGTAGCGGAAGGAACGACCGGGCTGTACCACTTGGCGATCGTAGTCCCCAACCGCAAAGAACTCGCGCGTGTAATCGCTCGCTTGATGTCGAAGCGCATCGACAACTACCCCACCGATCACTTGATTACGAAGTCCGATTTACCTGTGGGACCCTGATGGCAACGGCATCGAGATCTATGTCGAGACCCCGGAGGACGGGACATTGGTCATCGGCGAAGACGGCTTCTACGCTGAAGATAACAACGGAGCTCAGCGTTCCGGACGAGATCCGATCGACCTGGAGTCTCTGTTTGCCTTCCTAACGGCGACCGATCGTCTCGAGCTTCCTTTGCCGCACGGTACGAAGATGGGCCACGTTCACCTCCACGTACGCGACGTCAACGAAGCCGTCCAATTCTGGAGCGACATCGTCGGGTTCGACTTGATGGGGAAGTCCAATCGGTTCGGCGCGGCGTTCGTGTCCGCAGGCGGATACCACCACCACCTCGGTCTCAATACCTGGGCAGGCGAGGCGCGCCACCAGCACCCGTGGGTTCGTCTGGACTTCGTCACTTCACGGTTGAGGCCAACCAAGGTCGATCTCGATTTCGTTGGCAATCGTCTGCGAACGGCCGGGGTCGAGATCACCGACGAGACAGAGTCCATGTTTCTCACCGAGGACCCGTCCGGCGACCGGGTTCGCATCACAGTTCGCGAGTAACGAGCTAGACCCAGCGCCCACGCACAGGGCCAGGCGCTGGGCCGGAAGCATCACGAAGGTCAGTGGGACCGGAACGTAGATCGCTTGAATGCACTTAGGAGTGCGGCTGGATCGTGATTCTGGTGACCTGGGAGGACTCCACGTGCGCCCGTGCGAGACATTGATGTCGATCGAACGCGGGCGCTGGGATCACGTTCTGAGGGGCTAACGCTAACGCGGACCGTGGACCTCAGCCCACAAAAAGACTGTGGGTAAACGCGGACCATGGACATTTGCCACCGTTTTGGCCGAGGGCGGGGGGACTCTTTGGGGGCGACGTGTCGGCTCCTCTTTCAACCCTATGGGATGAGTGGAGCCCCGTGAACGCGTGCGCGAGTCTCTATGACCACCACCGGTATCAGAATTGCTACCAGGATCGCCCAGATCGCAAGTGCTGGCAGTGTCGCCCCAAACGCAGAGGCCGTGATGATGAGCGCCGTGCTCACCACGCGCGCTTTCCACAGGCTGCCGGTCATGCGCAGGCGGAAAGCATTGTGTCCGAGCAGGTAAAGGACGGGGCCCGCAGCCAATGCCACGAGCTCCTTCCCGTCGAGCACCTCGGTGGGATGTGCGATCACGAGTTCGTTGCCGACGCCGGTGACGATGATCCCCGCGACGATTGGAATGTGTAGGTACGTGTAGGCGTCCCGGGCGAGCCGGCCCTGCCGATCTTGCGGTAAGCGCGGACGCTGCGCCCACTTCCAAGAGCGGATCGGTTCACTTGGCTGCGCGGGGGGAGATGTGCGCCCCCTCCTCGTACTCTCCGGGGAGTAGTCGAGGTGAGTCCCGTCGGGCGACGACAGACCTTCGATCGGGGGCTTAGCGTTTGTGCGTGACCATTATCACGGTGGCGAAATACCGCGAGCACTTGAGCGTGTCGAAAGAACACGCCTCCTGGCTGGGGCCCGCTGGGTCTGGTGCTGTTCGTGACGGCTTAGCCGGTGCCGTTGCACCACCGAGACGTCGCCTGACCCACGAGATGGGAGGAGAAAGTTATGACTGTGCAGAGAACGTTGTCCGGGGCACGGGCGGCAACGATTGCAGGCCTCGTGGTCGGTGCCCTGGGGATTGCGATCCTGTGGGCATCGGGGGTCAAGTTCCCGCTCGCCATCCCACCGGGACTCGTCATCCTCCTGGCCGGCGCGCTGTTCGTCGGACTCGCCTCACGACCCTGGGCACCGGGCGTCGGAGCGTTCCTGCGGCTGTTCGTCACCGTTGGTTTTCTGATCAGCCCCACCGGACTGACCAACCTGGCCGGGCAGGCCGGAACCAGTGTGGCCATCGGCCAAGGGATTCAGGTGATTGGTGTGCTCACCGCCCTGATCGCAGGTGTCATCGCCACGCGGGCCAACTACCGGAGGCCAGCAGACGCTCAGGATTGAGACCGCGCTTGTGCTCAGGCTCGCCAGGGATGGTTGAGCACAGATCGCACGGCAAGACGACCATCGCGCGGCCCACGTGAGTGCCTACCGTTACCAGCTGATGAACAGCTCCCGGCCGATCTCTTCCTTTCGACAGGCCCGTGGCTGCTAGATCACGGCTACACGAGAGATCTGCGGGTCCGCCACGACAAGATCGATCATCACGGAACGGTAACGATCCGCTACAAGAGCAAGCTGCAACACATCGGGATGGGCAGAGCTCTCAATGAGAAGCGCGTGATCCTGCTG
Source organism: Actinomycetota bacterium (assembly GCA_035646635.1). Lineage (GTDB taxonomy): Bacteria > Actinomycetota > CADDZG01 > CADDZG01 > WHSQ01 > JACDAL01. The sequence goes on along the minus strand of DASRPA010000040.1, from coordinate 2,436 downwards.
GTGCTGATCGACAGATCCGCGTCCTCGATGAACAAGGCGAGCTGCTCGGGGAGCTGGTCCTCGATCCGGACCGGGACTGCCAGCCGCGTGGTCGGCGCTAGGTGTCAGCTATGCTCCGCGACATCTGTCCGGGATGTCCCGCGACATCACAGAGCGGAGGGCGTGGGACTCGAACCCACAAGTCCTTTCGGACAACGATTTTCAAGACCGTCCGCTTGCCAGTTAGCGTAGCCCTCCGAAATACAGCCTACCGGCGGCTCTCGGACCCCTCATGCCGGGACGGCGTACGTCGAGAACGGCTCCCTAGCCCGCCCCACCTCGGGGTGTGGTCCCCTCACGCCGGGACGGCGTACGTCGAGAACGGCTCCCTAGCCCGCTCGCAGCACATCGAAGCCCGTGTAGGGCCGCAACGCCTCCGGGATGCGCACGCTGCCGTCGGGCTGTTGGTGATTCTCCAGCAGCGCCACGATGGTTCGCCCCACTGCGCAGGCCGTCCCGTTGAGAGTGTGGACCAGCCTCGTCCCCTCCGAGCCCCGAAAGCGGACCTGCAGCCTGCGGGCCTGGTAGTCGGTCGCGTTCGTGGCCGAGGTCACCTCCATGTAACGGTGGGCACCCGGCAGCCACGCCTCGTGGTCGACCTTCTTGGCGGCCGAGGCGCCGAGGTCGCCGGCGCACATCACAAACACTCGATAAGGGATCTCGAGGCGCTGCAAGAGGCACTCCTGGTTGGCCCGGATGGCCTGCAGCTCATCCCAAGAGTCGTCGGGGTTGGCAAAAGAGAACTGCTCTACCTTGTCAAACTGGTGCACCCGAACAAGGCCCTTGGTTTCCTTCCCGTAGGTCCCCGCCTCCCTGCGAAAGCACGACGAGAAGCCCGCGTAGCGAAGCGGCAGATCATCCTCGGAAAGGATCTCGTCTTGGTGCATGGCGGCCACTGCAACCTCGGAGGTCCCGATTAGATAGAGGTCATCGCGCTCTACCCGGTAGTACTCGAACTCATCTGCGGGCAGAAAACCGGTCCCGTACATCGCCCGCTCCCGCACCATCACCGGCGTTACCACCGGCTTGAATCTGCGCTCTTGGAGAAAGTCGATGGCAAAGCGCACCAGCGCCAACTCAAGGATGACGCCCGGACCCGTCAGATAGACGAAACGGCTGCCCGATGTCTTGACTGCCCGATCGCCATCGAAGATTCCGAGCCCCTCTCCCAACGCGACATGGTCTTGGGCCTCGAAATCGAACTCAGGCCGACCCCCGACCTCACGCTCGACGACGTTGTCGGCCTCCGACAGTCCCGGAGTAACGGACTCATGCGGCAGGTTGGGAAGATAGGCGGCTGCCCTGTCGAGCTCCGAGCGCAATCTCTCGAGCTCAGGCTCGACCTCCTTCAGCCGCTCCGCCAGCTCCCTCGCCCTCTCGATAGCTGCCGGGCGTCTCTCGGGATCCGCCTTTCCGATCGCCTTGGAAGCACGGTTGTGCTCCGCTCGCAGATCCTCGACCGCACGCAACCGCTCCCGATAACCGGCATCGAGCTCGACAACCCGATCGAGCCCGGCCACGCCTCCCCGTTTGGAGTATGCGGTCCGGACCGCCTCGAGGTCTTCCCTCAGGAGACGAAGATCGATCACCTTGCGCTAGACGAGGCCGGCTGAGCATCTCCCCGGCCTTCGCCGGACACCGCCGCGTCGATCGCCTGACGCTCCTCTTGGGAGAGGTTGTGCACGGAAGACAGTGCCCGCACCGCTTTGGCGTAGGTGCGGGTCTCGCTGCGTCCGTTGATCGAGGTGATGACCAGCCCATCGCCGTTCTCGTCCACGAACGCCGCCGAGAACGACATCTGGCCTCCCATGTCGGGGAATGCGTCGAAACGCACGACGGCGAACTTCGAGAGCGCGTAACGCACGATGGCGTAGATCTCTTCGTGAGAGGCGACGACCTCGTCGACGCGGTGCTCCATGGCCCCCAGGCGCTCGAGGCAGCGCCCCACGATCTCGAATAGGTCCTGAGGGCCCCGGTCGCCCCGCAACATCGCGTACTCCTGACGCAGCGCGCGCAGGCGCATCTGCAGCCTGATACAGAGCAGGCAGGCGATGAGGGCGACGAAAGCGGCAACCGCAAGGCCGATGGTGAGTTGCTGTGGGGTCAGGCTCGGCACGATGGGTCATCCTACACTGGGGCATGCGCCCGGAAGAGGTACGAAGTCTCTTGGAAGAGGTCCGAACAGGCGCCGTGGCCGTGGAGGAGGCGGCGCACAGTTTGCAACGCTCGCCGGTCGAGGACCTCGGCTTCGCCCGACTCGATCTCCACCGGGAGCTGCGCCAAGGGGTGCCGGAGGCCATCTACGCAGAGCACAAGACCGCCGCCCAGGTCGTGGCCATCGCCGCCAAACTGCTGGAGCAGACCTCGGCCCCCGTGATCGCCACAAGGGTTCCTCGA
>DASRPA010000039.1:0-6300 GCA_035646635.1 Actinomycetota bacterium | reverse complement strand
TGGATGCACAGCTGAAGTTCGGGTACAATCCTACCTGCCTTGAGGGAAGCCTACCCTGAGGTGCTCCATTCACGGAGAGGTGGCAGAGTCAGGCTGAATGCGGCGGTCTCGAAAACCGTTGTGCGCTTTCAAGCGTACCGGGGGTTCGAATCCCCCCCTCTCCGTCTCTTGCTGCATTTTGCAGGGATTTCTCGGGGTGCGACCCGGTCTGAGTGGCCGGGTTTGGGGGTATCTGGAGAGCGGCTGGTGACATCCTGGTGACATAGAGGACACGACTGGATGGATCAAGAAGGACCACACCATACGCACCGGCCCCAGTCATTCTCGGTGAAGTCACCTCTGATCGGAAGCGGCCAGAACGATGAACGCTGATTCCCGGCAACTGGATCTGGTCCTTCATAGTCTCTACCTGAGTCGAGTGGTCCTCAGCTGAGTCTCCAATCATGACGGGCACCCCATTGCCCTGTGAAAGGAACTATTGATAAGCTGTGTCATGCGACAATGAATGTGGACTTCCCGTAGTGCACGCAGCCTGGATTCCAGATGACAACCAACCCTAGCTCGGAGGGTTCCACAAGCGAACACGCAGCAATGGGGGCACCATAAAACTCACTTCTCGACAGAATGCGAAGACGGACCTGAAGACCGGGCTTTGATGGGTTCTTGGGCCTTCTCTTTGGCCGTTCGACGGAGGGCTCGAGTGGATAGCCTAGTACGACAGTAGCCGCGAGTCATGCCGGACGAGACTGACAAGAGCCGTCACACTACAAGCCCGTACTCCACGGGGGGAGGCGGCACGCGGCTTGAGCACCGCCTCGGGACCGTGCTGCTGGTTCGTCTACTCAATGCTGAGCCTGTCCTTGAGTTGGGCGAGCGAGCGCCGGACCGAGTCGCGTTTCAACAGTCCCCGGCGACAAGCGTGGATGACCTCGTCGCCACGGCAATAGACGCAGCCGGGACTTCCATTCGCCTTGAGATCGCCGTGCGCCGCTCACCGAAGTTCATCAGGAGCAATGAGAAGACCAAGGAGCTCATTGCGGCGCTGGTTCGAGCGGATGTCGACGCCGAGCGCCGTTCGGAACCATTACTGGAGCGCCGGCTTGCAGTCGCCGTCTCGGGCCAGCAAACGCACGCCCAGGAGATCGCCGAGCTTGCAGTTGTCGCTCGAGGTCAGTCGACCTCCGAAGAGTTCGTCGAACTCATTCGCACGCCGGGTAAGTTTGCAACCAAGAGTCGATTGGATCATCTCATCGACATGGTTGCCACCGCCCTAGTCGAGATCTCCGACGAGGACGCGGGGAGTCCTGAGCATCGGTGCTGGAGTCTACTCCGGCGGCTGTGGATCATGCAGGTCGACCTGGAGACCGGTCACGAGGACGACTGGACTCGCCTTGTCAGCGACCTGAAGCGCGTGGCGCTCGAGCCATCCGATGAAGCGGCAGTCGCTCTTCGCGAAAGGCTCGAGCAACTGTCCGCTGAACTGGCGCGAAGCGCTGGCGTGGTGGACGCGGCATCGCTGCGTCGACGGCTCCACGGCCACATCCGTCCGGACGCGCACGTACCGCCGGCTGGCTGGACGCGACTACTCGCACTCGACGAGCAGGCCCGAGTGGCAGTGGCGCGTTCGCTTATTGGCGCCGGATCGACGTCGTTGACGTTGCCGCGTCGCGCAATCCGTGAGGGACTCGAAGCTGCGATGACGGTTGACGGCGACCTCATCGTTACGGGCGACTCTGGTGTTGGTAAGAGCGCCTTGGTGATGGATGCCATCGAACCGGACCAGTTGGGCGCAAACCGTCAAGCCATTGCGCTCAACTTGAGCCACCTACCAACGAGTCAACTCGAGCTGCTTGCGCGGCTCTCCACTCCAATTGAAGAACTCTTCTCGGAACTAACTGCTCCCGATCGTCTCCTCGTAATCGACTCGGCAGAGGCGGCCGCCGAAGAACACAGAGAGGTCTTCTCCTACCTGCTTCGCAGCGCGCGGGACGCCGCCCTAAAGGTGATCGCCGTCGCCGCGACCGAGGGAGCGGGCATCGTCAACCAGTTGATGACATCCGGGGCACGCCAGTTCGTGATTCAAGGGCTCGACGACAGTGAGCTCGCAACCGTGGCGGCGCACCTTCCCGCTCTTCAGCGACTCGTCGATAACCCGCGTGCTCGCGAGTTACTGCGCCGGCCGATCGTCATCGATCTGCTCGCACGCGCCGACGACCCTGGCTTACCTCTCAGCGAGGCACAGGCGCTGGACCACATTTGGCATCACCTCGTCCGAAATGGCGACCGGCAAAGCATGGGCGCGTCCGACGCCCGCGAGCAGGTAATGCTGCAACTTGCGGCTCACGCTGTGGGGGGAGGTGATGTCGACGACCTCCGGGTGCGGCTCGACTTCGCCGCGGTCGACGGGCTTAGACGCAGCGGCCTACTCCTACCCGCCAGCCGCCTGCCATGGGATCGCGTACCTGCGTTCAAGCACGATCTCCTGCGCGCCTACTCGGTCGCACGGTTGCTCCTCGCAGAACGCGATCCTGCAGCCGCCCTGAGGTCGATCAACGCGCCTAGGTGGACTTTGACGTCGGCTCGCCTCGCTTGCGAGATCGTCTTGTCTGCGCCCGATGAGCCAGCGGGCCCCCGAGCCGGCAGGTACTCCCGGCTCCAAGCAGAGTTCGATGCGATCGCGGGTGCTGGCGCGGGCGAACGATGGTCCGACGTGCCGACCGAAGCGCTCTTGGCAGTACCGGACTCGGCTGAGCTGCTCAAAGACGCGTGGCCGACTCTTCTCGACAACAAGGCTCAAGGGCTCGCGCGCTTGATCCGCATCCTGCACGGGCGGCACCAGCGCAAAGGGATACTCGACCCCATCATTGCCGAGCCCGTGATCTTCCAACTTCTCGACGTCGGAACGCCACCGATACTGGCGGATGAAGTCGATGAGCTGATTCGCGACTGGCTGCAAGGACACGTCCTTCAAGGCACCCCCGCCGGGCAACCGAGACGAATAGCGTTACGTGACACAATCCTCGACCGCTGCGCGGAAAACGAGCGTGTCCTCGATGAACAAGAAGCTGCCCGACAAGCCGAACTTGCTGCACGAACGCCAGAGGAGATCGCGGCTGACGAAGAGCGGCGGAAGAAGCTTGCTGCCTTCAGCAGTGTCTCCATATCTCGACGACGTCGTCGGCGGCCCCGACCGACGCGACATCGTCCATACCTCTGGATCCGCGACGCAGAAGTCGAGCATCTCGCTCTCCTGGGACCGGACCTCGGGGCGGAAGGAGAGGCCATTTTACGACGTATCGCCGAGGATGAACCGCACTCACTCGATCGCGCGGTCGAGCCAGTCTTCGCCGGACTCAGCCTTTCTGCGTACGACCCGAAGCTCCTCGTCGATCTCGCGGACGCGCACTACATCGAAGAGGAGGAGGACGACGACGGCTGGGGGTGGTCCGGCGGGCTCAACGACGACGGCATTCGCGATCACCGATTCAGAGGACTCGGCTCACCACTGGCGTCCTTTACTAATGGACCCTTCCTCTCTTTGTTCCGGGCCGACTACCGCGGAGGTGTCGCACTCCTAAACCGGATGCTCGACCACGCGGCCCGCCACCGCGTCCGCATCCTCTCGAACCTTCGCTACGGTCACGCCGCCGAGGAAGAACGTTCCGGCATGACGCACGTCCTCTCGATCACGGGGGAGCCACGCGAATACATCGGTGATGGCCACGTCTGGCTCTGGTATCGCGGGACGGGCGTCGGGCCGTATCCCTGCATGAGCGCGTTGCAGGCCCTCGAGTTCGTGACCGAGGAGTACATCCGTGCCGGGGTTCCGCCCCACGTCCTGACGACGATTATGCTCGAAGGCGCACACAGCCTGGCGATGCCGGCCCTGGCACTCGGCGTGTTGGTTCGCCACCTGGAAGTCGCCCATGAGGCAATCGATCCATACCTGGTGGAGCCGACGGTCTGGCACTTCGAGTTCTCGCGCGCGATCAACGACCAGACGAGCGGTCTCGCAGCACGGATCCCAGGTCTCGCCAATCCCGAGCGCCGGGGATGGAGCCTCCGCGAGGTCAGCATGATGCTGATGCTGCGCGCGGAAGGCGACCGCATCGCTCACCTGAAGGCACTCGGCGAACAATTGCTAGCCAACGCCGTTGCTGAGGTCGGTGACGATTCGTCAGTCGATGCGGCTAGCCATCTCGCCGCTGTACGAAACTGGGCCTCGGCGCTCGATCGTACCGCGTACGAACTCAGGGAAGAGGAGGACCAGCTGCTAATCCAGCAGGTGGTTGATCCCGAAGTTGAGCAGGTACTCGGCGACACGAACGCTGACTTGCGCCGAACGAACGACGCCATTGGACTGACAGTTCGACACGCGCATGTGCGTGACAAAGGCGGCCGTGCCCCTGAAATCGAGGCCGAGGCGCTCCATGCCGACATTACCCTTGCGAGACAGCTGCTTGACGACCCTCCTCAGTCTGTGAGCTTCTCGGCGGACGGACCAGTTGCAACCGCAGCTTCCGCTGTCGAACTGCACGTCAGCGGCCGGACCATCGTCTCGGACGACGACCTGGCATGGAGCGCAACGGTCCTTCTGAAGGTGGCTGCCGTCGTTGCCGAGCATGGGAGTGATCCCTTCGATGACTCTTTCTTCATCCAGGGGGCCGATCGGTCTACTGCGCGATCGCTGCCTTATCTCTTGCTGCCTGCGGCGCGTGACCTGCGAGCGACCCTTGGCTTCCAAGGAGCCGATGACGTGAACGAACTCATCGAGCTCAACCGGGCGGTTTCGGTGATGGGAGTGAGCGAGGTGCGACTTGCCTACGCTCGTGCGCTCGACGCGGTATGGATCGCGCCTTGCGACACGGCACACCTACATGGTCGATGCCACCACCGCATCGCCCTTGACCTCGTCACGGAGTCCTTCTTGGACTCAGTCTTCGGAGCGTGGGACTCCGAGGCGCAGCGACGACCCGTCGTCAGGCTCGACCCACCGGAGGCGAGCTCGCTCGACACCGTAAGCGGGGACGACATCTATTGTCCGAGGCTGACGCCCGCGCTACGAGCGATGGGCGCCGCGGCCATCAGCTCTGCGTGCTGCAGGGAGGATGCACGAGTGGCGCTGCGCTTTCTCCTTGCCGCACATCAGCGGGCGATGTTGGCCTACGAGCACGGGTATCACCACAGCCAGAGCGACTCGCTCGTAGCCGCAAGAGCAGCACTCTGGCAGGCGATAGACAAGCACGACGACGTCGTGCTCGAGTACGTGCGCAACTACGTATCGAACGCCCGAGTACTCGCCGAAGGGCTGCAAGCCCTTGCGGCTGCGGCGGAGGAGCGGGCCAAAGCCGGCCGGCACGCCCGCCGGCTTTGGCCGATCGTCATGGACGTAGTACTGGATGCAGCTGAGGTGAACCGGGAGCTCTTCGCGGAGCGTACCTGGGGGGACTACGCCGAGGCAGCTCTGATCCCGAACCCGGGGGCCGAGTGGGGTTACGTGACGCTCGAAATGGGGGGCGAGCCGTACTGCTGGCGAGACCCTCTCAGCTGGGCGCCCCAGGTGGACCGGTGGCTGGGAGCGATCACGCGAAGTCGCATGAGTATCGATCAACTCGTGATCGCGGTGCGGGATCTCGATGTTGCGGATCAGGTCGAACAAGGTCTCCGATGGATCGAGCGAATCGTCGCCGAGAGCGGGGCCAACTGCGCCTCTACGTTCACGTTGCCGGAGTGGCTCCGCGAACGCCGAGCGGATCTCGTGACCAACGACCACATCGGTCGCTGGCAGCGGGTGGTGGACTTACTCTTCGTCGCCGGTGACAGCCGAGTCGCTGATCTAGCCGATTGACAGTGTATGCTGCTCTCCTTCAGACATCCTGAGCTCCCCCTTCTGACGTGAGACGCAGCCCGCTGGCCTCACAGAATACTCCTTGGGCCGGGTCCCTCCCTCTCCGTCTCTTGCTGCATTTTGCAGGGATTTCTCGGGGTGCGACCCGGTCTGAGTGGCCGGGTTTGGGGGTATCTGGAGAGCGGCTGGTGACATCCTGGTGACATAAAGGGCACCGCTGGACGGATCCAGACGGACCAGGCAACATCGGCGGGACTGCGGGCCACCCGGGATCCCTCCTCGCTCACACCTTCTCCTGCACGCGGCTACTCGCGATGAAGTCGTGGACTGTGAACGGCTCAGGCAGGAACAGCCCGAGATGGGTGAGCTCTCAAGGCGTCAGCTTGACGGCGGTGCGGATAAAGATGATATTAGGCTAGACGGGCTCAGGCCGGGAATCGCCTAGTATCCGA
>DASRPA010000038.1:0-11357 GCA_035646635.1 Actinomycetota bacterium | reverse complement strand
CGGGAGACTATGTCGCGAATATTGATGTGTGTTTCGGAGGCTCCCTACGGGCCCGTTAACGGATACCGGCTGCAAGTGAGCGCGCTATTGGAGAGGCTGTCCAAGTCTCATGACGTAGTGGTGGTCGGGGTGCGGGGCAGCGACCAAGCACCCGACGCCGGTGGCGACGACCGCTTGAGGCTCCTGAGCCCGTTCGGCGGCGGAGTCGCGGACAAGGCTGCATCCGGTGCCGAAGCGCTGCTGCACGGGTCTCCGATGCGCGTGGCGGCGCTGACTCGAATCATGCGAGAGCCCGTTAGGGAGCAATTGGAGCGTTTCAAGCCGGACGTCGTCCATGTGGCTTCCCCCGGCCGGCTTGCATGGTTGGCGGAGTTGCTGGGCCCCACCCCCGGAATCCTGGCCGCGCTCGATGCCTGGCATTTGAACGTTGAGGCCAGGGCGCAGGGTTCCAATGGCTTGAAGCGCAGGATGCTGGCGGCGGAGGTGCACCGCGTCAGGCGCTTTATTCAGAAATGGCACCATCGCTTCGCTGTGGTCACGGTGGTCAGTGAGGCGGACAAGAGGGAAATGATGGCGGTCGACCCGCGCCTTCGGGTAGCGGTGGTGCCCAACGGTGTGGACACGGCTGCCTACTCAGAGAACGGCACGAGAGGCGATGGCCGTTTGATCTTTCACGGAGTCATGAACTACGCCCCCAACGAGGCCGCCGCCGAGTTCCTGGTGAAGGACGTGATGCCCTTGATCCGGCCGGCCTGCCCCAACGTCCAGCTTTCCATAGTGGGCAGGTCGCCCTCCGAGCGGGTGCGCCGCCTCGGCGCTTACCCGGATGTGGAGGTAACAGGCGAGGTCCCGGAGGTGCGGCCGTGGCTGAGTCGCAGCTCCGTTGCCGTGTGTCCGATGGTCAACGGGACGGGCATCAGGAACAAGCTGCTGGAGGCCATGGCGAACAGTCTTCCCTGCGTCACCACCCCTCTTGCCCTGCAGGGCATCGACGCAGAACCGGGGCGCCATCTCCTGGTGGCGTCCGACGCGCTGGGGATATCGGAGAAGGTGGTGCAGGTTCTTCGCGACCAGCGATACGCGCGCGAGGTGGGCCAGGCCGGTCACGACTACGTCCTGCGCAATCACAATTGGGACATGGTGGTGGAGAGCTACGAGCGCATCTATGCAGAAGCGATGTCCGCATCGCTCCCATCCTGACCGCGCCGGACACTCCGGCGTTCCTAAACCTATGAGCAGGTCTCCACGTAAAAGCCAGGAATCGCGTGCACGCGTGGGAAGGCTTGTGGTGGAGGCGTCGCTCCCTTCACCCATTGAACTCGGTGACGCGGACGAATGGCGCATCCTGCTTCTGCTTCATGGGATTCCAATTGATTACCTGCGCCTGCCGAGCCCCGGATACACCATAGGAGATGCAAGAGTCGAAGATGTTGTGCTAAGACGACGCGCGCACTCTCAACTCGCCTATCAGAACCTCATCGATCGTCTCCGGCAACGCTTGGGCGCGCCACGGCCACATCCCAAAGAGCAAACGTGCTCGGTGATCGTCTGCACCCATCGGCGCTCTTCTTACCTACCCGATCTGCTAGGAGCGCTGAGCAAACTGGAACCGTCTGCGGATGAGATCATCGTGGTCGACAACGATCCGGGAGACAGCGACTGTAGATTCGAGGTGGAAGCGGCGGGAGCGACGTACCTACGCGAGGACCGGGGAGGTCTGGATCATGCGCGTAATGCAGGTCTATCCCGCGCACGCTGCGACCTGGTTGCCTTTACAGACGACGACTGTGTCCCGGCCCCCGGATGGCTCGCGAGGCTACCCGAACTTTTCGACGACCCCGCCGTCGGGGCAGTGACAGGACCAGCGTTTGCCTACAAGCTCGAAACAAGCTCCCAGGTCCGGTTCGAGGACTCGGGAGGATTCCGGAGAGGTATGAATAGCCGAGTCTGGGATTGGACCTCACTCCCACCACCCGCAGCGGGCCGCGCCGGAGCGGGCGCAAACATGATTTTTCGAAGGGACCTCTTGGTCGAGCTGGGCGAGGTCTTCCCACCCGAGCTCGACGCCGGCACCCCGACCCAGTCGGGCGGGGATATGTACGCGCTCTACAAGGTTCTCAGATCCGGCCGGCGCGTTGTTTACGACCCTGGAACCTATGTCTTCCATCAGCACCGCCGCGACTTAGAGGCCTTGAGAAAGGCCTTTTGGGGCTACGGGGTCGGATTGTCGGCAACGCTCACCAAGCTCCTGGTTGAGGAGCGGGAGCTCGGTGCAGTGGCCTCATGGCTGTGGCTCTGGCGGCAGTTCATGCACGCCCTAGGCGCGCGAGCGCTGGGATCAGCGGACTCGACCGACCTACAGAACGCATGGGATTACCTACGGGGCGGCTTCGCTGGGCCGGTGCTGTGGAGGAGGGCTCTCAAGCAGGCTTGCGCCGTTCCCGCGCCGCCACCGAATGCTGCTCCGGTGATCGGAATCGCACAGGACCCCTACCATGCCTCTCGCGCGACCACCCTGAGCGAAACCGAACAAGCCCCCAAGCATGGCCCCCCGGCGGCGGCCATGAGTCAACCCGCTCCTGCCGTCTCCGTAGTGATCCCCACGACGGACCGTCCAGATTCTCTCCGCCGGTGTTTGGAGGCGCTGACCCTGCAGGCGAAAGGTGCTCCGAGCTTCGAGGTAGTCGTCGTAGACGACGGGCGCTCCAGCCTTCCGCTCGCTCCCATGCCCACCAAGGGTCTGAATGTTCGATGGATGAAGACAGGGGGAAACGGCGCGGGCGCTGCCCGCAACGCCGGGGCGGGGGCGGCGAGAGGAGGAGTGCTCTTGTTCCTCGACGACGATCTGGTTCCATCTCCGGATCTCTTGGCCATGCATCTACGGCGTCACGTGGCGGTCGGACGCGAACGCGTGGTCATCGGATACTCGCCGCCGCGACCTTCATCCCCCACGCTGGCGAGCCTGGCGGCATCGCTGTGGTGGGAGGATCACTTCCGAGCCAAGAAGGCATCCGTCGCTCTCACCTTCACGCACGTGCTGAGCGGCAACGCTTCGGTGAGCAAGGCTGCGTTCGAACGAGTAGGAGGCTTCGATGAAGCTCTTGGCAGGTTTCGTCGGGAGGACTGGGAGTGGGGTATCAGGGCACTGAGTGATGGGCTCGAGGCCGTTTACGAGCCCAGAGCCGTGGCGGCCCATGAGTTCACACTTAAGACACGTCAGTTGCTCGATGGAGCGTACCGTGAAGGACGAGGCGATTCGATATTGCTGGGAAGGTTTCCATTCGCAGCGGCATCTCTTCCATTCGCACGCCCCAAACTGCGGCGAGGTTTTGGACAACCGGTTCGAAAGCTAGCTGCGGCAGTTCTGAGTTATCCACCAGCGGTGCCGTTCGTGGTTCGCGGGCTCGATGCTCTCGAGTGGATCAACGCCCGCCATCTCTGGGTCGATGGGATGAGTGCAGCGCGGCGAGCTTGTTATCTACGGGGCTTCGAGGATGGAGGGCAGCGCGGCTCGGGTGAACGGAGCAGCTCTCGGATCCTTTCGGTCGAGTTGAACTCCGAGATGCCGATCAACGCTCCGACGGTTGCCGCTCCGGAGATCGAGCTTCGGGTGAAGGGGCCTATTGCCTGCCGCTTCAACCCTTCCGAGGGATCGTGGGACGGATCGGTGGCCGTTCAGGCCGCGCACATGCTCGCGGGACGCTGGTGGAGCCGGTTGGATCTCGTCCCCCCAGACATTGCGGACAAGCCCGATCTCTGCGGGGTTGCAGTCGTTCTGGGGCCGGCCAGGCTGGTGTCCGACGAGCTTCAGGCCGGGCCGCTCAGGGCGGCAGGAGCGGAGGTGCATCTTGTCGACGGCGCCGACGGCAATCATTGGCCTGTGATTGACGAGGCCGTGAGGGCTTGCTCCGAGTGGGTAGTGGCCGTGCCGCTGCCCGGAGCTCGTCTTGAGCCCTACGGACTGGCATATGCCTTGAGCGCGTTAGAGGGCGATCGAACGGCCGCCGCCGCCGTATGGGGGCTACCTCCGGAGGATGTTTCGCCGTCCGCCGTCCTTCTTGCATCCCGCAGAACTCATCCTAGACCCTACACATTTTCGACCCGCGCCGCCCACTGTTTGCTTGTTCGCAAGGAGGCATTCGAGAAGGTCGGGGGCTTTAGGGCCTGGACAGGACTGCTGGCGCCGCATGGACCTGCCGCCGAGCTACTCGAGCGACTTCTCGATGCCGGCTACGTGGTGGCGTCGTGCGCAATCCCAGGCATCGATATTGCGACGAGGAGTCCTGCGGCGATTGCCGGTCGGGAAGGGCCCTTGGCCCGGGTGCGAGGAGGGCTCACCGCTCGGCGAGCGGCTTCCATGGGAATTGCGCCCGGAGCTCTGTTCTACGCGCGGCATGGGCTCATCCCCCTGCTGAGAACGGCCTACAGAGGAATCCGTCATCCGAAAAGGAGCCGACAAAGCCTGCGGGAAGCCGCCCACCTGGTTATCGGCTCCTTGATCGGCTGGCGGGAGGCGGCGCGAGAGTCGCCGGAGCTTGCCGACCACCTGCCTTTCAGTCACCAGATGCCCGACGAGCGCGAGGCTCAGAGAATGAATCATCGGATGCAAGGACCGGATTCATGAGCGTCATATCCGGTGCTGGAACGCGCTCGAAAAGGCCGGGAAGGCGCCGCTACTCCTGGGATCTCATAACCCACTTGGTGGGGCGAGAGTTTCGGCTCCGCTACCGGCGGACGGTCCTGGGATGGCTATGGGCGATGAGCTATCCGCTCGCACGCTTAGTGGTCTTCGCGTTCCTGTTCACGAGGATCTTGCCTCTCGGTATCCCCAACTATGCAAACTTCGCATTCACCGGGATAATCGCGTGGACGTGGTTCTCGAAGGGAGTGTCTTCGGCCACGTCGAGCGCGGTGGATCGACGGGATCTCCTCGTGAGGCCCAGCCTGCCTCGAGCCGCCGTGCCGGCTATCAGCGTTCTCACTGATGGACTCGATTATCTCGCAGCGCTTCCCATCCTTGCACTGTTCTTGTTGATTGGGGACGGTATTCCTCTGACCGCCGTCTTTCTGCCCGCAATCATGGCCGTCCAGCTTCTCTATACGCTGGGACTGGGTTTGGCTCTGTGCGCGGCGAATGTGTACCTGCGCGATGTGCGTCTGCTGGTGGACGTCTCTATGCTACTGGGCTTCTACCTAACTCCCGTTTTCTACGATGCTCAATCGGTTCCCGAAAGATACCGCTTCCTTCTTTACCTGAACCCCATGGCTCACCTTTTGGAAGCGTATCGTGACGTCCTGGTGGTGGGGGAACTGCCGGCCCTTGCCCCCTTCTTGCTTCTGGCAGTAGTTGGCATTGTCGTATGCGCAATCGGCTATCTCGTCTATACGTTGCTGAGCCCCTTCTTTGTCGATGAGCTATGAACGAGATTGAGGTCGCGGGCGTCTCCAAACGCTACCGATATGCATCGTCCGGAATGCCGAGGAAGCTCAAGACGCTCGGGCAGCGGGGTGAGCGCGTTGACCACTGGGCTCTCAGGGAAGTCTCGTTCGCAGTGGCGAGGGGCGAGACGGTCGGTGTCATGGGGAAGAACGCGAGCGGAAAGTCCACGCTGCTGCGACTGCTCGCGGGGATTACTCGTCCCACCGTCGGGTCTATCCGGATCCTCCGAAGCGTCAGCGGTCTCTTGACCTTGGGCGGGGGGATGCACCCGTTGCTCTCCGGAGAGGAGAACGCCTTCAGCGGCGCCATCCTGGCGGGATTGACGCGAGCGGAGGCGCTGCGTCGTTTGCAGGAAATCGCGTCGTTTGCAGAGCTAGAGGAGCACATGGACCAGCCGCTCAGAACCTACAGCGACGGCATGCGACTCCGCCTCGCCTTCGCCGTGGCGATCCACGTCGACCCGGAAATCCTTCTTGTGGACGAGGTGCTGGCGGTCGGTGATTTGCGTTTCCAAGAGAAGTGCTTCTCCCACTTGGAGAGTCTGCAGGCCGCAGGGGTGACCGTGGTGGTTGCGTCGCACGACCTGAATCAGATCCTCCGGCTGAGCACGCGCGCCCTGTGGCTGGTCGACGGCAGCATCCAGCATATCGGTGAGAGCAGTGAGGTTGTTGACCACTACAAAACAGCAGTAAGCGACAGCATGACGTTGCGTGAACCTCTAACGATTGGTGGCCGGCGACACGGCTCGGGGGAGGTGGAGATCCTCGAGGTACGGCTGCTCGATTCCAGAGGCAAAGAGACTGACTTGATTGCGCCGGGGGGCCCGTTGACCGTGGAGATCGAGTTCGTCGCCCACCAAGAGGTACTGGGGGCCATCTTCGTGGTCAGCGCTCATGGTGACCGAGACGGAATCCGATGCTTCGACCTCCACACCGGAGAACAGGGGGGCCCAGTCGGCCGTCTTCACGGCCCGGGGATCGTCCGGCTCCATCTCGATCGGCTCGATCTCACCGGCGGTCGCTACAGACTCGACGTCGGAATATTTGAGTCCAGTTGGGAGCGCGCGTACGACTATCTGTGGCAGGCGTTTCCAGTGCAGGTGAGCGGTCAAGCAGACGAGGTCGCCGTGTTGCGTCCTCCTCACCGGTGGAGCATGCAGTGAATTGTCCGATCTCCGGCGAAGGGTCCAAGCCGTCCGTCACGGCGGTCATTCCCACGCACAATCGCCTTAACTTTCTGAAGCGCTCTCTGCGTACTGTGCTTGTGCAGCAGGGGGTCGTCCTGGAGGTAATCGTCGTTGACGACGGGTCCGATGACGACACTGCAGGCTATGTTGACCAGATCGGCGACGACAGAGTTCGGCTCGTTCGCCACGAGGTGCCTGCGGGCGTGGCAGCCGCTCGCAACAGCGGACTTCGGCGGGCGCGAGGGGACTGGGTAGCGTTCCTGGACGACGACGACCTGTGGGCGCCCGACAAGCTTGCGGCCCAACTGGAGGCGGCGAGGCGGCACGGCGAGGCCCGCTGGGTCTGCACGGGCTCGGTCACTGTCGACGAAGGGCTGCAGGTGCTCGCGGTCACCCCCCCGGCACCTAAGGCCGACCTGTCCAACCTCCTCGCCTACAACCACATCCCGGGAGGGGCATCGGGGATCATGGTGCGCGTAGAGCTGGCGCGCTCGGTGGGAGGCTTCGACACGGACCTGAGCAACATGGCCGACTGGGACATGTGGATCAGGTTGTCGCTGGAGTCGCCGCTGGCCTCGGTTCGAAGGCCTCTCGTGGCCCGATTCGAACACGAAGGGGGGCTATCGGGAAACCCTCGGGGCATCCTCGAGGAGTTCGAGCGGGTCACGGTGAAGTACGGCACCATCCGGGAAGAACGAGGGGTCATGCCCAGCGGCGCCACGCTGAACTGGTTCGCCCGCCGCCAGGTGGAGGCGGGAAACGGCAGAGCCGCCGCCCGCAACTACTTTCATGTGGCGCACACTTTCGGCGATCACAAGTCCTGGGGCCGTGCAGTGGTGGCCTATGTGCATGCCGAGCTGCTGCGAAAGCGCTGGAGCCAGCATGCGCGCCGCACGCTCGATTCGCCGTGGATGGATGAAGCTGAAGCTTGGCTCGCGCCGTTGAGGGAATGGACGGTAGAGCACGAGTCCGGTAGTTGGGGTTCGACCGGAAAAGATGCAGACATTGCAACGGAGGCGCCGGGAGACCGGCACCGTGAGGTACCGAGGGGCGCAGAGGGCGACCCGGCGCCATCCTCAGGTGGACAATCATCGCCACCTGGTACACATGGAGCTTCTGGAAGTTGAGTTCGTCTATTGAGGGCCGCAGGGGGACCGCCATCGACATCGATCCGACGTCTCTAGCGAGCGAGCGTCCGATCTTCGTCCTCGCATCGGGCCACAGGACGGGGAGCACGCTCCTTCAGCGACTGCTCAACTCCTGCGAGCAGGTGATGATTTGGGGCGAACAGCTCGGCTATCTGAACACCTTCGTGCAGGGCTACGGATTGCTACGGCGCTGGGAGTCTCAGTTCGCGGCACATCGACGTCGCTTCGTGTCCGAGGGTTTCGATGATTTCTTGCCGAACATGATGCCCACTGACGTTGAGATTCAGAACGCAGCCCGCCTTCATCTCTACGGGCTGTTCGCGCTTCCGGCCGCGCGACTCGAGCGCCCCATGTGGGGGTTCAAGGAGGTTCGCTACGGCGTGGATGTTGCTGTCTTCCTCCAGTCGTGCTTCGCGGGAGCGCGCTTCATCCATCTGACTCGCGACATAGTCGAATGCTTCCTTTCCCTCAAGCGGTGGGAGGACTCTTCCGATGATTGGACGCGTTCCTGGACTGACCGCTCGCTCCGGCACTGGGAGGAGATCAATGCGGGTTTCCTCGAACGGGGCGGCGAGCTCGAAGACCTGCTCACCGTTCGTTACGAGGACATGGTCGCGCGACCGGAGGCCTTCGTCGAGGATCTCTCGCGTTTCCTCGGCGTCTCTCCGGGGACTTTCGACACAACCGTCTTCGACCGGGTGAGGACGTACAATCCGGCCGACGCGGGGCCGCGTCCGGACCGCGGCGAACTCGCACCTGAGGAGCGTGATCTGCTCCGTTCGCAACGCATCGCAGAAGTCGCAGCCGCCTACGGCTACGATTCCACCTTCTGATCTAGCCTCCAGAACAACGAGGCTTCCTCCAGATCCACCAGCTTGTAGTCGGCTCCGATTCGGGAGCGATTTGGTGCGTCCGGAGCTGCTGCGCAAACGCTGGATACGGCTTGCAGGCCGCACGCTCGAGTCGCCTTGGGCCGAGGAGGCCGAGGCCTGGCTCGCGCACTTGAGGTCATCAATGGGGCAAGGGAGGCAAGCGCCGAGGTAGAGTACGACCTCGCTAGTAGGGCGGCGACCGGGGAGGATCGCACAAGGGGAACCAATAGGGCGCAGCGGCGTGAGATACTTAGGGCACGCGCAGGAATGAGCCGCCGGCAATTCATTAAGCTGAGGGGCGGCGGTATCGCCGGTGTCTCGCTGCTAAGCGCCTGCGGTGGCTTCGGAGGAGGCGGCGACAGCGGCGGAGGGGGCGGGGGCGAGACCGTTTTCTCCTTCGGGCCCGACGACTCCGGGACGCGCACCAAGGTGCTCGATCGCTACAACAAGCAGGCCGACACCAAGGCGAGCTACCAGCTCATGCCGGCCGACACCGGCCAGTACTTCGACAAGATCAGGACTCAGTTCCAGGCCGGGGGCGGCGACATCGACGTCATCGGGGGCGACGTCATCTGGCCGGGCCAGTTCGCAGCCAACGGCTGGATCGCAGACCTCTCCGACCAGGTTCCCGATAGCGAGCGATCGAAGTTCCTCGACGGCCCCATCCAGTCCAACACCTATGAGGGCAAGCGCTACGGGGTGCCCTGGTTCACGGACGCAGGCATGCTCTATTACCGCGTCGACCTGCTGGACAAGGCAGGTTTCTCAGAGCCTCCGACGACCTACGACGAGCTCATCGAGATGGCCACGAAGATCCAACAGGACGAGGGCATCAAGTTTGGATATGTCTTCCAGGGCGCCAACTACGAAGGCGGCGTGGTGGACGGCCTCGAGTTCATCTCGAACGCGGGCGGCGACGTCCTCGACCCGAACGATGCCACCAAGGTGGTCATCGACAGCCCGGAGGCGGCCGCGGGCTTGGCGGCCGAGCGCCGATTCGTAGAGAGGGAGTGACTCCTGAGGCGATCGTCAACTATACCGAGCAGGAGTCTCAGGTCGCATTTACGAACGGCGATGCAGTGTTCATGCGCAACTGGCCCTATATCTTCGGCATCGTGGGGACGCCCGACTCCAAGATCACGGCCGACCAGTTGGGCGTGGGCCCCTCTGCCCACCCTCGATTCCTCGATCCAGAGCTCGAGCGGGCTCGGGGGGTGGAACTTCCTGGTCAACGCTCAGACCGACGACATGGACGCCGCCTTTGAGCTGATCGACTACTTCATCGCTCCCGAGCAGCAAAAGTACAGAGCGTTGACGGGAGGCTTCCTGCCGACGCTAAAGGCGCTCTACGAGGACCAGGAAATCCTGGACAAAGTGCCTGTCGTGAAGCTTGGCGGCGAGGCCCTGGCCAATAGCCGCTCTCGCCCTGTCTCTCCCTACTACTCGGACATGTCGCTCGAGATGGCCGAGCAGTTCAACGCCAGCCTGAAGGGCGAGATTCCACCGGAGGAGGCGATGGGCACGCTGCAGACCTCGCACGAGGAGATAGTCGCCGAAGGCCAGTAGTCAAGGAACTGAGGAAAAGGGGGGAGGGTGGCCCAGATCGCGGCTGCAGCGACAGAGGCACCCCGGAAGGCTGTCCCCGGATGGCTGAAGAGTCTGCCGAGGGAGTTCCGGGATCCGGAGCGGCGCACCGCCTACTGGATGGTGCTCCCGACAGTGATCACGATCGTACTGATCGCTTTCTTCCCAATCCTCTACGCCATATATCTGAGCTTCTTCGGGTCACCCCATCGGCTGTTGGAGGCTTCGTGGGCGTCGAGAACTACGCCGAGCTCGCCGGCGATGCGGACTTCCGCGAAGCCCTCGTTAATACGACTGTGTTCACCACCGTCAGCGTGGCGCTCGAGCTGAGCTTCGGCATGCTCGTAGCGCTGGCGCTCAACCGCGTCTTCCTGGCGCGCGGGCCGGTTCGGGCAATCTCCCTGGTTCCTTACGCGTTCCCGACGGTCATCTCGGCCGCGATGTGGCGGCTCATGTATCAGGATGAGGTGGGCATCATGAGCTATCTCGCGGAGCGGATAGGCCTCGTCTCAGGGCCCATCCTGGGAAACGACACGCGGCTCATGGTCGCAGCGATCGTGGTGGACGTGTGGAAGACGACCCCGTTTATGGCCATTCTGCTGCTGGCGGGCCTGCAGGTCATATCCCACGACGTCTATGAGGTCGCGCGCGTGGACGGCGCCTCGCCGTGGCAGCAGTTCTGGCGGGTAACACTGCCACTCGTGAAGCCGGCCATGGTGGTCGCGCTGCTGTTCCGCACTCTCGACGCGTGGCGCATCTACGATCTCTTCTGGGTCATGTCGAACCGCGAGCTCAAGTCTCTGTCGACCTTTGTCTACGAAGGGGTACGTATCAGCCAGCTGAACTTCGCAGTCGGTAACACGGCCGCAGTCTTTGTCTTCCTCTCGTCGCTGCTGATCGCCGCGGCGTACATGAAGTTCCTGGGCGCGCGCACAACCTAGTGGAGGATTAAAGGGATGATTCTCAGGGCGGGATTTCGATCAACTTGGGCGGCGGTGGCGTTCTATGCAGGGATGCTGGTGTTCGTCGTTTTGACTCTGTTCCCGCTCGTCTGGGTCTTCAAGATGAGCATCGTCACCCAAAGTGAGTTGTTTCAGACTCCACCCACGATCTTGCCGCAGAAGATA
>DASRPA010000037.1:0-11625 GCA_035646635.1 Actinomycetota bacterium | reverse complement strand
CCGCCAAGCTGCTCGAAGAGAACCGCCGCGTCGTGAACCGGTATCTCAGAGACAGACGCTCGGGCAAGGTTTCGTTCACGCACATCATCGCGTGGACGGTTCTGAAGGCGCTGAAGGCGCGGCCCGCGATGAAGGCCAGCTTTGCAGAGGTTTCGGGCGATCCCTATCTCGTGCAGCACAAGAACGTCAATCTGGGGCTCGCCGTCGACGTCGAGCGATCCGGAGGTCGCACACTTCTGGTCCCCAACATCAAGGATGCAGACTCGCTCGATTTCTCGAGTTTCCTGGCGGCCTATGAAGAGGTCATTCGCAAGGTTCGCTCCAACAAGCTGAGTCCCGCCGATTTCCAGGACACAACCGTGACGATCACCAACCCGGGAACCGTGGGCACGACCCAGTCGGTGCCGCGCCTTATGTCGGGTCAGGGCCTGATCGTCGGTGTCGGCTCGATCGGTTATCCCACCGAGTACGAGGCCGCAGACGAAAGGATGCTCGCGCACGTTGCGGTCAGCAAGGTCGTGACGCTGACGAGCACCTACGATCACCGCGTGATACAGGGGGCCGAATCGGGCCAGTTCCTCGCCTACATTCACGACCTCCTCTTGGGCGGGGAGCGGTTCTACGACGAGATCTTTGCGTCGCTCACGGTGCCTTACGATCCGGCGCGCTGGCGACGTGATCGGGCGACCGCGGATGACACCGACCTCTATCTCGAGAAGCAATCGCATGTCAGCCAGCTCATCAACATGCATCGCGTGCGGGGCCACATGCTTGCGGAGCTCAATCCCATCGGCTCGGAGGTGCTGCGCCATCCCGAGCTCGACATCGCGACCTACGGCCTCACGGTATGGGACCTCGATCGGGAGTTCCTGACCGACGCGCTCGGCGGACCCCGTCGGGAGTCGCTCCGAGACATCCTCGACACGCTTCGTGACGCCTATTGCGGAACCATCGGCATCGAGTACATGCACATCTCCGATCCCGAGCGGAAGCGCTGGATTCAAGAGCGAGTCGAGTCCTCGACGCAACGCGTGCTCACGCTTGACGAGAAGAAGCACATTCTCGACCGGCTCAATGCCGCGGAGGCATTTGAGCGCTTCCTGCATTCGAAGTACACGGGCCAGCGGCGCTACTCGCTCGAGGGTGCCGACGCGGTGATCCCCATGCTCGATGCATTGCTCGAGGAGGCCGCCGAGCAGGGCATGGTCGAGACGGTGATGGGTATGTCGCACCGGGGCAGGCTGAACGTCCTCGCAAACATCGTCGGAAAGTCCTTGCAGGACATGTTCCATGAGTTCCAGGGAGACATCGATCCCGAAACCGTGCAGGGCTCAGGCGACGTCAAGTACCACCTCGGTATGACCGGGCGCTTCAAGTCGCGTTCGGGTAAGGACCTCGCCGTAATCCTGAGCTCGAACGCGTCTCATCTCGAGTCCGTCGACCCCGTCGTCGAGGGAATGGCACGCGCCAAGCAAGGCGTAATCGGGCCCACCGGCCACTTCCGAATCCTGCCGGTACTGCTTCACGGAGATGCAGCTTTCGCGGGCCAGGGTGTGGTTGCCGAGACGTTCAACATGTCGCAGCTATCTGGATACCGTACCGGCGGCACGATTCACATCGTCGTTAACAACAACATCGGTTTCACGACTTCACCGACAGAAGGACGCTCCAGCACCTATGCCACCGACATTGCCAAGATGATCCAGGCCCCCATCTTCCACGTCAACGGAGATGACCCCGAGGCCTGCGTGAGAGTGGCGCGACTCGCTTTCGAATACCGGCAGGAGTACAAGTCGGACGTGGTGATCGACCTTGTCTGCTACAGGAGACATGGTCACCAAGAGGTCGACGATCCTTCGTTCACGCAGCCTTTGATGTACCAGAACATCGCCGACCGGCGCTCGTTGCGCAAGATCTACACCGAGAAGCTCGTAAACCGCAACGAACTGACCGTTGATGAGGCAGAGAAGCTGCTCGATGACTTCCGCTCCCGGCTCGGCAAGGCCTTCGAAGAGACCAGGAACTCGGCCGCCCAACCGGACCTGCACGCGTCGCCTCCGCCGGAGGCAGAGGGGGTGTTGCCGCAGGTCGAGACCGGGGTCGAACGAGAGCGCCTCGAGCACATCCATGAGGTGCTCACGTCATGGCCCACCGACTTCGAGCCCCACCCAAAGCTCAAGAAGATGCTCGAGCGCAGACGGTCTTTGCTCACCGACGACGCCATCGACTGGGCACACGCGGAGCTGCTGTCGTTCGGGTCACTTCTGCTCGAAGGCCTGCGCGTGCGTTTGTCGGGACAGGACTCCCGCCGCGGCACGTTCAGCCAGAGGCACTCGGTCTTCGCCGATTACCGTACCGGCGAGGAGTACATGGCCCTTAACCACGTCGGCGATAACCAGGCCCCCTTTAGAGCCTTCGACAGTCTGTTGTCGGAGAACGCGGTGCTCGGTTTCGAGTACGGCTACTCGGTCGCCAACGGGGATGCGCTGGTGCTGTGGGAAGCGCAGTTCGGCGACTTTGCAAACGGCGCTCAGGTCGTGATCGATCAGTACATCGCCGCCGGCGAAGACAAGTGGGATCAGACGAGCGGCCTCGTTCTGCTGTTGCCGCACGGTTACGAGGGGCAGGGGCCGGAACATTCCAGCGCCCGCCTGGAACGCTTTCTCACACTCTGCGCCGAGGACAACTGGCAGGTGGTTCAGCCGTCCACTTCCGCTCAGTACTTCCATGTGCTCAGGCGCCAGATGCACCGTACGGTGAGGAAGCCGCTAGTGGTGATGACTCCGAAGTCGCTGCTGCGATCGCCTCACGCGCGCAGTGCCACCGACGAGCTCACCGGCGGTTCTTTCCGCGAGATAATCGACGATCCCTGGATCGACTCCAAGGACGGTGTCGAGCGCGTCATTCTCTGCACCGGCAAAGTTGCTTACGCACTCAAGGACAAGCGCAAGGAAGACGGGGGCCGCGCCGCTATCGTGCGCATAGAGCAGCTCTATCCGTTCCCTCAGGAACAGATCGAGGAGCTAATCAAGGCTTACCCGAACGCGTCGACTCTGTGTTGGGCGCAAGAGGAGCCCGAGAACATGGGGGCGTGGGCTTTCATCCATGCCCGCTTGCATCGCATGGACTTCGCTCCACTGAAACTGACCCATGTCGCCCGCGCCGAGAGCGCCAGCCCCGCCACCGGCAACCACCAGGTGCATGAGCAGGAGCAGGAGGAGCTGGTAACAGCAGCGCTCGGCCTCTAGTTTCTCGCCGAGTGGTGGATAGTGGTTGCTATACAACCTTTATCCACCACTCGACGCCGCGGCGGCCTCGAAGGCTCGCAAGGCAGCTTCGTCGAATAGCACGAACAGCACCCGTTCGACCTTGGTGGGGGCCGTGCGCACGGCCCTCAGAGCGACCGGGGCCGCTTCCTTCAAGGGGTAGCCGTAGATACCGGTCGAGATGGCGGGGAACGCAACGCTCTGCGCCCCCAGCTCGTCGGCGATGCGGAGCGACTCGGTGTGGCAGGAGGCGAGCTGGTGCGAGCGGTCCTGAGACTTGGCGTGGACCGGCCCGACCGTGTGGATGACCCATTTCGCCGGCAGCTCTCCTCCCGTGGTGGCGACGGCCTGTCCGGTGGGGAGACCGTTCGGATAGCGGTCGGCCCGGATCACCTTGCACTCGGCAAGGATGCGAGGTCCACCGGCCCTGTGGATGGCCCCGTCGACGCCACCCCCTCCCAGCAGGGACTTGTTGGCTGCGTTGACGATGGCGTCGACCGCCTGTCGGGTGATGTCGCCGCGAACCATCTCGATGTCCATGGGCCAGACCTTACGATCACCACAAGCTATCGAAGGAATTGGAGGTGGAGGATTTGCGTTGGGTGGGCTTCGCCGTCGGGCTTTTCATCGTGCTGGGGACCGGAGGCAGTGTTCTGAAGACCCTAGTGGTTCCGCGCGGTCTCACCTCGAGACTCTCGGTCTTCGTCGGCCGTACGCTCACGAGGAAGACATTCTTGTTCGTGGCCAACCGCTTCGAGAGCTACGAGATGAAGGACAGGATCCTGGCGATCTCGGCCCCGGCATCTCTGCTCACACTTTTGAGCGCGTGGCTGGTTCTCTTGTTCGCGGGCTTTGCGCTGCTGCTGTGGCCGTTCGTCCCCGGCCCCTTCTCCGCGGCGCTGAGGGAGAGTGGCTCGTCGTTGCTGACGCTGGGCTTCGCGGGAACGGCCCAAACCGGCGCCACGATCATCCACTTCATCGCGGCGGCTACCGGGCTGGTAGTGGTGGCGCTGCAGATCGCATACCTCCCGACTGTATATGGGGCCTTCAACCGGCGAGAGATGCTCGTCACGATGCTCCAGAGCCGGGCGGGATCGCCGGCGTGGGGACCGGAGCTGCTGGTGCGGGCGCAGATGGTGAGCTTGATGGACTCGCTGCCGGATCTCTACGGTGAGTGGGAGCGATGGGCAGCGGAAGTCGCCGAGAGCCACACCACTTACCCCGCTCTGGTGTGGTTTCGCTCGCCGCACCCGCTGCGGAGCTGGGTGGTCGGGTTATTGGCGGTCATGGACTCGGCCGCCCTTTTCCTGTCGCTGTCGCCATCGCGCGCTCCCGTGGAAGCTCGATTGTGTCTTCGAATGGGCTTTACCGCGCTGCGAGACATCGCCGGTGCCGTGAAGATTCCTTTCGACCCGGATCCCTTCCCGGACGGGGAGATCACGCTCACCTATGAAGAGTACGCGGGCGGGGTTCGCAAACTGCAGGATGCGGGCTTTGCGATGGAGCGCACGCCCGAGGACGCGTGGCAGGACTTCCGCGGCTGGCGAGTCAACTACGAGTCCCTGTGCTACGCGCTCGCCGATGCCACCGTGGCGGTCCCGGGGCCCTGGTCCGGTCCTCGCAAGCACCTCCCCGATATGGCGATCCTGCCCCAAAGGCCCGCCAACCGCCGGCCCAACGATCCCGAGGCAAATGCGGAGCCCAAGGCCGAGCGCTTCGGCTGGAGGGCCTAGCCAAAGGATGCCGAGTGGTCATAAATGGTTGCTATGTAGCCACTATCCACCACTCGGCACGGTGAGGGCGATCTCGCGCTCCAGCCCGAGGTGCTCGAGGAAGCTGCGATCGTGGCTCACGACCACCGCGGTCCCGGGATACGAAGCGAGCGCCCTCTCGAGCTCCTCGATGGCGGGGATGTCGAGCTGGTTGGTGGGCTCGTCCAGCAACAGGCAGTTGGCCTCAGTGGCCGCCAGCAGTGCCAGCCTGGCCCGAGTGCGCTCCCCCGGAGAGAGGGAGTCGACGGTGCGTTCGACATGCCCGGAGGAGAGGTCGAACTTGGCGAGCAAGCGGCGAGCGCTTTCCTCGAGCAAACCCGATCGGTCCTGGAACTGCGACAGCATGACGCCGTCGCCGAATAGGGCGCGTCGCTGGTCCAAGTTGCCCAACACAACGCCGGGGCCCACATAGCGACGGCCACTCACCAGTGGAACTTCTCCGAGAATCGCTTTCAGCAGCGTGGTCTTGCCGGAGCCGTTGGGCCCCGTTAGCGCGATCCGCTCGCCATAGGTGATCTCGAGATCTAGAGGGCCGAGCTTCCAGTCACCCCTTCTCAGAACCCCTCCTTCGAGGCGCACGACGATGTCTCCGCTGCGCCTTCCCGGCGCGATCTCGAGGTCTAGGTCCCAGCCCTCCCACGGCTTCTCCACAGTCTCGAGTTGGTCGAGGCGTCGCTCCAGCGAGCTCGCCTTCGAGGCGAGGTTCTGCGCGCCCTGAGTCTTGCCGAAACGGATGTTCTTGTCTGGTTCGTCTGAGTGCTGAGCCCGGCGCGCCCCTTTCTCCGCCCAGCTTCTCTGCCTCCGGATGCGCTGTTGCAGCCGGGCGCGTTCCGATACGTAGCGGTCGTGAGCCCGGCGCTGCTGGGGCTCGGCGAAGCTCTGCGGCCTCTCGGTAGTCGGTGAAGCCTCCGGCGAAGGCCGTGGCCGTGTGCGAGTGCTCGTCCAGCTCGAGGATGTCCTCGACCATCCGGTCGAGGAAGTAGCGGTCGTGGGACACAACCGCTACGCCACCCTTTAGCCCGCCGATCCAGTCCTCGAGTTGGGCGAGTCCTTCGAAGTCAAGGTCGTTCGTGGGCTCGTCGAGCAAGATGACATCGAAGCGGGCGAGGAGCATTGAGGCGAGAGCGGCGCGCGCCCGCTGACCGCCGGACAGGGCACTCATCTCGAAATCGAGGTCGGCCGGAAGACGCAACGAATCGCACACTTCGGCGGCGCGCGCTTCGAGGTCCCCGCCCCCCAAGGCCCTGAAGCGCTCGACCGTCTCGGTAAGAGGCTCGATCGCAGTGAGGTCTCCTTGAATGCGGTCTTCGAGCGCGTCCATTCGTGCTGCCACTGTGCCGAGGCCCGTACGCCGCCAGAGATAGCTCATCACGGTTTCTTGCGGCAGTGCGTCGTGCTCTTGCGCGAGAAGTCCAACCTCGAGCGAGGGGGGATCACTAGTCAGCCCTCCGGAGTCGGCGGCATCGAGTCCCGCGAGGATGCGCAGTAGCGTGGACTTCCCTGCGCCGTTTCGGCCCACGATCCCGAGCCGGGAAGCGGAATGGAGCTCAACCGAGACGTTATTGAGTACGAGCTGGGAGCCGTGTTGCTTGTAGACGCGAGCCGCGGCGATACGAACCACATGAACCCCTCATGAAGAAGCTGCGCTGCCGGCGGGCGAGCCGTGGACGGGGTTCAGCGCTTCATCAAATACGACGCCTTTCTTGTGCTCGCGAGTTGGCCCCGAGCATAACGTGCGAGGATTCTGCTCATGCCCTCGGGGTCCTGCAACTCGTTAGCGGAGTTGCCCGCGCGCGCCTCAGGCGTCGCCTTTGGCGCCGAGCGCGGCGTGCTCGGCACCCTCGACTCCCACGGCCGTCCTCATCTCGTGCCGGTGTGCTGGATCGCCCTCGAGGGCCGCCTCTATGTGCCCGTCGACCACAAGCCCAAGTCGGCCACGGTTCAGCAGCGGGTGCGAAACGTGGAACGCAACCCCGAGGCCACTTTGTTGCTCGACCACTACGAGAGAGACTGGACCCGCCTGGGCTGGGTGATGGTGCGGGGCGTGGCTCATGTCGAGCCGGTGGGCGGCGCAAGCGCCCACTTCGCAACTCGATACGAGCAGTACGCTGCTCGCCCTCCTGAGGAAGAGGCAATCGTGCTGGAGCCGCGGCGCATTCTGTGGTGGACGTGGCAATGAGTATCGATGTCGAGGTCGCCGTCGAGCAGGTGCTGGCGCAAGGGGACGAGTGGCACTGTTGGCGCGCCCTGAGGCTGTCGGGGGAAGAGCCCGGGGCCATGCCCATGATCCCCCGCCAGCGCGAGGACGGAGCCTTCCTCGACCCCGGCGGGACGGCCTCGACCGCCGCCACCGGCATCGGACTCTGCCATCTGAGCTTGATCGAGCTGCAGGTGTCCGACGCGGCGAGAAGAGCGGGAGACTGGCTTGAAGGTGCCAAGACTCCATCTCAGGCGTGGACGGACACCGCCGAGCATGTGCCGGGTGAGCTCACCACCCCCGGCGGGATCGAGGTATGGGCAACCGCGGCCGCCACCTGTGGCTTGCTGTCGCTGGGACGGGACCCCGGCCCCCGTGCCATCGATCTGCTGCGGGGGGAGGCCGATCTGGAGGGCAGGGTCACCGGCGGGGCCTACCCGACCTTCGCCGCGGCGGCGGCCTACTGGCTCGCCGAAGGGCCCACGACCGAGATGGCCGAGTGGGGGCTGCGCTGGGCTCGGGAGAACGCGGAGGAGTGGGGGCCCGAGGCGTGGGCGAGCGCGCTGGTCTTCTGGGGGGCCGCCCGCATACCGCCCGAACATCTCTCCGTCGACTCCTTCACCGAGCTGCTGCGGGACGCGGCAGCTCCCGAGGGCTTCACCGATCTCGAGCTCACCCTGACCACCCTCGAGTTGCTCGACCGGTTCGACTCCCGCGCATGAGGATCGCGGAGCTGCGGCTCGTCGGTCCCGGCGGCGAGCCCGTGGATCTGTGGCGCACGATCAACTCGCACGGGATCACGGAGCTGCCGCCCCTGAGCCTCGACGAGACCGCCCGCACGCTCCAGGCCACCTTGCGGCTTCCCGGGGGCGGCGCCCGTACGGTCACGGTGGGAGAGTCCCGGCCGGGCCACGTGGGCATCGATGTCGCGAGACGGCGCCCGGCGGCCGCAGCGGTGGAGAGCCTCCGGGAGGCGGTTATCCACATCCTGCGCCTGGACGAGGACCTCTCGCCTTTCTACGCACTGGCGGAGGGGGACCCCGAGCTCGAGTGGGTGCGCCGGGGGGCCGGTCGCATGGCGCGCAGTGCCACCGTGTTCGAGGAGGTTGTCAAGACGATCTGCACCACGAACTGCTCGTGGTCGGCCACACGGCGGATGGTGTCGGCGCTGGTCGATCACCTGGGAGAGAAGGCGCCGGGCGCCCCGCCCTCGGGAGCCGGCGGGCGCTGTTTTCCTACCCCCGCGGCGATGGCCTCGGCCGGCGAGTCGTTCTATCGGGAGGTGGCACGCGCCGGCTACAGATGGCGCTACCTGCACAATCTCGCCGTGCGAGTGGCCGTGGGCGAGCTCGATCTCGAGCAGCTGGGCCGGGCGAGCTCCTCAGAGCTCTCCGACGACGAGCTCGAGGCCCGCCTTCTGGCACTGCCCGGCGTGGGTCCCTATGCAGCCGCCCACGTCATGCTGATGTTGGGGCGCTACTCCCGCCTGATCCTGGACTCGTGGACCCGGCCCACCTATCTCCGCCTGGCCGGCAAACGTTCCTCCACCGACACCACCATCAAGCGCCGTTTCGCCCGCTATGGCCGCTACGCAGGGCTCGCGTTCTGGCTCTACATCACGCGGGACTGGGTCGAGGACGACACCAGCCCGCCACTTGCTCCGCTGGATGACCGGAGGTAACCTTCCGAGCGATTCTGGGTATAAGAAACTCACAAATCGCAGATCCTGAGGAGGTAACGCAAATGCCACGAAGCAGCAGGGAGGGGATTCTCTCCGACGACAAGAAGGCCGAGCGGGAGGAACTGATCGGGCTCCTGACGCGCGCCTATTGGATGGAGATCGAGACCGTCATGAGCTATCTGGCGAACTCGATCAACCCCGACGGGGTGCGGGCGCAGGAGATCATCGAGTCGCTCGAGCAGGACGTCCAGGAGGAGCTTGGGCATGCCCGGCAGTTCGGCGAGCGCATCAAGGAGCTCTACGGGACGGTCCCCGGATCGCTCGACTTCACGGCCGAGCAGAAGTACCTACAGCCGCCCGAGCAGCAGACCGACATCGTCCACGTCATCCGTGGCGTGATCGAAGCCGAGACCGGAGCGATCGAGCACTACAACAAGGTCATCGAGTTCACCGACGACGTCGATCTGGTGACCCAGGACATGGTCATTTCGATCCTGCGCGACGAGGAGGGCCACCGGCGCCTGTTCGAGGGCTTCCTGCGAGAGTTCGAGGCTGAGGGCCTGGCCTAAGGCAAAAGGGGCTGAGATGCGATTGTCGCACGTGAGCCACCGGATTCGGTGGTTGAAGTGCGACTGTCGCACGTGGACCACCGCGGCCCCCGGACGGCTCGGGCCCGCGGTGGAGTTGCCGAGGATTAGGCACCGGCGGTGCGGCGGGCCTGATTCTCCCGTAACCGTTCTTCGACCTTCTCCGAGACATGCTGCGCCAGCACCGCGTCGGCGTCCAGGAGCCGGCGAAACGACTCCTTCGGGAGGATCATCAGTTCCGAGTCCTCGGTCGCCCGGGCGTTCTTTGAATGGGTACGGTCCTCGAGCAGGGACACCTCGCCGAAGAACTCGCCCGGTCCGATGGAGGCGACCTCGGTTTCACTATCCCGTGGGCCGATGAGGATGCGGACACAGCCCGAGAGGACGATGTAGAGGCCTTCAGCGGTGGCGCCTTCGGTGAACACGACGGCGCCCGTGGGCCAGTGCAGGTTCATCGAGACGCCCACGATCTGAAGCAGGTCCCGGTCGTCGAGGGACGAAAAGCCGGGGACGCTGCCCAGCGCCTTTACCAAGCTGTGGCCTATCTCCTTCTTTATCCTCATGCCCTTATCCTCGCGACCGATCCCTTCCCAGAACTCATCTATTCGGGAGCCGAAAATGTCGCTTTCCACCTTACCCGTCCGCCTTGCCCAGATCTCAGACATCCACTGCGGCGAGATCACCTTCGACCGCAAGCTGATGCAGTCGATCATCGACCGAGTCAACACCATGGAGCTGGACCTGGTCGTCGTGGCAGGGGACCTGACCGCCGCCGGCTACGAGTGGGAGTTCGAGGAGGCGGCAGGCTGGCTCCAGCAAATCGACCATCCCATGGTGGTCATCCCCGGCAACCACGATTCGAGAAACGTCGGCTACGTCCACTTCGAGCGGCTCTTCGGAAGTCGCTTCTCCATCTTTCGCCGGGAGTTCGATGAGGAGCGGGCCGAGCGCATGCAGGCTTCGGGGTTCACCGTGGTGGCGGTCGACTCCTCGTCGCCGGATATGAACGAGGGTCACTGCGGACGCGAGAACTACGCCTGGCTTCGAGAAGGCTTCGACCATCCCGACGACCTGAAGATTCTCGCCATTCACCATCACCTCGTGTCGATCCCCGGCACCGGCCGGGAGCGCAACATCATCACCGACGCAGGCGACCTGCTTGGCGAGATCACCAGGTTGGATGTCGATGTCGTGCTTTCGGGCCACAAGCATGTGCCCTTCTTCTGGGGGCTCAACGGCATGCTGATTTGCAACTCCGGAACGGCGGCAACCAGAAGGGTGAGAGGGTTGACGCCGCCGTCGTGGAACGAAATCCGCATCGATGGGTCCACGATCAAGTCCTTCTTGCATTACGAGGACGGGCGACGGGAGTTGTCCTTGATCTTCAGCCTCAAGACCCGTGCCTTGACCCGCGACGACTTCTATCTCACGGAGGCATTCATGGAATCGAACAAGGTTTTCGCCGGATCTGCGCCCCCGGCCCCCGGACGTTGACGGGGTTCGGGGAAGTGGGGGCCCTGTGAACAAGCGTTGGCCGACTGCCTTCGCTCTGGCCGGGATCGCCTGGTATGCCAGCGACAGCCTCAGGCATCGGCGCGAGGGAGGTCACGGTTACGAGCTCGAGGCTTCGCTCGATGTTGAAGGCGATTCCTTCTTGCGCGCCACCGAGGCGCTAACCGGCGCGCCCCTCTCCTACGGAAACGACGTCGAGCTGCTGGTGAACGGTGACAACATCTTTCCCGCTTTTCTCGATACGATCGGCTCGGCGAAAAAGACTCTGAACCTGCTCACGTACGTCTACTGGACGGGCGACATCGCACACGACGTCGCCGATGCGTTGTCGGAGAGAGCGCGCGCCGGCGTCACCTGCAACGTACTCCTCGATGCAGTCGGCGCAATGAAGATGGATACCTCCCTGGTTTTGAGCATGGAGGAGGCGGGAGTGCGGGTTCGGCGCTTCAGGCCGGTGAAGCCTTATGCTATTCGCCGGCTCGCAAACCGCACGCACCGCAAGATCCTGGTGGCGGACGGTGCCATCGGCATGACCGGTGGCGTGGGGATCGCCCAAGAGTGGACGGGGAATGCAGACGACCCCGAACACTGGCGCGACACGCACGTGCGG
>DASRPA010000036.1:0-11324 GCA_035646635.1 Actinomycetota bacterium | reverse complement strand
GCCCCGGCCTCCTCGGTTGCGTGGGGCCAGTACGCGGCGAAGATCTCATACGTCTTTCGTCCGAGAAGAAGGTCGAAGGGTTGGCTCATCGCCTCGTCCATGACCTCACCCATCTTGTCGTCCCAGTAGTTCACCGACCATCCGCCGAAGGCGAAGCCGCCGTCGTCGTCGTCCTCTCCCGGTCCACCAGGGGCCTGCATTACCCCGTCGAGGGTGAGGAAGGTACTCACGATCAGCTTTCTCATGTCGCGTCCTTTCGAGTCGCTCCCGGCCTATGCCGAGCCAAACCGAGATGATCTTTGCTCTTACTCGTTAAGACTGCGCGCGGAAGAGAAACTCATCGTACGTGGGTAAAGAAATGGGTCCGCAGACCGGGCGTCCAAGAAACATTCGTGAACACTCGGGCATCGTGGCGAGTTGTGATGTCACGACCTTGTAATTCACGATCGTAAGGTCTGGAAGCTCGCTTCGTTGCGCCGCCTCAGGGCGAAGGAGCATTCTCCGTCGCGTAGCGGTCTGCCTTCACTCATTGCTAGCGTCGTCGAGCCGTCGCATCAGCGGGTTCGCGGGCGGAGTACCGTCTGCGCAGACATTGCCGTAGCAGTACGTCCACGCAGGCAACTCGATCGACTCGTCGAAGAATCGGACGGTTACTGGTGGTGGCTCGTCCATGTCACGGCGTCCGGTGGACTCTCGCGATGGTGTCACGGCCGACGGCGCCACGGACAAGGGTGCCGCGGTCGTCGGCGCGGTTGGCTCCGCTCCGGATGCGCTGGGGCCAGCGTCGACGCAAGCAATGAGCAAGACCGAAGCGGCTATAGCGCTCACGGCCCACCTCGGGCACTGTTTCCTCATGGTCATATTCCTATTGGGCCGTCGGTCGGCACGAGTTGTTCCCAGCATCGCAGGGACCGCGGTCTGTCGGGCCTCAGGACACGACCGTCTTCGACACCTTTCGTATCGTCATAGATCGTCAGAGTGGCGAAATCGGCCGTGGCCCGCCGCTCGAGACCACTATTCGTTACCTCGTAGCCCACTCGTCCAGTTCGCTTCGTCGCAAACGCGAGCAAGCGGAGGCTTCTGGCGGTATAAGGGAAGCATGGGTGAGGAGCCGGAGGCTATCGAACCAAGATTCCTCACCCTTGAGCAGACCGCCCAATACCTGAACGTCAGCGCTGATCAGCGGAGTGTCACCGAGTTCTGCCACTGTCGGAGAGAGACGGCACGCCCCGCGGTTTGGGAAGTGTCTCGTACATCCTCGCTGAGACCACCACCCCTGACGCCGCGGTAAGCGCAGCCACCAACCAGATTGCGCCGGCGAAGCCGAAGGAATCAGCGGCGACCCCGGCGACCAGCGCCCCGATCGCGAAGCCAACGTCGCGCCACAGGCGGTAGACACCGATCGCCGAGGCGCGCCACTGGGGGTGGGCGACGTCTCCGACGGCGGCGAGGAGGGTTGGATAGACCATCGCGGTTCCGGCCCCCAACACGGCGGCGCCCGCCGCCCAGGGAGCAAAGGAGCGTGTGGCAGCGATCAGTGAGAGGCCAGCGGCCTGGACGAGCATGCCGGATGCGATCAGCCACTTGCGTCCCACACGATCCGACAGTGCACCGGTCACGAGCTGACCGATGCTCCATACGCCCGGGTAGATGGCCGCGAGGATGCCTATCTGCGCGATGCCGAGGCCCGCGCCGGCGAAGAAGAGCGGGAACAACCCCCATGCGAGACCGTCGTTGAGATTGTTGATCAGTCCCGCCTGGCTGCAGGCGGACAGCGCAGGCTCGCGCAAGCTTGTGAGCGCGAAGACGTCGCGCGCCCGGAGATCTCCGTGCAGATGATCGGAAATAGCGACGTGGTTGGCGGCCTCATGGCGGGCGTGGGCGTGCGTCTCCTTCACGAACAGGGCCGAAAGCGCGAGCCCGAGACCCGCGTATGCGAGGCCAAGGAAGAAGGGCTCGGGCCGTAGTCCGTAACGGGCCGCGATGAACCCGGTTGCCACGGCGGTCAGTGCCACCGCCCCATAGCCCGATGCTTCGTTGAGGCCCATCGCCAGACCGCGCTGGTGCGGCCCGACGAGGTCGATCTTCATGATGACCGTGGTCGACCAGGTCAATCCCTGGTTGATGCCGAGGAGGACGTTGGCGAACACGATCCACCCCCAGGTCGGGGCCCAGATGATCAGAAGCGGTACCGGCAGGCCAACGATCCACCCGGCGATCAGCAGGGGTTTGCGTCCGAAGCGGTCCGACAGCGTTCCCGCGAAGAAGTTGACGAGCGGCTTGGTCAGACCGAAGGCGACGATGAAGGTGAGCGACGCGGTCACCGCGGTAAGTCCGAAGACCTCCCTGGCCAGCAGCGGCAGCACGGTGCGCTCCTGACCGACCATCCCGCCGACCAGGGCATTGACGCCCACGAGCAGCGCGAACTGGGCCAGGTTGGCGCGCAGCCCCAGCGCCGGTGGGCGCCGTGGTTCGGTATCGGCGCTCACGTCAGCTCCACGCCAGCAGGGTTCCCGGGACATCGCCGGGCCCTCCCCGCAGAACCGAGAGATCACCGCCGCGCCGTGCACGGGCGAGCAGGCTCGCCGCGGTCATGGCGCGTTCCCCGTGTCCACACATCAGGGTCGTCGGGCCGTCCGGTAGACCATCAGCGGCCCCTGTCAGCGATCCCAGCTCGACCAGCAGGGCACCTTTGACATGGCTTTGTGCGAACTCGCTCTCCTGGCGGACGTCGAGGACCGTGCCGTGGTCGCGGGCGAATTCGGGGGGACCCACCAGACGGACATCGTTCTCGTCGAAGCCCTCAGCGCGCCACGCGGCCATGCCGCCGCCGAGCTCACCCGTGATGTTCTCGTAGCCGATCTTGAGGCACTGACGAATGAGCTCGGATCGATCCTGGTCGTCGTTGAGGACGAAGACGAGTGGACGGTCGCCTGGAACGAGCCATCCGATCCACGTGGCGAACGCGGGGCGCAACTGATTCGACAGCGATCCCGGGATGTGCCCGGCGGCGAAGTCGGCGATGGGCCGGGCGTCGACGACCTCTACGCCCTGCGCGATCAACGCCCGGACCTCGGCCGGCGATAGCGGCTCGAGCGGGGGCGGATGGTCCCCATAGAGACGCGGGCCGCGCTTGTTGACGGTCCGAAGACGGAGGAAGTAGTCGGGGTGGCTGCCGTAGCCGGCCAAGAGCCGTGCGACGAACGCGTCTTCGTCGGGCACGGACAGAAGCGGGTTGGAGGCCTTTTCCTGCCCGATCGTGGTCGAGCTGCGCGAGCCACCGGGGGCTGCCGCGCAGAACGTCGCCCCGGTGCCGTGGGTGGGGTAGACGGCGAGATCGTCGGGCAGCGTCAGAAGGCGCTCGGTGACCGAACGGTAGAGAGCGCGGGCTAGGGGCTCGGCCAACTCGGGGGAGATCAGATCGGTGCGGGCGACCGAACCCGGAAGGAGTGACCCGCCGCTGAAGACCGCCACCGGTCGGGACCCGTCGAGCAGCAGGTAGGCGAGGTGCTCGGGCGTGTGCCCGGGAGTGGCGAGCGCCAGCAGGGTGAGACCTCCGAGATCGAGCTCGTCGCCGTCGCCCAAAGGGGCGTGGGGGAACTCGAGACCCGAGGACGCGGACGCGACGACCTTGGCGCCCTTCGCCGCGAGCTCCCGGCTCCCGGACACGAAGTCGGCGTGCAGGTGGGTCTCGACGGCGAAGGCGACTGTCGCAGCGCGGCGCTCGGCCATCTGCAGATAAGGGGTGGGGTCGCGCTCTGGATCGAGAACGAGCAGCCTCCCGTCCTCCAGATCGACCACGTAGGACGAGTTCCCGAGGCCTTCGTCGGGGATCGAGACGATTTCGGGCATCTCTCTTAGGCTCCTTTGTGTACTGCCGTTTCGTGCGGGATGCAGTATACTCATGTTCTAAAGAACATTAGAAATCGTGATGAAGAATTGAGGGAAAGGCATGGGGCCGACGGCAAGGGCCGTGAAAGACACGCTTTACGAGCAGTTCGCCCGCATCGGCAAGGCCGTCGCCAGCCCCAAGCGCATCGAGCTGCTCGACCTGTTGTGTCAGGGCGAGCGCAGTGTCGAGACATTGGCCGACGCCGCGAACATGACCGTGAAGAACACGTCCGCGCAGCTGAAGGAGCTCCGTGTAGCGCGCCTCGTGGAAACTCGCAAGCAAGGGACCCGCGTCTACTACCGTCTGGCGGACGAGGCCGTGTGCGGCTTGTTCTTCACGCTTAGAGACCTCGCGCGGGCGCGCTTGACCGAGGTCGAGCAGATCGTGCGCGACTACTTCGAGGCGCGCGACGACCTCGAACCCGTACGCCGCGAGGACCTCCTTTGCCGTGTCCAGTCCGGTGAGGTCGTGGTGCTCGACGTCCGGCCGGCCGAGGAGTACGAGGCCGGGCACATCCCCGGCGCGATCTCGGTGCCGTTCCCGGAACTCGAGAACCGCCTTGCAGAGCTGCCGGAGGGAGCCGAGGTCGTCGCCTACTGCCGCGGCCCCTACTGCGTGCTCGCGCCCGAGGCCATCGTGCGCCTGCGCGCAAATGGGTTCACGGCCCGCCGCCTTGAGGATGGTTTCCCCGAATGGAAGCGGGCTGGGCTGCCGGTGGCGACGGGTCCAAAGGAGCGGTGATGAAGATCCTGCTGGTTCTCAACGATCCCGCTTACGGCACCGAGCGCTCCTACAACGGCCTGCGTCTCGCCGGCTCGCTGTCCCGCCGCGACGACACCGAGGTGCGAGCGTTCCTCATGGGTGACGCGGTCACCTGCGCGATGGCGAACCAGAAGCTACCGAACGGCTACTACCACCTCGACCGCATGATCGAGTCGGCGGCCCGTCACGGCGTCGATGTCGCCTGCTGCGGCACCTGTCTCGACGCGCGCGGTATCACGGAAGACATGCTCACCAAGGGAGCCCGTCGGTCCTCACTCGAGGAGCTCACAGACTGGACGCTGTGGGCGGACAAGGTGATCACGTTCTAAGGGATTGGAGGCGCTATGGGAGCGAACACCGTGGTGGTCCTGGGGGCGGGCACCGGTGGCGTCGTCGCCGCCAGGGAGCTGCGGCGACACCTCGATGACGCCGATCGGGTCGTGGTCGTCGATCGCTCCCCGGTCTACCGTTTCGCACCCTCCTTCCTGTGGGTCCTGACCGGAGCCCGGCGACCCGGCCAGGTGACCAGGGATCTCTCCAGCCTGCGCGCCCACAACATTGACGTTGTGCATGCGGACGTGATCGATATCGATCTCTCTGCTGCGACGATCAGAACCACCGAAGAGACGCTCGGCTTCGACCGCCTGGTGATCGCCCTCGGCGCCGAGCTTGCGCCCGAGGCTCTCCCCGGCTTCCGTGAGGGGGCGCACAACGTCTACACCCTCGAGGGGGTCGAGGCGGCGAGGCGCGCGCTCGAAGGCTTGCAGGGTGGCCGGATCGCGGTCGTCGTGTCGAGCCTTCCCTACAAGTGTCCGGCCGCTCCCTATGAAACGGCGTTCCTCGTCGATTCCCTGCTTAGAAGCAGAGGGACGCGCGACAGCTGCTCGATCGACGTCTATACCCCGGAGATGCTACCGATGCCCACGGCCGGCCCAGTCCTCGGACAGGCGCTTGTCGACATGCTCTCCGGCCGGGGGATCGGCTTCCACCCCGGCGAGTCGGTCGAGCGAGTGGAACCGGGCGAGCGCTCGCTGGTCTTCGAGGGTGGCCGCATAGAGAGCTACGACCTGTTACTCGGTGTCCCTCCGCATCGCGCCCCGGCTATCGTTCGCGCCACCCCGCTTGCGGCGGAGAGCGGCTTCATCCCCGTCGATCGCCACACACTTGCCACTTCGTTCGAGGGCGTGTACGCGCTCGGCGACGTCACCGTCATCTCGATCGCCGGCGGCAAGTTCCTGCCCAAGGCCGGTGTGTTCGCCAACGATCAGGCCAAGGTTGTGGCCCGACGGATCGCCTCCGAGCTGTCCGGGCAGACGACAGACGCGTCGTTCGACGGCCGCGGGTCCTGCTTCGTTGAGTTGGGAGCCGGTGCCGCTGCCTTCGCGACCGGCGACTTCTACGCCGAAGGCGGGCCGGAGGTTGCGCTTCGTCGTCCCGGTCGCATCTGGCACCTCGCAAAGGTCGCGTTCGAGAAGTACTGGATGCGCCGATGGCTATAACCGGCGCGCCGCCGCACGACGAACGGGTGAGCGAAGGCAGGGGTGTCGACCACGCTGGGGTCGCGGAGCTCCTCGGCTCCCTCGCCTGCGAAACGCGCGTGCGAATCGTGCACCTGCTCGCTTCTGCAGAACTCGACGTCGGACAGATCGCGGCTGCGATCGACGAGTCCGTTCCCAACACCTCTCAGCACCTCGTGAGGCTCCGACAGGCCGGGCTTGTCGCGTCGCGGCGTGAAGGCACGCGTGTCTTCAGCCATGTCACCACCCCGAGGGTGCTGGAGCTTCTCGCTACAGGAGCGGAGCTGGCGTCGGAGCGTGGCCACGGCGTCCGAAAGTCACGCCGCGCGCTTCGGGAGGACCAGCCGTGACCCCAATCCTTCCGATGCTCCTAAGTGCCCTGATCGCGATGCTCGTCTCATGTTGACTCGGAGCTATCCAGCGCCCACACAAAACCACCCTGCCCTTCGAGGGCGACGTCCGTTTGCAGGAGTGGTGTCGTCCCGGCAACCGGGCCTGGACGCAGCCCGCCAATACGACCGCTGGTTCGAGACCGCGTGGGGCAAGTATGCGTTTGTCGTCGAGCAGGGCGCGCTCCAAATGGCCCTCGGACCGGTGGCCGGCGTTTTTCTGCTGGACGCCGGATGTGGACCCGGCCGTTTCGCGCAGCGCCTGCAGAAGGGTGGCGCAGACGTCGTCTGCATAGACGTTGACGCCGCGATGGTGGCGCTGGCCCGACAGAGGATGAGCGCTCCTGCCGTCCAGGGTGATGTCGGGAGGCTGCCGTTCCACTCTGAGATCTTCGATGCCGTGGTCGCAGTCACACTGCTCGAGTTCGTGGAGCGGCCCGAGCGCGTCGTCTCAGAACTCGTCCGCGTCACACGGGCGGGCGGGAAGCTCGTGATCGCCGCGCTTAACCGCACCAGCCCATGGGGGGTTGCCCATCGCAAGCGACTGCGCCGCCCACCGTGGGACCGCGCCCACTTCCTCACCCGGAGCACGTTGCTCTCGCTCGGGCGTCGCCACGGCGATGCCCGTCTCGCAGGTGCGTTGCACGCCCCCGGTCCCATCCCAGGTCTCAGGCTCGTGGGACCCGTGCTGGAAGAGATCGGCCGGCTCGCCCCACGTCTGGGCGCGTTCCAGGTCCTCGTCGTGACACGGAGCTGAAGAGGTGATCGTAACCTGTCGTTTCGCCATCTACCCGCTGCGAACCGGAGCACTCGGCCCGGCGATCGATGCGGCGATGTCTGCGACGCGTGCTCATGGGCTCGTGATCGAAACG
The DNA here is from genome assembly GCA_035646635.1 of Actinomycetota bacterium. Classification (GTDB taxonomy): domain Bacteria; phylum Actinomycetota; class CADDZG01; order CADDZG01; family WHSQ01; genus JACDAL01. Next base: position 3,892 of record DASRPA010000036.1, on the reverse strand, counting down.
GACGCCATGAGCAGCACGGTCACGGGCCGGGCCGAGACGGTCTTTGAGGCCCTGCGCGACGGATTCCTCGCCGCAGCCTCCGGAGACTGCGTTCTTGTCGCCACGGTGTCGAACACTTGCCCGCAGGAAAGTAGGGGCTGACATGCAGCATGAGTTGCCGCATCTCGGGCGCCTCCTCACGGTCGTGGCCCATCCGGACGACGAGTCGTTCGGCCTCGGCGCGCTCGTTTCGGGTTTCGTCGACGGTGGCACATCAGTTTCGCTTCTGTGCTTCACCCACGGGGAGGCCTCCACCCTCGGTGACGGTGAAGATGACCTGCGCGCGGTTCGTGCCGGCGAGCTCGCTTGTGCCACACAGGCTCTGGGTGTTAGAGACGTTGAAGTCCTGGACTACCCAGACGGTGCGCTTTCGGCCGTGCCCTCCGGCACGCTGGCGGGTCAGGTGAAGAGCGTCGCGCCGGGTGCCGAGGCTGTGCTCGTCTTCGACCCGGATGGCATCACCGGCCACCCCGACCATCGTGCCGCCACCAGGGCCGCACTGGCGGCAGCCGCGGACCTCGATCTACCGGTCCTCGCATGGGCCATCCCGCGATCGGTCGCGGCTGCTCTGAACACGGAATTCGGAACCGCGTTCGTCGGGCGGGATCGTTCGGACGCGGAATTCGAGTTGCGGGTGGACAGGTCACGCCAGCTGCGTGCGGTTCGATGCCACTACAGCCAGTCGAGCGCTAACCCGGTCGTGTGGCGGAGACTGGAACGGCAGGAAGACCTCGAGTGGATGATCGTTCTCCGCCATCGAACTCCTCACGTGGGAGATACGATCGGATCCCTCGAGCAACAAGGAGCTGCGTTGCCATGATGTGGGATGGCATGTGGGGCTGGGGCGGACTCGGGCTCCTGTGGATGGCGCTGTTCTGGGTCGGCATCGCCCTGCTGGTCGTGTGGTCCGTCCGCCAGTTCGGCGGTGGCTCCGGTGGCGGCTCCGAGAGGCGTGCCCTGGAGATCCTCGAGGAGCGTTTCGCCAGAGGGGAGATCGACCGCGACGAGTTCGAGGAGCGTAAGCGCGTGCTCGAAGGGCGGTAGGCGATGAGGAACCGCACATTGCTGATCGCAGGTCTGGTGTTCGCTCTAGGATCACTCGTGGGAGCGTCTCTGACGACTCCTGGATGGCGGTTCGGTGCGTCGATGCGAAACCACATGGCTCGGATGTGGGGGCAGGGATCCGAGAGCCGGTCCCGTCCCGCTGTGCCGGGTGCCCGCGAGATCACCGTGGTCGCGGACGAGTTCCGCTTCTCGCCGTCTCGGATCGAGGTGCCATCTGGAGAGCCGGTTAACATCACGCTCGTTAACGAGGGTGATTCACCACACGACCTCACGATCTCGTCTCTCGACTTTCAACTCGTTGGAGATCCGGACAGTCGTTCGGTGGGAAGCCTCACGCTTGAGCAGGGGGACGAGGTTTCGTTCGAATGCTCGGTTCTGGGCCACGCGCAGGCCGGGATGACAGGCGTGATGGTGGGGACCTCTGGATAGAGGAGAGAAGGCGGGGTCATTGCCGCTCGCTTCGTAGATGGCGATGTGTGTGTGGTGTTGAAGGAGTCCCGCCGAGAAGACCTCGCTTCTGGACCGAACATATGTGCGGCCACAATGCTTACAACGCAGGGGTCTTTGGTTCAATCTCAGTATCGCCCACGACAACGCCCGTCACATGGCACTCAAGACCCTTGGACGTACAACACGTTCGATAGGGTTGAAGCCGTGGACGAAGCACCGAAAGCCGAGGAGAACGACGAGAAGGTCAACGACACACCGGTCGGGCGCTATCCCTCGCTGGTTGAGGACTACAGACTGCTTCGTGTCCTGATCGACGATCACCCGAACGCGGTGATGGCGATTGCCCGCGCAGACGGCGGCAAGGTCTTTGCGTTCGACATGTTCGTGATGGGCCTGATCGAACGATCACTTCATCTTGTCTACGGCTTCATTGCCACGTTCGACGGGTGGAATCTCGTCAGCGCGGCCCCTCTGGTTCGACTCCAGATCGACAATCTCGTGCGCCTCTCGTATGTCGCGCGCCATCCCGAGATGCATAAGGTTGCTATCGAGGCGATGGACACCGAGTTTCGCCACATGGAAGATCCTGATGGAATCGTCTAACCGATCGCCGTCTGGTGGAGCTCGCAGCGGTTCATCACCCCTGGGTGGAGGGCGTTTATGAGCACTCCAATGGGTGGGTGCATCTTTCCCCGCGTCAGTTGCTGTCGCTCTTCAAGCTGCTGGACGATCATGGAGGATTCGAGTTCTCCTTCCGTCACGTCGTCGATGACTATCCGGAGCAGTTCCTTTCCGAGGTGTTGGCATCGATGCTCCACGCCACTCAAGTGATCCTCAGTTACGTCGGGATGTGGGAGTACAAGAAGAGCAACCCGACGGACTCGACGACGGTTATTCAATAGGACGCGTTTGAGACTCGGCATCGCGGGCAACCGTGATGCCCACGTAGCCGTAGCGCCGGGGCAGACTGCTGATCAGATCGGTCCCCTAGGAACATTCGCCAATACTTGGGCACCACGCGGAGCTTTCTCTGCTGTCGAGCGGCCATTCGCCTCTGCGTGATTCATTCTCGACAGAGACTAGGGTGGTGATGTGACGCGTTCTGCTCTTAAGCTGGCTACCGGGCTCTTAGGCGCGATCGTCTATGCAGCGGCGGGCGCCCTTATGGGGTCACAGAACGCTGGCTGGTTCGGACTCGAGCGGAACGCAAATGCGCTTCTCCCAACGCTTGGTGTCGGGGCCGCTCTTGTCGTTGTTGCATTTGCCTCAAGCACCCTGCATATGCGGTTGCGTGAGGCCGGAAGGCTCGGTCGCGCGACCCAAGTCCTTCTTGTCGTTGGACCCCTGCTCTACATCCTTAGCTGGCTGATCCAGTTCGCAATCTTCGGAACGCTGTGCCTTGGGATAGGCCTTGTCTGCCTGGCAGTGGCCGTGACGCGAGAGAAGCTGGTGCCCGTCACCGAACGTGTCCTCATCATCTTGTCCGCCGTTGGAAGCCTTACGTGGAACACCGAGACGGTCTCGGCCTTCCTGCTGGTCGGAGTTGGAGCTATCTGGATGATCCTTTCGATTCGCCTTCTGTAATCCCCGACGAATAGCGAACCCACGGAATCCGGAGCCTGACTTGTAACACCTACTCACTTCGAGGAACATCCGGGCACTCTTGGCAGAACCACACGCCTGGTATTTAACAGGGGTGTAGTTCTCATCGACTGGTTGACCACGTTCCGCGATTGCATACCCGAGCAACAGCCACCCAGCGCCAAGGATGAATAGCGGGATCTCAAGAAGGCGTTCATGGATCGATTCGAGCAGTCCGCCTGCGATCATCAGTGGAACGAGGCTGATCGTCAGGACAACCGGCAGCATGTGCCAATTGGGGTGGAGCGCCTTGCTGCGACATGTCGGGATGCCGACAAGCAGAAGAGCGATGAGGGTGGCAACGAACCCGACGAAGATAAGTGGCGAAAAAGCGGCTCTCCTGACATCGATGTGGGTCATAGGAGGCCCTCATAGGGCAACCGCAGGGTGATCGGACTGGCACAGCCTACGGGCGCGGGCAATCTGCTAGCTGCTCCAACCTCTTCTCCCCACCCGGAGTACCCCAGCCCGTGCGCGGTGCTTGGGCTCGTCCTCAAGGAGATCAAGCAAGCCGGGCTCAGTGACCAGAGCGTCCAGAAGATGGCCGAGCTGATAGCCCGCTTCACGATCTACATCGATAAAGGCCACGGCCTTCGCTCGGTCACCGAGATCGCAGAGGACCACGTCGAGGGGTTCGTGTTTGCCGCTACCGCGTATCGGTCGGAGCGGAGGCGCCCGAGCGTGGCGACCATGCACC
>DASRPA010000035.1:0-5335 GCA_035646635.1 Actinomycetota bacterium | reverse complement strand
TTCAGCCGCTCCACCGACATGGGCAACACGTTCTCGAAACCGATCTCGCTGACCACGCCCGGACAGGTCGGCTCGGTGCAGGGCTGTGATATCGCCGTCGAGGCCGACGGCGACGTCTACGTCACCTACCGCACCTTCACCACCGGCAACAAGCCCGAAGCCCTCGGGTTCAACCGCTCCACCGACGGCGGCCAGAGCTTCTCCAAGGGGAGAATCATCCGCAACATCACCACGTACTTTCCGTTTGACGGCACCCGGGACTGCGGCGACGGGCCTTTCCTGTGCCCCTCGGAGTTCGTGTTCCACCGGGTCCCGCTCGAGCCGCGCGTCACCTCGGATCAGAGCGGCGAGCTTGCCGGCGTGTACCTGACTTATAACGAGATCAGACCAGGAAGCACCCAGCCGAGCGAGACGACCTACAGCTCGTCCGGCTCCGGAGTGGTGGGCCAGTCGCTGGTCTACGTGATAAGGACGACCAACAACGGCCAGACCTGGAGCGCGCCGCAGACAGTCGACCCGGGTGCGGCCGGCCACCAGTTCTTCCCCGACATCGACGCCTATCGCGGCGAGATCGGCGTGGTGTGGCAGGACAACCGCACCGACCCGGCCTATTCGGTGCAGCGGCCGATCGGCAACACGGCGCAGGCGACATCTTCGGGCACCAACATCGTCAACTCGTTCTTCTCGCACTCCACCAACGGCTCCTCGTGGTCTCAATCGACCAAGGTATCCAGCCAGGGGCACCAGTCCGAGTACGAGATGTTCGGCAACCGGGACATTCCGTTCCACGGCGACTACAACTGGGTCTCGCTGGCCAACACGGACCCTGCGGATCCCAACAGCCCGCTGATCGCCTACATGACGTGGACGGACAACCGCGATGTCGTGACGGGCACAGACCCGCGTGAGGCGACTCAGGATGGCTTCGACGTGCTGCAGTGCCGGACGCTGCAGTCAGACGGCACTTACGGCCCCGACACCTGCCCCAACGCAGGAGGTCTGGACCAGAACATCTACGGAAGCTCGCTTCAGCTTCCGTAACCCAATCGGTTAGGGACGAAGGCGGCCCCGGGTTTTCGACTCGGGGCCGCCGGCGCGCCCGATCCCCAGACTTTGCCCGGTACTCAAACGCGCGTAGAGCGCGCCAGGGTACCGATTCCGGACCCCAGAGCGCGTAGAGCGCGATCGACTACCTCGGCCTGGTCGGATAGGGGAGCCACTCGTGCGAGGCTCTAGAGAGAGCCGCCGCCTCGGCGGCTCTCTGCACGACCGAGCGTCCGAAACCCAAATCGAAAGGTGCCGCGTCTCGATGCCCCGCTTCTCGATGAAAGTGAAGAGAAAGCGTTCGAGCTTGGCCCACCCCGCGCCGCAGGGCGGTTCGAACGATGGCATCATTCTCGTCGCCACTGGGGTCCGCAAGCTCTACAGGACCGGGGCGGAGACCGTCGAGGCCCTACGCGGCCTCGATCTCTCGATTCGGCGGGGCGAGTTCCTCGCCGTCATGGGGCCGTCGGGGTCGGGCAAGACCACCCTGCTCAACTGCCTCTCGGGGCTCGACGACATCGACGCCGGATCGGTGATGGTCGAAGGCAAGGACATCCACAAGCTGTCCGACGCCCGGCGCACTCGCGATCGAGCCGAGCGGATGGGCTTCATCTTCCAGGCCTTCAACCTCATCCCTGTCTTCACCGCGGCGGAGAACGTCGAGCTTCCGCTCCTGCTCGCCGGAGTGGGCGTATCCGACGCCCGGCGGCGCGCCGAGGAGACACTGGAGCGAGTCGGGCTCGGGCATCGCAAGGGCCATCGTCCCAACGAGCTCTCTGGTGGTGAGCAGCAGCGCGTCACGATCGCTCGCGCGCTTGCCGGCCGCCCGGCGCTCGTGTGGGCGGACGAGCCGACCGGCAACCTCGACACGGAGACTGCCTCCTCGGTGCTGGACCTGTTGTCGGAGCTCAACCGTGACGGGCTGACGCTTGTGCTCGTCACTCACGACGCGGCGATGGGCGAGCGTGCCGAGCGGCTCGTGCGGATGCGCGACGGCGCCATCCAATCCGAGACCGCGGCCCCCACTCTTTGATGCACCTTTGCGTAAGTCCCGTCGCACCAGAACGTCCCTGCATCGACGATGGCGGCGTAACTCGTCGCTCACGTACCCTCCGGGTACGCTCGACTCCTCGCGCCTTGCCCTCGCCGCGCAGGGCCGCCCTGGATGCTGACGCTACTTCCGCGCAGGAGCATTAGCCGTGCAGAGCGCCCTTCTACTTGTTCCCGTGCTCGTTGTGGCTGCCGCCCTGTGGTGGGTGGCGCACCGTCGGGTGGCGCGCCGCCTGGCGCTGCGCAATGCCCGGCGACGACCGGCAGAGAGCGCGCTGGTGGTGGCCGGGAGCCTTCTGGGGGCGGCCCTCATCACCGGCAGCCTCATCGTCGGCGACACGCTCGACTCCTCGATTCGGGTAAGCGCCGGCACCCAGCTCGGGCCGGTGGACGAGACCCTCACGGTGCCCCAGGCGACGGCGGCGCGCGCTCTGCAGGCCCGCATCGAGGCGCTCGATGCCCCGATCGACGGGGTGATCTCCTTTCTGCAGGTGCCGGCGGCCGTGGCCGATGGGACCGGCCCAGACGCCAGGGCAGAGCCCGATGCCCGGCTCCTCGAGCTCGATTTCGACAGCGGGCGCAAGTTCGGATCAGACCCCGCCGCCACCGGGCTTTCGGGTGAGACTCCGGCCCCCGGCGAAGTTGCCGTCACGGAGGACCTCGCTACTACTCTGGGCGCAACCGTGGGCGACGAGGTCGAGGTTTATCTCTACGGCACCAGGCGCTCCCTCGAGGTCGTCAGACTCTTACCCCGACTCGGGCTCGCCGGCTTCTGGATTGGTTTCGAGAGCACCAGCAGCAATGCTTTCGTCGCGCCCGGGACCGTGGAGGGGGCGCTCGGCGCGGAGCTGCCGAAGGGAGCGGTTCCGCCTACGACGACGGTAGCGGTGTCCAACCGGGGCGATGTCGAGGGCGGGGCACTTCTCACAGAGAAGGTGACTGAGGCGATCGAGCAGGAGCTGGGCACCGACGCACTCCGGGTCGAGCCTCTCAAGCAGGACCTTCTCGAGCGAGCCGACGAGCAGGGGCAGCAGTTCTCGGAGCTGTTCTTGAGCATCGGCTCGTTCGCGGTGCTCGCGGGCATCCTGCTGCTCGTCAACATCTTCGTCATGCTCGCAGAGGAGCGCAAGAGCCAGCTCGGCATGCTGCGGGCGGTGGGGATGACACGCGCGGACCTCGTGCGTTCGTTCATCCTCGAAGGGACCCTCTACGCGCTGGTGGCGAGCGTGCTGGGAGCGGGGGCCGGGATTGGCGTCGGCTGGGCGATAGTCAAGCTGGCGGCGCCCATCTTCTCCGGCGGAGGGGACTTATCCTTGGACCTCGCTTTCTCGCTGAGCCGCGACAGCCTCATCTCCGGCTTTCTGATCGGTTTTCTGATCTCTACTCTGACCGTGATCGGCACGAGCGCTCGGATCGCTCGCATCAACATCATCCGGGCGATCCGGGACCTGCCCGACCCGGCCCGCTCCGCCCCCCGGCTGTGGGCGTTGGCCGGCGGTGGGCTGCTGGCGCTGGGAGCCGGGGCCTTGTTCGTCACGCTGCTCGGCGAACGAGACGCGTGGGCGATAGCGATCATGGGACCTCCCCTGGCTGCTTTCGGTCTCCTCCCGGCAGGGTCGCGGCTCGTGGGGCGCCGCACCGCAGTCCTCATCGCCGCCGCCGGGGCTCTGGCGTGGGGCATCTTCGGGAACTCGATCACCGGAGGACAGTTCTTCGACTCGGGAGAGATCGTCGCGTTCGTGTTCCAGGGAGTGTTGCTGACCTTCTCCGCAGTCATCCTGTTGTCGCAGAGCCAGGAGTCCTTCGAAGGCGGAATCCGGCTCGTGGCCGCCCGCAGCCTGCCCCTGCGGCTGGGCCTCGCCTATCCCTTGGCACGGCGCTTCCGCACGGGGCTCACCCTCGGCATGTATGCGCTGGTGATCTTCACGATGACGTTCATCGCCGTGCTCACGAACGTCTTCACCGGGCAGATCGATCGCGCCACGAGGGAGGAGGCCGGAGGGTTCGAGCTGCTCGTCACCGCCTCGGAGGCGAACCCTCCCGCAACCCGAGCCCTGGAGCGCGCCGACGGCGTCGCGCGCGTCTCCGCCCAAGTGCATGGGACCGCGTTGTGGCAGCCCCCGACCTTCAGCGAGCCCGCGCCCTGGCCGGTCACCGGGATCGAGAAAAGTTTCGTGAGGATCGGCCCGCCGCCGATCGACGTGCGAGCACCCGGCTTCAAGAGCGACGCGGCGGTGTGGCGGCGCCTGGTGGCGGACCCCACGACCGTGATCGTCGACGCCTTCTTCCTGCAAACGGGTGGAGGCCCCGCCGCAAGCCCGGTGGAGCCGGGGGATACCATGGAGGTCATCGATCCGGTGACCGGTGCCAGCGTAGAACGGCGGGTCATCGGGATCACCGACTCGGGCCAGTCCTTCTCGGGCGCATTCATGGCGAAGCGCTCGGTCTCAGAGGTGTTCTCGGGCCGGGTCGCCGCCAACCGTTTCTACGTCGTGGCTGAACCCTCGACCGACAACCTCGATGCCGTTGCAGCCGGGCTGCAAGGTCGTTTCGTGGACAACGGGGTCGAGGCCCGCTCGTTCCGCTCGATCATCGAGGAGAGCCAGCGGCTCAATTTGCAGTTTCTGCAGCTGATGCAGGGCTATCTTGCGCTCGGCCTGCTGGTCGGCATCGCCGGGCTCGGCGTGGTCATGGTGCGAGCGGTGAGAGAACGGCGGCACGAGATCGGGGTCCTGCGGGCGTTGGGCTTCCTTGCCCCCATGGTGAGGCGCTCGTTCGTGCTCGAGTCGGGGTTCACGGCGCTGGAAGGCATCCTGGTGGGCTCGACGCTCGCTCTCGTCACCGCGTCCCAGCTCGTAGGCAACGGCGACTTCGGGGAGGGCATCGAGTTCGTCATCCCGTGGTCGGCGGTGGGCCTGCTGTGCGCGATCTCGCTGGTGGCGTCCTTGCTGGCCACGTTGTGGCCGGCGCAGCAGGCGTCGAGGATCCCGCCGGCGGTGGCGCTGAGGGTGGCCGAGTAGGGGCTCCCCAGTCTCGGCCCCGCTTCACACCTCGCCTGCGGTGGCAAATGAACACGGTGTGCGTTTACCCACAAAAAAACGTGTGCAGACCCGCATTGCCGGCCTCTGGCACGGCCACCCGCGATGGATGAAACTGGTGACGCCGTCCTGAGACGCCGAACCTCATTGGTGCCGTGAGCCTGTTGTGCAGACTGGCGCTGGAGCCCTCAGGTACCCCGAAT
>DASRPA010000034.1:0-3452 GCA_035646635.1 Actinomycetota bacterium | reverse complement strand
GCCGTGACCACCGGCGAGACGCTCGAGACGCTGCCGGCCCGGGACCTGTTCCGCGACATCGCCCAGGCCGCGTGGGATTGCGCCGACCCGGGCATGCAGTACGACACGACGATCAACGACTGGCACACATGCCCGAACTCGGGCCCGATAACTGCAAGTAATCCCTGCAGTGAATTTATTCATGTCGACAACTCATCCTGCAACCTGGCGAGCTTGAATCTGCTCAAGTTCATCGACGAGCAAGGCCACTTCGATATCGACGGGTACAAGCACGCGGTCGAGATCATGTTCCTCGCGCAGGAGATCTCCGTCGGCTTCGCCTCCTATCCGACCGACAAGATCACAGACAACTCCCATCGCATGCGTCAGCTCGGTCAGGGCTATGCAAACCTGGGGGCCCTGTTGATGTCGGAAGGACTTGCCTACGACTCGGACGAGGGGCGGGCGTGGGCGGGGGCCATAACGGCCCTGATGACCGGGCACTGTTATGCAACCTCGGCCAAGATCGCCAAGCGCGTGGGGGCGTTCGATGCCTTTGCGCAGAACCGCGAGCCGATGTTGCGGGTGATGAACAAGCACCGTGACGCGGCCTACCAGATCCCCGACGCGCTCGCAACGGACGACCTCGTGCAAGCGGCCCGCCGTGCCTGGGACGAGGCCCTGGAGTTCGGCCACAAGCACGGATATCGCAACTCCCAGGCCACCGTTCTCGCTCCGACGGGATGTCTCGTGGGCGGCTCGCTCGTGCCGACCGAGCGAGGGCTCGTTCGACTTGCATCTCTCGGCGACCCGGACGGCGCCAAGTGGCAGTCGCTCGGCGTCTCTGTCAACACCGCCGAGGGCTCCCGGAAGGCGACGCACTTCTACGCCAACGGGTCCGAGTCTGTGGTCGATGTAGAGACTTCGCGAGGGTATCGGATCAAGGGAACGCCCTCACACCGCATCAAGGTCGTCGAGCCTGATGGCCGCTGGGTGTGGAAGCGGTTCGCCGAGCTCAAAGTTGAAGATGTCGTCCCTCTATCCCTGGACCAGCTCGTAGGCGAACCTCAGATCGTGCCCCTCCCGCCGTTCGAGGACGCCTACTGGACGGGCGAGCACGAGGGGGCCGCGCCCGATACGATGACCGCAGAGCTGGCCGAGCTGCTCGGCTACTTCATGGGAGATGGCTCCCTCCATGCCCGAGGGATCAGGCTTTGTGTAGACGGCAAGGACTTCGACGTCCTGGAGCGTCTCTCACAGCTCGGCAAAGAAGTCTTTGGGCTGGAAGCCCATAAGCGCCAAGTCGGCAACTACGTCGAGCTGTCGTTTCATTCGGTGCGACTGGTGCGCTGGTGGTCTGCATGCGGTTTCGCCAAGCATCAGCCTCGGCCTGATCACGCCGGCAAGGGCCGTCTTCCTCATATCCCCAACGCGGTCTTGTACTCGAACGATCGTTCCACCTATGCTGCATTTCTTCGGGGATTGTTCGAGACGGACGGCACTGTTACCTCCGGGTATCCGTGCTGGTCGACAACCTCAGTCGAGTTCTCACACGATGTGCAGAGCCTGTTGTTAGCGCTCGGCTATCCGACTACCCGTAAGTTCGATATGCCCGGTTGGGGAGAGAACCCTCTCGCGGTGCTCCGCCTCTTGAACCTGTCCTACAACCAGGCATGGCAAGAGGAGATCGGGTTCATCAGCGATCGTAAGAACGGAGCCATGGAGCGAACTGAAGCTCAGCAGGCTGCGCGCAAAGACAAGATCCCGGTGACCCGAGCGTTACTCGACCGGCTGGCCCCCGCGCGCGACCGCGTTCGGGATGCCGCGTTCGTCGAGTGGCGGCGCAGCGGAAGGATCAGCCGGCGTATGGCCTCGGTTCTGTACGAGCGAACAGCTGACCCTGAGCTTGGAAGTTTGCTGCCTTTCTTCTACGACACCATCGCCTCGGCCAAGCTATCCGAGGATGAGCTCACCTACGACCTCTCGGTGCCCGACAACGTGACGTACATGGCCAACGGTTTCATCAGCCACAACACCATCGGATTGCTCATGGATTGCGACACCACCGGCATCGAGCCCGACCTCGCCCTCAAGAAGGTCAAGAAGCTGGTCGGCGGCGGCACGATGTCGATCGTCAATCAGACGGTGCCCAGAGCCCTCCGCAAGCTTGGCTACAACGACGAGCAGATCGTCGACATCATTGCCTACATCGACGAGAACTCGCATGTCATCGGAGCACCTCATCTGCACGAGGAGCACATGGACGTGTTCGACACCGCCATGGGAGAGCGTTCTATTAACTACCTCGGGCATCTCAAGATGATGGCGGCGGCGCAGCCCTTCCTATCCGGTGCGATAAGCAAGACCGTCAACGTGCCGGAGGACTTCTCCGTCGAAGACGTCGAGCGTGTCTACGTCGAGGGCTGGCGATTGGGAATCAAGGCGCTTGCTCTCTACCGTGACAATTGCAAGGTTGGCCAGCCTCTGTCCGTCTCCAAGAAGGAGGACTCGAAGACTCCGGTCGCCTCCTCACCGGAGCCGGTGCGCCGTCGCCTGCCCAAGAAGAGGGCCGGTCGCACGTTCAAGTTCCGCGTCGCCGACACCGAGGGTTACCTCACCACCGGGGAGTTCCCGGACGGGACCGTGGGCGAGATCTTCCTGAAGGTTGCCAAGCAGGGCTCGACGCTCGCGGGGATCATGGATGCCTTTGCGATCTCGATCTCGATGGGCCTGCAGTACGGAGTTCCGCTGTCTGCCTACGTCAAGCAATTCGTCAACACCCGCTTCGAACCCTCGGGCATGACCGACGATCCCGACTTCCGAATCGCCACCTCGATTCTCGACTATGTCTTCAGGCTTCTGGCGCTCGACTATCTGGAGGCAGAGGACCGGCACCGGCTCAACATCAGAACCTCAGGGGAGCGCCAGGGCGAGATCGAATCGAAGCTGTCCGGCGACACCGCCAGCGGGAACGGAAACGGACACTCGAAAGGCGGCGGTCAGGGCGAGGGTGTCATAGTCCTCGGCGCAGTCGCCGATGCACATGCGGGATCGATGCCCTTCTGCGGCACCTGCGGAGTGCAGATGCAGCCGGCGGGCTCCTGCTTTGCCTGTCCCTCGTGCGGCTCCACCAGCGGGTGTTCTTAGGGCATGGCGAGGCGCTGCCGTGAGTGCGGTGCGCACTTGAGCCAGGAGGGTGCTTGCTGCCCGCTGTGCGGCGAGCAGGCCGGGCCAGGGTCTGGCCCGGCGGAGACCGACGTCTCCACCTACCAGGCGAGCGTGCAGGAGCTCAGAGAGCAGCTGCGCCGGTTGCGGCGCGACGCCGAGGCGGTCTAGGTGCGCTGTCCCTACTGCGAGGGTCTCGAGGACAAGGTCGTCGACTCACGCACGGCCGAAGAGCGCCGGGCGATCAGGAGGCGGCGGGAATGTCTGACGTGCGCCCGGCGCTATACGACCTTCGAGCGGCCCGAGGA
>DASRPA010000033.1:0-5540 GCA_035646635.1 Actinomycetota bacterium | reverse complement strand
GGAGCCAAGTTTTGACCGTCTCAGAGTGCCTTTTTGGGCACTCTGGGGCCCATAAAAAACGAGCCCTCAGAGCTTGAAGCCTTCGCTCATCTGTTTCTTAAGCGCCGCCAGCTCAGTGGCTAGTGCGTCGTCGGCCACCGCCAGGATCTGGCACGCAAGCACGGCTGCGTTCTTGGCCCCGTCGATCGCCACCGTCGCCACCGGCACGCCGGGTGGCATCTGGACGCAGGAGTAGAGCGCGTCTTGCCCGCCCAGGGCCTTCTGATAGAGGGGGACACCGATCACCGGCAGGATCGTGTGCGCCGCGACCACACCCGGCAGGTGTGCGGCCATCCCGGCCCCCGCAATGATGATTTTGAGACCCCGTTCCGAGGCACCCGTGGCATAGGCGGCGACGCGGCCCGGGTTTCGATGCGCCGACATGACCTCTATCTCGAAGGGAACGCCGAAGCGGTCGAAGACGCCGCTCGCCTTCTCCATCACCTCACGGTCCGAGTCAGAGCCCATGATGATCCCGACGACGGGGGCCGCGCTCATGCGCGCTCCTGTTCCCTTCGATCCGCACGTAACGCGATGTCCGTGCGCCAGCGAGCTCCTTCGAAGTGAATGTGCGAGACGGCTTCGTAGGCGCGCGCACGAGCTGTTGAGAAGTCCTCTCCCAGCGCGCTTACGGCGAGCACCCGGCCCCCGTCGGTCCGAAGCTCCCCGTCTGAAAGCCGGGTGCCGGAGTGAAAGACTTCGACGCCCGCAACGGACTCCGCGTCCTCTATGCCCCCGATCACCAAGCCGGTTTCGTGGGGTCCCGGATAGCCCTTCGACGCCGCGACCACCGCGACACAGACGTCGGAGCGGCAATGGAGCTTTGTCCCTTCGAGTTGCCCGGTGGCGCTTTTCAGGCACAGCTCCGCGAAGTCCGATTCGAGGCGTGGCAGAAGCGCCTGCGTCTCGGGGTCCCCGAAACGGGCGTTGAACTCGATCACCCGCGGCCCCCGCTCGGTCAGCGCCAGCCCCGCGTAGATGGCTCCGACGAAAGGAGTGCCTCGTGCTGAGAGTGCGGCGACCATGGGTTCGATCACCTCGCCCGCGATGGCTGCGCCGAGCTCGTCCGAGCACGACGGGACGGGGCTGTAGGAGCCCATGCCCCCGGTGTTCTCCCCCTCGTCCCCATCGAGGGCGCGCTTGTAGTCCTGAGCCGGGGGACAGGAGACGATCGTGCGCCCGTCGCTGAAGGCGATGACGGAGAGCTCCTCGCCATCGAGGAACTCCTCGATGACCACGCTACGGCCTGCGTCCCCGAAGCGGCCCCCCACCAGCCGCTCCTCGATACCCCTTACGGCCTCGGCCCGGTCCTCTGTCACCAGCACTCCCTTGCCCGCCGCGAGACCGTCGGCCTTGACGACGTAAGGGGGGCCGAGGGCATCCACGTGAGCCACGGCAGGTGCGACCGCCCGGAAGGTCTCCCCTCGGGCGGTGGCGATTCCGGAGCGCTCCATGAGCTCCTTGGCGAACGACTTCGAGCCCTCGATGCGAGCGGCCTCTTTATCGGGGCCGAACACCGGATAGCCCTTTGCCCGCAGAGCGTCTGAGACGCCCGCCACCAGCGGAGCCTCGGGACCGACCACGACGAGATCGGGCCGGCAGCGCTCCGCCAGCGAGCACACCTCAACCGGCTCGGCTGCATCGATCGAGCAGATCTCGGCCGTGCGCGCGATGCCCGGGTTGCCGGGGGCGGCGACCAGCTCGGTGACCGCGGCCGAGCGCTGCAACGCGGCCGCCATGGCGCTCTCCCTCCCCCCCGAACCGAGCAGCAGCACCCTCATCTCAACGTCACGATCTGATCGCGCTCCGGCCCCACCGACGCCCACGTCGCCGGCGTTCGGACGAGCTCCTCCAAACGCTCGAGGAACGCGCGCGCCTCCTTGGGCAGATCGCTCCCACGACGGGCGTGCCCAAGCGGCTCCCCCCACCCGGGCATCGACTCGTAGACGGGGACCGCCTTGTTGAACACTGTCTGGTTGGGGGGAAAGTCTTCGAAGCGCTCGCCGGCGTGCTCGTAGGCGCGACAGATCTTGATGTCGTCGAAGCAGGAGAGGACGTCGAGCTTGGTGACGACCATCTCGGTCAGAGTGTTCAAGCGAGCTGCGTAGCGAGCCGCAACCGCGTCGAACCAGCCGCAGCGGCGTTTGCGCCCGGTGGTCGTGCCGTACTCGCCCCCGGCTTCCACGAGGATGTCGGCGTCTGCGGGGTCCGCTTCCGAGGGAAAGGGGCCGGAGCCGACCCTCGTGCAGTAGGCCTTGGCTATGCCGATTATGCGAGTCAGGTCGCGCGGCCCCGCTCCGGAGCCGGTGCAGGCGCCTCCCGCCACCGGGTTGGAGGAGGTGACGAAGGGATAGGTCCCATGGTCGAGGTCGAGCAGAGCGGCCTGAGCCCCCTCGAACAGGACCTCCTTGCCGTCATCCAGCGCACGCTGCACGACTGCCGAGGTGTCGGTGATTTGCCTACTGAGCCTCCTCCCGTATTCGAGATAGGAGTCCTCGACCTCGCGCTTTTCGAGCGGCAGGCGACCGTAGACCCTGGTCAGGAGGAGGTTCTTCTCCTTGAGCACGACCTCGAGCTTGGCCGAAAAGATCCTCGGGTCGAGCAGGTCCTGAACGCGCAGGCCGATGCGAGCGGCCTTGTCCGCGTAGGCGGGACCTATCCCGCGCTTGGTGGTCCCGAGCCGGTTGCGCCCCAGCCGTCGCTCCTGCACCCGGTCGAGCTCGAGGTGGTAGGGCATGATCAGATGGGCGTTGCCGGACAACAGCAGCCTGCTCGTGTCGATGCCCCTGTTCTCGAGCGCGTCGAGCTCCTCGATCAGCACCTGTGGGTCGACGACCACTCCGGCTCCGATGACCGGGATGCAGTGGGGATAGAGGATCCCGGTGGGCACGAGGTGCAGTGCGTATTTCTCTGAGCCCACGACGATCGTGTGTCCTGCGTTGTTGCCGCCCTGATAGCGCACGACGTAATCGGTTGAAGCGGCCATGAGATCGGTGACCTTGCCCTTGCCTTCGTCGCCCCACTGGATCCCCACCAGGGCCGTGCCCGGCATCAGTGCTCCGCACCGGAAAGACGGTCCTCACCGAATGCGACCGTATTTACGGGGAGGTGCACCTAACGCTCGATGCGGAACTTGATTCGCACCTCGGTGAGGTACTCGGTGACGGCGCCGTTCTCAACCGTGCACGAGGTTCCCAGGATCTCCATGCCGGTTACGCCCCGGATGGTTTTTGACGCCTCGGCCAGCGCCTGGTCGGCGCCGTCCCGCCACGATTTCTCCGAAACCCCGACCAGGTCGATCGTCTTGATGACCGCCAACTCCTGCCCCTTTCGCAAGCCGACTGTGCCGCCGCGCCGAGATTGTATCGAGGGGGGTCCCCTGCGCTCCGGAACTCTGGGCTCAGGTGGCGATAACCTGACCCCCGGAACAAATCCGAGTCAAGCTCCGATCTGGTTGCTTTAGGGAGAGACATGTCGATCGATCCGAACGTTTTCCAGCTCAGCGTCCTCGCACTCCTCGCCCTGGCGGTCGTCCTCATGATCGCCGTTCTCTCGAGCCTGGGGGGACTGCGGCGCCGGCTCGAAGAGTTGCGAGCCCGTCCGGAGGCCGCCGCGGCGCCGGCTCCGGCGGTTGAGCCCACTCGTGTTGCGGAGGCGCCGGCGCCTGCGGAGGCGGCGGTGGCAGAGACGGTCGAACCGGCGCCCCAGAGAGCAGAGCCGCAGCCTGTGGCCGTGGAGGAGCGGAGACCCGCTCCCGAGCCGGAGCTGGTGGCCGTGGCAGATCCCGAGCCGGTGGCCGTGGCAGATCCCGAGCCGGAGCCGGTGGCCGTGGCAGATCCGGAACCGGAACCGGAGCCGGTGGCCGTGGCAGATCCGGAACCGGAACCGGAACCGGAACCGGAGCCGGTGGCCGTGGCAGAGCCCGAGCCCGTCCCGACCCCGACCCACGCCGAGCCTCTCCACTGGATTGCGCCCTCGACGACGATGGCGCAACAGGAGCGAGCGGATGCGGCCACCCCAGGCGGGGAAGCGGAGAGCGCCGAGTCTGACATCTGGGAGCCCGCCGCCTCCGCGACCAGCGCACCTGTGGAGCAGGGACAGGCGGCAACCGAGACGCCGGTGGCGGAGACAATCCACGCGACCGCAACCTGGGAGGCGCCCTCTGAGTGGGAGGCGCCACCGGCGGCTCAACCCGCCCCCGACCTCTCCGGCATGCCGGAGGAGCAGCCTTTCGAGCGCGGCGGCCGATGGTGGTTCAAGCGGGGGCAGGAGCTTCTCGTCTATGAGGAGCAGACCGCACAGTGGGTGCCGACGCCCGCCACCGAGATCCCAGCAGCCGAGCCGGAGGACGAACCTGCTGCGGGGCCGGCGACCCAGAGCGGTTTCTGGCGCTGCCCCTCCTGTGGCGCGGTCAACGGCTCCACGGCCGCCACCTGCCGGATGTGCTTCGCGGGACGGCCCTAGGGGGCCGACCCTTCCTGGGCCCTCGGTGGCTGGTGTGCGACTGTCTCACGTGAACCACCGAAACCGGTGGCTGATGTGCGACCGTCTTACGTGAACCACCCACAGGCTGCCCGCTCCTAGGCTCCCCGGCCCGACGGCGACTCGGCGGCCGCGGCCCCCAGCCACCTCGCCGTCCCCGGCACATGGAGGTCCAGCCCTACCGCTGTGGTGAGCAACATGCCCACCCACACCAAGCCTCCCACGCCGAAACCGGCCTGCGCGGCCCCCGGCGACAGCGCGGCGGCTCCGTACAGCGCCGCCGGCCACAGCAAGCCGAACGCGACTGACTGCAGGCCGTGCCGGCGCGTTCGTTCCCGTGAGCCGAGCAGGTAGGCGAACAGCCCGGTGACCGGAGGCAGGAGGTAGGCGAGGGCGGCCATAGCGCCTCGAGCCTACGGCCCCTCGCCGCACCACGGTGGGGGGCCTACAACGCGACCGGCTCCCGCGTCCCACCCCCAGTTCGCTCCCTCATCTGGCCCCCGGCCACAACTTTGTCGCCGCAACCACCTGTGACGTGGTCAGGGCCACAAAGTTCGCCTCCCAGCCCTCCACGGCTCGGGCGGGGGGGCGGAGGGAACAGACGGGTAAGGATGCAGGCATGGCCAACCGCTTGCAGGGCGAGACCAGCCCCTATCTGCTCCAGCACAAGGACAACCCGGTCGACTGGTACCCCTGGGGCGAGGAGGCGTTCGAGCGCGCCCGCACCGATGACAAGCCCATCCTCCTCTCGATCGGCTACGCCGCCTGCCACTGGTGCCACGTGATGGAGCGTGAGTCGTTCGAGGACGATGCCACCGCGGGCCTCATGAACGAGCACTTCGTGAGCATCAAGGTCGACCGGGAGGAGAGGCCCGACGTCGACGCCATCTACATGGAGGCCGTGCAGACGCTCACCGGCCAGGGTGGCTGGCCCCTCACGATGTTCCTGACCCCCGAACGCAAGCCGTTCTACGGGGGGACCTACTTCCCGCCCACCGACCGTCACGGGATGCCCTCCT
>DASRPA010000032.1:0-19167 GCA_035646635.1 Actinomycetota bacterium | reverse complement strand
TCGACGCCATCTACATGGAGGCCGTGCAGACGCTCACCGGCCAGGGTGGCTGGCCCCTCACGATGTTCCTGACCCCCGAACGCAAGCCGTTCTACGGGGGGACCTACTTCCCGCCCACCGACCGTCACGGGATGCCCTCCTTCAGCGGCCTGCTCGAGGCAATCGCGGCTACCTGGGCCGAGCGCCGCGACGAGGTCGAGGGCCAGGGTGAGAGTCTGCTCTCCCACATCGGCAGCACCGCCCGCCTGAGGCCCTCGACCGAGCCCATCTCCGAGGAGATCCTGGGGGCCGCGGTCAAGGGCTTGGAGCAGGCCTTCGACCCCGACTTCGGAGGCTTCGGGAGCGCGCCGAAGTTCCCTCAGCCGATGACCATCGACTTCTGCTTGCGCATGGCTCGCCGAGGCACCGACGACGCCGGAACCATGGCCGCCACGACGCTCGACCGCATGGCGGCCGGGGGGATGTTCGATCAGCTCGGCGGCGGCTTCGCCCGCTACAGCGTCGATCGCTACTGGCTCGTGCCCCACTTCGAGAAGATGCTCTACGACAACGCGCTGCTGCTGCGCGCCTACGCGCGCTCGTGGCTGGCCGGCGGATCGAGCCGTCATCGTGATGTCGCCGCCGCCACGGCCTCCTTTCTGCTCGCGGAGATGCGAGACGAGGCCGGAGGCTTCTACTCCTCCCTGGACGCCGATTCGGAGGGAGTGGAGGGCAAGTTCTACGTCTGGTCTCTCGACGAGGTGAAGGACGCCGCGGGCGCCGACTGGGGCGTCGCGGCGGCCCGCTGGGGCTTCTCTCAGCAGGGCAACTTCGAGGGCTCGAACATCCCCGTGCTTGCCGCAGTCAACGTGGAGCCGGCCGCAGTCGAGCGCGCTCGCGCCGCCCTGCTCCGCCGCCGCTCCGAAAGGGTCCGTCCCGCCACCGATTCAAAAGTCTTGACCGCGTGGAACGGGATGGCGGCCGCGGCCCTTGCCGAGTCGGGAGCCATCCTTTCACGGCCCGCCTGGATCGCCGCAGCAGAAGAGGCGATGAAGTTCGTGTTCGAGGTAATGGTGTCGGACGGGCGCCTGCTGCGCTCCTACCGGGACGGCTCGGTCAAGCACCTGGGGGTGTGCGAGGACTACGCCTTTACGCTCGAGGCCTGCCTCGCCCTTTACGAGACCTCGGGCGACCTGGTCTGGCTGCGCCGGGCCCGCTGGGCGGCCGACGAGGCACTCCGGCTGTTCTCAGACCCCGGCGCCGGCGGCTTCTTCACCACCGGAGCGGATGCCGAGCCTTTGGTGAGCCGCCCCAAGGACCTGTTCGACAACGCCGTCCCCTCCGCCAACTCGGTGCTCGCTCTCGAGCTTCAGCGTCTGGCGCTCCTGACCGGGGAGGAGACCTACGAGACTGCCGCCGTGGGCGCGATTCGCCTGCTGCGCGACATGGTCGAGCGCTCTCCGTCGGGCTTCGGGCACCTGCTCCAGGCGATCGACTTCTACACCGGGGACCCAGCCGAGATCGTGGTCGTGGGTCCTTCCGAGGACTCTGGCACCGTCGCGCTGCTGGCGGCGGTGAGGTCCCGTTTCGTTCCCAACAAGGTGGTGGTCGTCTCTCCCGGAGACTCGGCGGGCGCGCAGGAGGTGCCGCTCCTCGAAGGGAGGACTTCCGTAGCGGCCCCCACTGCGTTCGTCTGCCGCCGGGGAGTTTGCAAGCTGCCGGTCACCACTCCCGAGGCGCTGCTCGAACAGCTGCCCGCCTGATCTCTGTGGAGCGGCGTGTTGCGATCCCGCAAGACGAGATCGAGCTCAGCTTCTCGACCTCGTCGGGACCCGGAGGCCAGCACGCCAACCGTTCCGCCACCCGCGTCGATCTTATGTGGAACGTCGAGGGCTCCCGGGCGCTCGGCCCCCGCCAGAAGGAACGGGTGCGAGCGCGCCTACGCCACCGCATCGACTCCGCCGGCAATCTGAGGCTCTCGAGTGACACTCACCGCTCTCAGCTCCGTAACCGTCAGGAGGTGGTGCGCCGCCTCCACGATCTCGTCGGCGAGGCGGTCGTGGTACCTCGCAAGCGGGTCCCTACCGCCGCTTCCCGGGGGAGCGTCGAGCGCAGGATCCGGCGAAAGAAACGCCGCTCCGAGACCAAGAAGCTGAGGCGGCCGCCTCCATCGGAGCTGTGATCACTCGGGCCGGCCGGGTATTAGTCGATTGCGCGTGGCGCGCGATCAAGTACGGTGGATTCGGTATTCACCCGAGCGTTTGTGTGCGTTTGGTGACCGCGCCCTTCACGAGGGCCACCTTCGAGCGTCCGTTTCTTCGTTACGAGATACACTTTGGATTCGTGCCCGCCGACCGCTCGTCGTCGGGGGATCCTCTTGCTCTGTGCCGTGTGTGGGCGGGACAACGCCGAAGACTTTCGGTTCTGCAGAGCCTGCGGACAGGAGTTTCTGAGCGGGGAGCCAGACCGCCGGAAGCTCGTGACCGTTCTGTTCTGCGACCTCGCAGACTCCACGGCACTGGGAAAGCGCCTCGATCCGGAGACTTTGAAACGGGTTCTGTTCGACTATCACGGCGCCGCGCGGACGGCGGTCGAGCGTCACGGCGGCGTCGTCCAGAAGTTCATCGGCGACGCGGTCATGGCGGTGTTCGGGGTCCCATATGTCCGGGAAGACGATGCCTATCGCACCCACGCCTATCGAGCTCGCCTCGTCGGCTGACGGGTTGATCGAAGCGCGCGTTTGCGCGCGATCCAATACCGATCTTGTTTTCGGCGGCGCCTCACACGCATTCGGCTATCTTGGCGAATCGGACCCAGAGTCGGGGGCCGCGAGTTGCAGGAGCTCGCCGGCCACTCGCTCCCACGACCACCGCTCCCTGGCCACCGTCACCGCCCCCTCGCCGAGCGCTCGCCGCTCGTCCTCAGGCAGCCCGATGACGCGCTCGAGGGCTCGGGCGATTCCGGCGACGGGCTCGTCGGGGTCGAAGCTCAAGAGGCCGGGGTGGCCGAGCTCGCTCTCGAGCGTCGCCCCCGCCTCGCCGATCCCCGAGTGAGCGGGCACGATCGGCAGCACCCCGCAGGCGGCCGCCTCGGCCGCGACCATGCCGAACGCTTCGGGCACGACTGAGGGAACCACCAGCACATCGAAATCGGGGAGCACTATAGACAGGGGGCCGTGGTCCATGTGCCCGGCGAAGTCGATCCGGACTGCGGCGGCACGGCGCTGATAGGCGTCGTCGAGAGTGGTGCGCTCAAGCCATGAGCGCAGGTGCTCGAGGCTCGGGTCGGAGGCGTCAAGCTGGCCGAGGGCCGCACTCGTGTCCCCAGCTTGAAATGCGGCCCACAGCTTTCGAAGCGACTCGGCGAAGGGCCCGTCGCCGACGACCGTGACCTGGAGCTCGGGAATGGAGACCAAGCCTAGCGCCGCCAGGAGGTTCTGCACTCCCTTGGCGGGGATGAGCTTGCCGACGAAGGCGGCGCGGGGGGGCCGCGCAGGCGGATCGGGCCGCGGCCTGAACAGGTCGATGTCGCAGCCGGGGTTCAGCACCACGGCCCGCTCCCGCCACGGCCCCGGCACCACCGCGTTTGCCTCCTCGATCATGTAGCGGCTGCCTCCGGTGACGGCCGCGGCGCCGTTCAGGCCCTCACGCGCGTAGTGGCGATAGCGCTCCTGCGGCTTGACCGCGTACTCCAGCGCGCTGCCGTGGAGCTTGGCGACATAGCGGGTGCCGGTCTCTCCACAGGCTTTCAACGCGATATATGGCCCCATAACCTCGTGGCCGGTGACGATGGCATCGGGCCGGTGCTGCTCGATGGTCGTGACCAATGCCCTGACGTTGGATTCGACGTAGCGTCCGAGCTCAGGCTCACTCAGGTCCACGAAGAGTTTGATAGTGCCGCTGAAGTTGTCGCCGACGTAGACGGGCAGGAGGCCGCCGATCTGTGGGCGCACGAGCCGGACTGTTCCCGATGCCGGCGCCACTCCGGTCGCCTGCAGCTCGAAGCCCCGATTGGAGTCGTCGAAGTCGCCCGCCGAGTCGATGTAGTCGAGTCCCTCCACTCGTTGCTCCTGGCAGATCAGCAGGACGTCGTGGCCCTCGGCACGCCACACGCGGGCGAGGTTGGCGGTGTAGAGGTTCGAACCCGAGCCCCTCAAGAGATAGCCATGCCACAGCAGGATTCTCACGAGCCGACGCCGCCCTCCCGACCGTTATCAAAGACCACTAAACTATTACAAACCACCCAAAGAAGATCCGACCGGATGCACACATTCAAGGACACGCGGCGCTAGCTCTTTTCGTCATCGGATCTCTAGGAGCGTACGGCCCCCCCAGCCGCAGCCTTTGTCCCCCGGTCGTATTGGGTGGAGGGCATCATTTGGGTCAAGGACTGACCCATGGACCCGAGCTGTCGAGGAGCGACGGCAGCGCGGCCGGGCCCTGAACGGCGTCGTCTTGAGAATGTTTCCCAAGTTTTACTAGACGGGGGGTCTCCTCGAGTTCTAGGGTGACGATTTGAAGCGCCATTGGGGAGGTGATGACGGCTGGCGACTTCACCCGGGCGGAGGACGGAGCCACCGCGCTCCGCGCCCGTCATTCGGTTCACACACGTCATTGACAAGGAGGTCAACGAGTTGTTGAGAAAGCTAGCAGTGGTTGCGACCGTTCTCGGCTTGCTGGGGCTTACCGTCAGCATCATCTCCCCGGCGGTGTCCGATTCGCGCTACGAAGAGCGCACGATTCGGCTCGCCGAGAAGTTCTCCGACGACGACGAGACCTTCGTCGACGTCGGAGACAAGGACTTCAGCGCGGGCGACTACTTCGTCTTCGGGAACGATCCGGTATACAACCGGGCTCGGACGAAGCAGCGTGGGACGGCGTCGGGTAGCTGCATGGCCGTCGCAATAGAAGGACAGTCGGCCAGCGTCGAGTGCGATGTCTCCTTCTATCTCGAAGGAGGGTCGCTTACGGTTGAGGGGGGCCTCGAGGACTCAGACCAAGGCCCGGAATTTTTTGCGCCGTTCGCGGTCACGGGCGGTACGGACGACTACAAGTCGGCCCACGGCACCTTGGAAATAGGGGAGGAGGCCGACGGGCTTACCTTCACCTTCAAGCTGCTTCTGTAAGCCGGAGGAGGTCGGGATGCGCGCCGAGGTCGGGCGCGCATCCCGGCCCCCCTGATCTCGCCGGCCTGATTGGATCGGCGCCGTGCTCGCGCAAGGGTGGCAAATGTCCTCGGTCCGCGTTTGACCACCGTTGTTGGTGGGCAGAGGTCCTCGGTCCGCGTTTAACCACCGCGCCGATCATCTCCACCGGCCCCCCGCGGCCTACACTGCCACCGATGCTCGCGGACCGGGCCCTGCGGGCCGCCTTCTCGAACTTCTCGACCCTGTTCTTGCTCGCGGCGACGATAGCCTTGCCCCTCCACTTGACCCACGGCTATCTCTTTCAGGAGGTCTACGAGGTCCGCGACCTGCACCCGGTCATCGAGGCGTTCCCCAAAGGCCGCCGCATAGCGAGAGTGTCCCCGCGGCGTCTGCAACGGTCGCGAAACGTGGCCACGGTCGTGCTCGTGGCCGAGCTCGCCCTGCTCCCGCTTCTGGCGGGCGCCGCCTTGCGCGTCGTCCGCACTCATGAAGAAGGAGGTGTGCCGACCGCGCTGGGGTCGTGGCGAGGTGTCCGTGACATCCCTCGGCTTCTGGCGGCGAGGTCGAAGCCCGGAGTGGTCGTGGTGGGAGCCGCGGTGGCTCTTGCGGTCGGCTGGCTCGCCCAGACCACCGGCCTGATCCTGGCCGAGCCGGTCCCGGACTCCTGGGCCTGGCTCGCGATCTCGGGAGTCGAGGGCCTGGCGCGGGCCGCAGCCGCCCCCTTTCTGGTGGCGGCGCTTGCCGTGGCCGCCCTGCAGGGGGCCGGTACTCAAAAGCGCGCAGAGCGCGCCTGAGTACGCATTCCGTACCCGAGAGCGCGTTCAGCGCGATCTACTACTCCGTCGCCCCCTCCGGCCCAGACCCCCAGCGCCCGAGGCCAGGCCCATCCGCCGGACCTCCTTAAGTAGAAATCCCGATTCTGTCGAAAGCCAATAGGTGGAAGAATCTACCGAAAGCCGGTAAACGACAGGAGCTCGGGTGGACAAGGACACAGCCAGCAACGCCTCCAGCATGGTGGCGCCGGTAAAGGACGCCTTCCGTACGGTCGCCGACGGCCACAAGGCGGATGTCCGTGCAGTACGGGAGCGGAACCGGCAGAAGCGGATACGAGTGCTTCTCTACCTCCAGCTCTTCGTTTTCGCATGGCTGTTGAAGCGGCTGATCGAGAACAATCCGCTGGTCTTCGGGCTCCCCACGCTGGGCCCCGATTTCATCCTGTGGGCTTTCCCCGTGGTCATCCTCCTCAGCGTGATCATGATGGTGGTGCTCCCGATGATCATCAACGGACGCTCGCCGCACGTCCGCTTCACTCCAGAGGAGATCGGGCTCAACTTCCGGGACGTGCGGGGCATCGACACCGTGCTGGAGGAGGTCACCCGCTCGCTTCAGATCTTTCTCACCTACAAGACCTTTCGTGAGGAGCTCGGTGGCAACCCCCGCCGCGGCATCCTGTTCGAGGGACGCCCCGGCACCGGCAAGACCCACATGGCCAAGGCCATGGCGGCCGAGGCGGGAGTTCCCTTCTTCTTCGTCTCGGCCCCCGCTTTTCACAGCATGTGGTACGGGATGACGGCCTGGAAGATCCGTGCCTTCTTCAAGGCCCTCAGAAAGGCCGCGGCCAAGGAGGGTGGGGCGATCGGCTTCATCGAGGAGATGGACGCGGTCGGCGGCGCCCGCTCGGGCATCGAGGGCTTCTCCGCAGACCGTTCCTCCCGCTTCTCGATCAACCGCATGGCGAGCCCGGGGACCGGGGGCATGGTCAACGAGTTGCTCATCCAGCTTCAGTCCTTCGACTCGCCCCCACGGGGGCAGCGCTTCGCCAACTTCTTCAAGATGGCCATCAACAACTATCTCCCGGCGAACCGGCAGCTCAAGAAGAAGCCGGTTCCCTACAGCAACATCCTCGTGATCGGCGCCACCAACCGGGCCGACACCCTCGACCCGGCGCTGATGCGGCCGGGGCGCTTCGACCGCTCGCTCTACTTCGACCTGCCCTCGCGGGCGGGCCGCAGGGAGCTGATCGATTACTTCCTCATCCGCCGCGCCCACGCCGAAGAGATGGAGCGGGAGGACCTGCGCGACGAGCTCGCTGCGATGTCCCTAGGCTACAGCCCGGCCATGCTCGAGCACATCCTCGACGAAGCCCTGGTGTGGGCCATCCGTGAGGGCCGCAAGCAGCTGTCGTGGAAGGACATCCAGCGCGCCCGGCTCTCGGAGGAGATCGGGCTCGCCCAGCCGGTTGCCTACACCGCCCGGGAGCGTGACCTCATCGCCACCCACGAGGCCGGCCACGCGGTTGCCGCCTACCTCTGTGCCAAGGAGCGCCGGCTCGAGGTGCTGTCGATCATCAAGCGCCGCGAGGCCCTGGGCCTTCTCGCTCACTCGGACGCCGAGGAGCGCTTCACCCGCTCCAAGTCGGAGCTCGAAGGAACCCTGAGGATCACCCTGGGAGGCCTCGCCGCAGAGCTGCTCTTCTTCGGGGAGTCGGGCACCGGTCCGGCCTCGGACCTCCAAACCGCCACGCAGCTGGCCGCGCAGATGATCGGCTCCTTCGGGATGGGCAACTCCCTCGTCAGCCTCGAGGCAATCCAGCACGGCCCCTACTCGTCTGCCAACATCGTCGCCAAGGTGCTGGCCAACGAGGACACTCGCAAGGAGGTCGAGGAGTTCCTCCAGCGGCACAAGGACCAGGTCCTGTTCCTGCTGGAGAAGAACCGGGATCTCGTCGAGGCCCTGCGGGACGCGCTTCTGGAGCACGAGGAGCTGCTCGGCGACGACATCCGAGCGGCCATCGAGGAGACCCTGCAGCGCCGGAACGTAGTA
Organism: Actinomycetota bacterium; assembly: GCA_035646635.1. Classification (GTDB taxonomy): domain Bacteria; phylum Actinomycetota; class CADDZG01; order CADDZG01; family WHSQ01; genus JACDAL01. The sequence goes on along the minus strand of DASRPA010000032.1, from coordinate 11,219 downwards.
GCCGGCTGAGACGCTCTGGCCGAGTGGTCGTAAATGGCTACTGTGTGACCTTTATCCACCACTCGACATCAAGCCCTCGCCGAGTGGTCGTAAATGGCTACTGTGTGACCTTTATCCACCACTCGGCGAGCTACAGCCCGTCGAAGAGGTCTTCCTCACGCTCCCGAGTGGGCACCGCCGAGTCCACGAGCGTGTAGTCCTCCCACGGATAGGCCTGGCGGTGGATCTCGTCGGGTATGGCGAACCAGAAGCTGTCGGGATCAATCTGGGTGGCGTGCGCCAGCAGCGCCTTGCTGCGCAGCTCGATGAACTCGGAAACGTCGACTTGAGCAGTCACCGTGGGCTCGGCTAAACCGCGCTCATCCCACTCCTCGAGCCACTTTGCGAAGGGGCTCTCGATGCCCTCGGCCAGCGCAGCCTCGTGCAGTTTCATGAAGCGCGTCTTGGTGAAGGTGGCGAAGTAGTAGAGCTTGGCCGGCCGCCACGCCTCTCCCCGCTCCGGAAAGCGAGCCTCCTCGCCCGCTTCGAAATAGGCGCGCGTGCCCCACTCGTGCACCCTGACGTGGTCAGGATGGTCGTAGCCCTTTGACTCGTCGTAGCACAGCACGACCTCGGGCCGCTCCCTGCGGATGATCTCGACTATTCGCCCCACCGCCTCCTCGGCATCGGCGTTTGCGAACGCGTCCGGATGCTTGTTGGAGTCGGTGCCGGGCATGCCCGAATCCCGGTAGCCGAGCAGGTAGATGCGTTCGACCCCCAGGAGATCGCAGGCGGTCTGTAGCTCGGCCTCTCTGAGCTCGGGCATGCGCTCCTTGATGCCGGGCTGGTCCATGCGGGGGTTGAGGATGTCGCCCTCCTCGCCGCGAGTGGCGCACAGCAGCACCACGCGCACGCCGTCGCCGGCATAGAGCGCCATGGTCCCTGCACCCTTGGAGGATTCGTCGTCGGGATGGGCGTGAAGCGCCAGCAGGCAGCGGTTCTTCGAGCTCTTATGGGAGGTGAGTTTGGATGTCGAGTTCATGAACATTAGGCTACCGCTTGTGGCTGAGGAAACGGCAGGGGAGGAAACGGCAGGGGAGGAAACGGCAGGACTCGACTTTTTCGACAGGGCTCGCCGCTTCGCCGTAGCCCTGCTGCTGCTCGCAGGTGTAGCGGCCATTGCGGGGTCCTCCCTCGACTGGGTGACGATAACGGTGCGCCGTCAGATCGATCCTCGGGCCGACTTCGGCTCCAACCAGGATGCTCTCGAGGAGCCCCGTACCCGGCCCTTCTCGGGCCTCGAGGCCGGCGACGGCTACTGGGCGCTGGGCGGTGGGATAGTGATCGTGATAGCGGCCGGAATGCTGCTGATCCGGCCGCGCGGCCGCTGGGCGATCCTGGCGTTTCTCGCCTCGCTGATCATCGGCGCTATCGCCTTCGCCGACTACCGGGGTGTGGGCGACGTCAGCTCTTCCATCTCCGCACGCATGGAGATCGACGTCTCCGCCCGCCCGGGAGTGGGCCTCACGCTCGTGGCGGCGGCAGGCTTCCTGGGGATCGTGGGCTCTGCCGCAGCGATCGCGGCAACACCGCCGCGCGACTAGCTGGTTGGGCGGTGGTTGAAAGCGGACCGCGGACGTTTGACCACCGAATCCGGTGGTCAGAAGCGGACCGAGGACATCTGACCACCACGAGGCAGCACGCGGATCGATGCTCAGAGCCGCTCCACGACGTAGCCCTCGGCTGCGAGGGTGGTCATGAGCTCGTCGATGTGCGGGCGCCCCTTCGTCTCGATCTGAAGTGCGACCTCGACCTCCTCGAGATGCACGCCGAAGCCCTCGCGATGGTGCTGGACGCCGACCACGTTGGCGCCGGAGTTAGCGATCAGACCCACCAGCCGGTGCAGAGCGCCGGGGCGATCGGAGATGCGTGTGTTGAAGGCGAAGTAGCGGCCCTCCGAGCTCATCCCGAACCGGATTATTCGCAACAGCAGCAGCGGGTCGATGTTGCCTCCCGACAGCAGCACGACGACCGGGGGCACCATGGTGTGCTCATCCTGAAGCAGGGCGGCCACTCCGGCGGCCCCCGACGGCTCGAGCACTAGCTTCATGCGTTCGGCGGCGAACACGACCGCCCGGGCCAGAGCGTCGTCGCCCACGGTCACGACCCCGTCGACGAAGGTTTTTATGTGCTCCAGCGTCAGCTCGGAGGGGGATTTCACCGCGATGCCGTCGGCGATTGTCGAGACGTGCTCCGCGGGGACGACCCGGCCCAGCTCCAAGCAGCGAAGGATCGAGGCCGCGCCCGCAGCCTGCACTCCGACCATTCGCACCGCGGGGCGAACCGACTTGATCGCAGCGGCGACCCCCGAGATCAGCCCTCCGCCACCGATGGGCACGACCACGGTTCCGATGTCGTCCAGGGACTCGAGGATCTCCAGCCCGATGGTTCCCTGACCCGCGATGATCGCGGGGTGATCGAAGGGCGAGATGAATTCGGTGCCGTCGCGCTCCGACGCCTCCAGCGCCACGGCGATCGAGTCGGCCAGCTGATCGCCGGTGAGGATAACTTCCGCCCCATAGCGCTTGGTGGCCTCGATCTTCGGAATCGAGGCGTTCTCGGGCATGTAGACGGTGGAGCGGATCCCGAGAAGGCTCGCGGCCAGCGCAACACCCTGCGCGTGGTTGCCGGCCGAGGCGGCCACGACACCCCTCTCTTTGGCGGACTCCGGCAGGCGGCTGAGGCGGTTATAGCCGCCGCGAATCTTGAACGAGCCGGTCCTCTGTAGGTTCTCGCATTTGATGAACACGGGTCCCGAGGCGTCCTGGGAGAGCGCCCGGGACCGGTCCAGTGGAGTCCGCACCGCAATCCCCTCGAGCCTTCTAGAGGCGTCCTCGATCTCGGCTAGACTCACGAGCCCTACCGTCTTCATCTCCGAATCGTCCCACGTCTGGCAACCGATCCCATGACCGCATGGTCCCCAAGCTCGTGGCAACACCATCCGGCCCGGCAACAGCCGGAGTGGCCCGACGCGTCCGAGCTCGAGGCTTCCCTCGAGCAGGTTGCGGCAATGCCCCCGCTTGTGTTCGCGGGTGAGGCGCGCTCACTCAAGAGCGCGCTCGCCGAGGCGGCCCACGGCCGCGCCTTCGTGCTTCAGGCCGGGGACTGCGCCGAGGCCTTCGGGGACTTCTCGGCCGACGCCATTCGGGACAAGCTCAAGATCATCCTGCAGATGGCGGTGGTGCTGACCTACGCCTCCGGGCTCCCCGTGGTAAAGCTGGGGCGCATCGCCGGCCAGTTCGCCAAGCCTCGCAGCTCCGCTCAAGAGGAGGTCGGCGGCGTCGCATTGCCGTCTTTCCGGGGCCATGCGGTAAACGACATCGCCTTCGAGACGGGCTCCCGGCGGGCGGATCCCTCCCGCCTGTTGCGCGCCTACCACCAGAGCGCGGCCACCCTCAATCTCATCAGGGCGCTGACCAAGGGAGGCTACGCGGACCTCAGGCAAATCCACACCTGGAACCAGGAGTTCGTCGCCCGCAGCCCCCAGGGCCGCCGTTACGAGGCCATCGCCCACCATATCGATCAGGCCTTGCGCTTCATGGCCGCCTGTGGGATCGACCTCTCGAGCGACTCCCACCTCCACCAGGTCGACTTCTACATCTCACATGAGGCGTTGCTGTTGGGCTACGAGCAGGCGCTGACCCGTCGTGACAGCCTTACCGGAGAGTTCTACAGCTGCTCGGCTCATCTCCTGTGGGTCGGCGAGCGCACCCGCCAGCCTCACGGTGCTCACGTCGAGTACCTGTCGGGGGTGAGGAACCCCATTGCCTGCAAGCTCGGGCCCACCGCCACGGCCGCCGAGATGCTCGAGCTGTGCGAGCGGCTCGACCCCCGGCGCGAGCCGGGCCGCCTGAGCTTCATCACCCGGATGGGGGCCGAGCGCCTCCAAGAGGTGTTGCCGGGGCTGCTGCAAGCCGTGGGCGACTCGGGCCATCGGGTGGTGTGGATCTGCGACCCGATGCACGCCAACACGTTCACCACACCCTCGGGAGTGAAGACCCGCCGGGTGACCGACATCCTGTCCGAGATCAAGGCGTTCTTCTCAGTCCATCGTGCCTGCGGGACCTACCCCGGCGGCGTTCACCTCGAGCTCACCCACGAGGACGTGACCGAGTGCCTGGGGGGCGCCGAGGAGGTGTCGGACCTCAGCACTCGCTACCGGGCTCTGTGCGATCCGGTCCTCAACGCCCGCCAGTCCCTGGAGCTGGCGTTCGAGATCTCGGAGCTGCTGCAGGGGGCCTAGGGGGTCGCGCCATCATGGCAACAGCAGCCCCGCACAGCTGGCCCACGTTGATAAGTTCCCCCTATGAATCGGGTGCGGAGCGGCCCCGGACCGTCTTTAGCACCGCCTCGTACTCCGCGTGCCGGCCGGTCGCCTTCTTCGAGGAGATCAGCTCGCCGTCCACGACCACCTCGAACACGCCTCCGGTTGCCGGTTTCAGCGTTAGCTCACCGATCTCGTTCTCGAATTCCTCGAGAAGCCTCTCCGCCAGACCGACGGCCCTCGGTGAGTAGCCTCACTTCCTGCAGTACTCGATGGATATGTCCATCTCAGCGGTAGTTCGTGAACTGGATCGGGATGCCGAAGTCCTCATCCCGCAGCCGTTGGATCACGTCCTGAAGGATGTCCTTGGACTTCGCCGACACCCTCACTTGGTCCCCCTGCACCGAGGCCTGGGCCTTGTTCTTGAGGTCCTTGACGAACTTGACTATGAGGCGGGCGTTGTCTTGGGAGAGCCCCTGGTTGAGCGCTATCGACTGACGCGCCGTGCCGCCGCCGGCGGCCTCGATCGCGCCCGGCTGCAGCGCCTTGAGCGGCACCTTGCGCCGCACTAGCTTCTCTTCCAAGACCTTGACCGAGTCTTTGACCTTCTGCTCGGTGTTCGAGCGCACCCGGATAGCGCTCGCGTCGCCCTCGGTGGTGAGTTCCACGTGCGAGCCGGTGTTCTTGAAATCAAACCTCTGCGAGATCTCCCTGGACGCCTGGTCGATTGCGTTGCGGACCTCCTGGAGATCGATCTGCGACACGACATCGAAGGAAGAGTCTTTAGCCATGGGAGCACCCTAAGGGCTCCGCACGAATCAGGTTCCTCCGAGCGTAGACGTAAGGAGAGAAGGCGGGTACCTGCCCCACTACATCATCTTGTCTCGGCGTCCAGACCGGCGGTTTCGTTCGCATTTTCCAGCCCCAAACGATGAGCGGTGGCTGCTGCCTCCACGCGGGTGGACACCCCCCAGCTTGGCAAGGATGTGGCTGACGTGGACACTGACCGTCTTTCTGCTAAGGCTAATGAAGAGGGCATCGGCGATCTGTTGGTTCGACCGCCCTGCCGCGACTAGGCGGAGGACCTCTAGCTCCCGTGGGGTAAGCCCGGCGGCGCCCTGGCTCCGCGCTACGTCGGGCCCGAGGCCTAGGCGACCGCGCCGGGCGAGCGCTTCGATCCCTTCTCGCAGCGGAGCTGCTTCCAGTCGCAACGCGGTGGCGTGGGCGGCCCTAACTTGTTCATTTGCCTCGTCTCGCCGGCCTCGTTCGAGCAAGGCCTCGGCAAGTCGCCAGCGCGCTCGCGCCTCCTCGTAGACGTATCCGTAGGCGAAGGCATTCGCTGAGGCCGACCACAGTTCCGGATCGTCGCGACCCTCGATTCGTGCCCACTCCGCCTCGGCTCGAGCCAACCACGCAACTGCTTCCGGGCCGATCTTGCGTCCCACTGAGCGCGCCTCTCGCTCTGCCGTACGACATCGTTCGAAGAGCGATTCGCCCACGGCTCGTGCCACGTCTGCCCCAGCCTCGTCCCTTCCGATGCGCGCTCGTTGCACACGCTCGGCTTCGGCGGCCAGTCCGAGCGTTGCGGGCCAGATCGAGCTGAGCTCCCAAGTTTCGTCGGCGACGTCGAGCATGCTAAGCGTCTTTTGTGTCAGCTCTCGAGCACCATCCAGGTCGCCGTTCCATAATGCGAAGTCGATGGCGCAACCACCACCGAGGTAGGCGATCCAGTCGTCTTCTCGCCACAGCGTTTCCACAAGGGCCAGTCTCTCGGCCACATCGACTCGACCCCGACCGACCCCGACGAACAGGCTGACCGCCGCTAGGGCCCCTATTCCGGGCGTACGGTCGTCCAGGCTTCCGGCTAGGCGCTCGGCCTCGTCCCATTCGCCGACGGCATAGCAAGCGAAAGAGCGCAGGACCTTGGAATTGATGCCGTATTGACTCCACTCGAGGCCGCTCCGTTCGGCCATCGCGACCGCTGCTTCTAGGCTCGCCTGGGCAGCCGGGAGTGCTCCGATATCCAGCTCGAGCCCCCCCAGGTTGTATTGGGCACGTAGTGCCTGCGCCCGAGCGCGGCGCGTGATGGATCCCGATCCGCATCGATGGCAGTGACCGCTTCTCGAGCCAGGCTGACGGCTCTACGGAAGTCCCCTGTGTCGGCAGCCGCTGCAGCGGTTCTCAGCGGAGATCACCCCAATCGACTCCGGCGATGGCGGCGGCATCAGGAACTTGCATCCACAACTCGATCGCCTGTACCAGATGACCCAGCGCCTCGGCGGAACCGAGACGGCCGTGGCATCCTCAGCTGCCTGCATCAATGCTTCTAGGGCGGCCGGCAGGTCGTGGCTCGCGAGGCGATGATAGGCGAGCTCGGCCGCCGGTCCGTAGTCGGCCAGGAGCCGGGCATACGTGGCATGAAGCCGGCTGCGTTCTCCGGGAAGTAAGTCGCTGTAGACGATCTCTTGGAGGAGGGCGTGTCGGAATCGATAGGACTCGGTGGCCGGGTCGGCGACCATCACATGTCCGGCGATGGCTTCATGTAAACCTGCTTCGATCTCGTTCTCGGGTCGGCTCGCGGCTGTGACGAGCAGCTGATGAGTAACGCGCCGTCCGGCCACCGAGGCCAGCTTCAAGAGGTCCTGAGCGGGTTCCGAGAGCGACTCGATGCGGTTACGCAGCACATCCGCTAGGGCTTCGGGTAACAGCACCTCCATGCGGGTCGCGCCGGCGGCCACAAGCTCTTCTACGAAGAACGCGTTGCCCTCCGAGCGAAGGAGGATTCGATCCAGTGCGTCCGCGCCAACGCGCTCACCGACCAGCGCCCTCAGGTGTTCGGCCAGCTCTTCCCGGCTGAAAGGGGAGTGTCACGCGACCGAGAGCGGGCCGTCGGGGCTGGACCCGCTCTCGGGCTTCACTCGATAACCCCAGTCGATCACTCCGACTGCATTACTTCCAAGTCGGAACGAGCGCTCGCAGGATCCCAACCCCCGATGCCTGGGTGCCGGTCACTTTGACGTTTACGCTTGGCTCCGACGAGCCGCTGCCTCTGAGCTTCCCGATGGAGATCCTCGATGTGCTGCTTGGCGAGTACTTCCAGAACTAGTGGATGCATCTTCGTCATCTCCCCCTGATCCCTTGCCCGATCCCTCGTGGCTGGGCTGTTATGAGGAGGCTACGAGTAAGGCTGGGGCACCACATCGGGCAACGTCCCTATATCCAATGTTCTATCTACCTTATTTCGGGCCGGCGTCCACATAGCTTCTAAGCCATAGGCCGGGACCATTCTTGCAGGTCGATTTCTTCGAGGTGGAGAAAGGCGTGAGCGCCGGTGTCAGCACCCTTCGACTCGGTGAAGGACGGATCGGGCGACTGTAAGAGGTGCTCGCCTCGCTCTAGATTTGCTCCCTTTGATAGCTCGCGAAGAAAGTTTGGAGAGCGCGAATGATTTGTTCCCGAATTCTTCCACGCTCTCACCTGCTGTTTGTTGCGGAGTGACTTAACGCAGATACAGAGCGTAGCCAAGAGTGCTTGAGGGTCTCTCTCCCACTTGGTAGGGAGTCACAGTTCCGCGGCCACTGGGTCGCCCAACTTGCCCCCACAGGAAAAGGAGACCCAAAAACATGACCGCGTTGGCGAAGCCGTTGCGTGTGCCACTCGCTATCGTCGCCGTGATCGGCGCTCTGGCGGTGGCCTTAGGTCCTCAAGCCGCCCGCTCCGGTATGCGCTATCACTTTCGCTCCACCGAGAAGTGCCTCATGGCGAAGATCAACGAAAAGCGAGCGGGACGCGGCTTGCGCAAGCTCGAGTGGGACCGCCAGCTCGGATTCGTCGCACGCGGTCACGCCGAGAAAATGGCCCGCCGCAACAAGGGCTTCTGGCATGACCGGCGATTGGGCAATAAGGTGACCGGTTGGCGCAGACTGTCCCAGAACACCGGCTTCGCCTCCGGCTGCCGATCCATGTTCAGGGCGTTCTGGCGCTCGAAGCTGCATCGCATCAACCTCCTAGGCTCGTGGCGGTTCTTTGGGGTTGGGGTGGCGAGAAATGGAGGCAAGCTCTACGCTCAGGAGATCTTCGAGAGCCGCACCAACCCCGGCAACGTCTTTTCCTTCCCCTAGGCGCTCCTTAGAGGTAGGCCTTTAGGCATCGGGCACCGCGGTGGCTGGCGTGCGATTGTCTCACGTCAACCACTAAACCGGTGGCCGATGTGCGACGGTCTCATCTCAGCCTCCTGCTTGCTGGTCTGCGACCAGGATCGGGTGCAACGCGGCCGCCTCCTCCACGCTCAGCGGCGGAGGCTCGGAGGGTCCCAAGTGCGGTTGCAGCAGCCGAGCGTAGGCATCAGACCACACCTCTTCCCGCTCGGCCCGCCCCAGCACTGCGGCAACGAAGCGCTGATAGCCCGGCACCCTCGGCGGGACGACGGCTCCAAAGCCGACTGTGCTGAGCTCGTCTCCGACGATCCTCCAGTCGTTACCGAGCCCCTGCTTGAGGCGTACCAGTGATGCGTCCACGGCCGTGGCTGCTCGCGCCGCGCCGCTCTCGAGCAGGTCGAGGCAGGACTCGATGCGGGGCACCGCAATGACCTTCAAAGCCGGTCTGGTAGCGGTGAGGTCGGTTGCCACGTCGGGATTGAGAGCCGCGCACACTGGTCCCTTTGCGGCCCCCGGGCTAAACTCACCGGCCCGCACCAGCAGGCGCTGGTGGCCGATGTAGTAGGCGCCGGCGAAGTTGTGCTCCTTGACGATCTCCTCGGTAAGTGGGTTCGTCACGAAGGCGAGGTCGATGGATCCGATCTCTGCCAGCGCGAGGAGGTCCGAGTTAGTGCCTCCGACCCATCGGGGCTCGACTCCTAGCGTCTCGGCCATGAAGGCCCCGAGCTCCACGCTGAGACCGTCGGCCCTGCCCTCCGCGTTCAGCTTGCCGAGAGGCGGCGCGTTCTCGGGTATCCCGACCACGAGCTCCCCGTCGGCTTGAATGATGCCCATAGTCGTGTCTTCCGGGTAGTCGCGCCGCAGATCGATGCTTTGATCCGCAGGCACGCAGGCGGCGACGATCAGGGCAAGGAGGGCCAGGGCGACGTGGGCCGCCCGGGAGAGGCGCGCCGTTGTCACAGATAGCCGAGCGAGGTGAGCCGGGCGCGAATGGCCTCGATCTCCTCCGGGTTGAGCGGCTCTACCCCGGCGGCGGGCTCGCTCTCTGCAGGGTCGGAAGCCGGCGCACGCGGAATTTCGTGGTGAGAGAGGAGGTCGCGCAGGACGTAGACCGCGAACTCGGTGACAGAATGAAAACCCGACCCCTGGATTACCTGCTTGAGCTGCTCGTAGAGGGGCCGCGGGATCTTCAGAGTCACGTCGGCGTCGGCACCTGCGCGTCTCATGGGCGCTCGCACCTGGGCGTCATCACAATCGACACTCTTAACACACTCCCCATCAAACCACCGCGGTGCCACGTGCATGACCGCTGGCCGGCCCCCCACCCCCGACTAAAGTCGCTTAGGGCTCGCCGCGCAATAATCCGCGCGATAAGTGATGGGGTGGGTTATGTTGCGTACGTGCGTGAATTCACCGTTACGGACAACCAACTAGGCGGGATGCTCAACACCGTCCTTCCTCACCTCGATGAGCGCCAACGGCGGATCCTCGCGGGGTCTGCGGCGCGCACCTTGGGTCGCGGGGGAATCGCTGCGGTGGCGGAGGCAACGAGGATGTCGCGTTCGACAGTGCAAAAGGCGGCCGCGGAAGTCGGCTCGGGGGTGACGTCGAGTGACCGAATACGCGCACCGGGTGCCGGTCGCAAGCGGTTGATCGATAAGGACCCGACTCTGCTCGAGGATCTCGACAGCCTCGTCGAGCCGGAGTCGCGTGGGGACCCGATGTGTCCGCTGCGCTGGACGTGCAAGTCCACGACCCAGCTGGCTGGCGCTCTGGTGGGGATGGGTCACGAGGTCAGCCCGGACACAGTCGGCAGACTGCTGCGCGGCATGAACTACAGCCTGCAGGCGACGGCCAAGGAAAACGAGGGCGCGGCGCACGCCGACCGCGATGCGCAGTTCCGTCACCTGAACAGCCAAGTGGAGACTCATCTCGCCGATGAGCAGCCCGTGATAAGCGTGGACACCAAGAAGAAAGAGCTGGTTGGCAACTACGCCAACGGGGGCAAGGAATGGCAGCCTAAAGGCGAGCCCAAGCGTGTCGATGTGCACGACTTCCCAGATCCCGAGGTTGGCAAGGCGGTGCCTTACGGCGTCTACGACATCGGCGCCAACGAGGGCTGGGTGTCGGTTGGTGACGACCATGACACGGCCGAGTTCGCCGTGGGAACGATTCGCCGCTGGTGGAAAGACGTGGGCTCGCGCGCGTACCCAGTCGCCACGCGCCTGCTGATCACTGCAGACGCAGGCGGCTCCAACGGCTACCGCTCTCGTCTGTGGAAGACCGAGCTCGCGAAGCTAGCCGCCGACTGCGGTATTGAGATCACTGTGTGTCACTATCCTCCCGGCACCTCAAAGTGGAACCGGATCGAGCACCGCCTCTTCTCGGCGATCTCGATGAACTGGAGGGGAAGGCCGCTGATCAGTCACGAAGTGGTTGTTGATCTGATCGCCGCGACCAGCACTCGCACCGGGCTCAAGGTTCGCGCGGAGTTCGACCAAGGCCGCTATGAGCGCGGCATCAAGATCACCGACAAGCAACTCGCAGCTGTCCCCCTCACGCGGCACGAATTCCACGGCGAGTGGAACTACACGATCCATTCGCGCGCTCAGACCAACGAACTAACAAGCATGTAATTTCGCGGCAAACCCTTAGTCTTCGGCCATGGCCGAGGACAGCAACGTGGATCGGGACGAAACGAAGTTCCGCGAGCGCTCCTCGATGGTCATGCGAGGTGCAGAGGACGTCCTCTATATAGC
>DASRPA010000031.1:0-21993 GCA_035646635.1 Actinomycetota bacterium | reverse complement strand
TGTGAGGGATCGGCGCATCGCCCGCTTCTGTCAGGGCGGTGTTGATCGCCGTGATCATGGAGCGCGTTCTGAGAAGGTCGTCCCAGACCCGCTGACCTTGCATGGTTGCCGGCAAGGCGGCGAGCTGCGCAGCCTCGTTGGTCCTCCATCGAAGGCTGTGATCGGTGGCTCGCTTGAGCGTGTCGTCGAATCGCCGGGAGCGGCAACAGTGCAGGGTGCACGTTAGCTGCCCCCTGATGCTTGGAAGATTCGAGAGCCTGCGCCAGTCGCGACCGAATATCGATCTCAAGATCTGGTGCACATAGATCCTCGGACCCATAGGGAGGCCTCCCCCCGGACCCGGGGATGTGTTGGAAGGTCTCAGCAGTGAGCTCATGTCGAATGTCTCGCCCGAACCCAAGCCGGCGTCCACCGCTGAAACCCCCACAGCGCGTAGCAGCTGCCCGATGGCGCCGAGGCGACCGCCGACGACATCGAAGCCCTCCTCCTGACAAGCCAGAAGGAACGATGCCAGGGTGACCAGCTTTGCCGGCGAATCGGTCATCGGCGAGTGCCGGAGTCATCTGGACGTAGAGCGCTTCCAGCGAGTAGGGAAGTTCGTCGAGAAGCCGGTATGCGCCATCGATATCCGAGGTGTGGACGCCAGCGAACCCGATCAAAGGCTTCGGCTTGACTCCGTTGCCGACGAAATCCAACGCCGTCTGCACCGCGGTCATCGTGAATTTGAGGGAGTCGTCGCCGCGTCGGCGCGGGATAGATCCCGTAACGATGTAGGCGTCGGCGCCCATCTGTTCCTGTACCGAGAGGTCTCCCCGAACGAAATCTGCCAAAGCATCGTTGGACAGGTCGGTCAATGGAGCTGAGGGAGCGTAGGGAATGTCGGTGTACTTGGGAACAGAGAAGGTGGCGGCTTCCCGGTATCGCCAAGCCTGAGTGTCGACGAGGATCTGGGTCCGGTAATCGCGTAAATGCTCCAAGAGGGGAGGGCGCGCTTCAGAGCCCAGGGGGCCTCAACGATGGCCCAGGGCAAATCTAGGTTCGAACCATCGAGAGTCGGAGGCTCCAGCGAACGGTCGACAGGGCGGTAGTTGCCAGCGTGGATGCGGGGTACGAACCCGTGACCCCAGTTCATGTGGCCTCCTATTTACGCGACATATCTGTGCCATACTATAGCCATTAGGGTGTCGAATCACAAGCATGTCAGAAGGAGGTAGGGGTTGGCTGAGGTTGTGGTGCTCCTGGATCGGCTCCTCGACGGGGAGGTCGTCGACGGGGCCGACATCGCCCGCGTTTTAGGCACAAGCTCTCGCAGCGTCACACGCTGGCAGTCCGCTCGCAGCGTGCCAAGGCGCGACTCGGAGGAGCGCCTGCTGGAGCTGAAGGCTGTGGTCGATCTGGTGCGCGGGGTGCTGAGGGAGGAGCCCGCACGCCTGTGGCTGCGTAGCCCCGATCCCGACCTGGGCTACGAGAAGCCCCTCGACGTCGTCGCTCGGGGCGAGTACCAGCGGGTGATCGACTCGATCATGGCTCTGGCCGAAGGTGTCACGGCTTGATCATTCAGGCGTGACAGATCTCGACCCGGCAGTCCTGTCGAACCTGCCCACGGAGCCATATCGAGGCGATGGATTTCGGCAACCGGCACCCCACTATGACCCTTTGAGCGGCGAAGGAGCTCGCCGGCGCGGTGGCCGGTTCAACCCCCCGCAGAGCTTTCCCGTCCTCTATCTCTGTACAACTCGAGCCTGCGCGGTGGCCGAGTTTCTGAGAGCGGGGAACAGGCTCGCGATCGGACCCGAGGGTCTGCTCCCACGCCAGCTTTTCAACTACGGCGTCGCGCTCGATCGTGTCCTGGACCTGATCAATGCTTCAATCTTGGAGCAGCTTGGCTCCGCCCAGGCAGACTTAGTCGGTGAAGACCTGTCCGTGACCAGAAGCATCGGAGAAACCGCCCACGCTTTGGGCATACAAGCGATTCGTTCTCGATCGGCCACGGAACAGGACGACGTCCTCGCGGTGTTCCTCGAGAACCTCGGCTTGGGGACCTTGGAGCCCTCGCTAGAAGAGACGTGGGAGACGATCAGTGACCTGTAGGCCTCAGCCGTCTGCATCCCCCCTCGTCCGTCAACCGGCGCGTCTCCAGGCTGGCGTAACATCTGTGTTACACAGGCAAAACTCCATTTCTATTGAGCCGTGAGCAAGTTCCAGGACGAAGAGACAATAGGAGGCCTCGGTGGCCACGAGCTATCACGACCGCCGGCTTGCGGCCCGCCTCAAGGATCCCGAGTTCCGGGCTGAGTATGAAAGAGCCTCGGCCGAGATCGCTCAGATCGACGCGGTCCTGCGGACTCTCGACCATCTGCGGGAGGAGGCCGGGATGAGCAAGGCAGAGATCGCGCGCCAGATAGGCAAGAATCCCGCCAGCGTTCGCCGGCTGTTCACAGCCCAGGTCAATCCAGAGCTCAAGACGATCGCCGCTCTCGCATACGCCCTGAATGCGGAGGTCCGGATAGTGGCGAGAGCAAGAACGTCCCAAGCTCGAGGAGCACTACGCGCCACCGGCGGTCGAAACCCGGATAGTCCGCGTGGTCCGCGGACTTAGCCGAGCCATCGCCTCTCAGTACACGCGCTGCGCGTCTCGCGCAGAGATCACGCCACTCGGATTCCAGTCCGCGGATAGTCCGCGGACGAGCGCAAAACCAGGCAATCGAGTGCAACTATGTCGGTCAATGCTCAGTCCCGGACTACGACCTCGCGGACAAGGTCATGGTGTCGACGCTTGCGCAGCTGCGCGCCATGCTCCCAGCGCGACGGCCTCCGCCATTGAGAGGATGGACTCGGCCTCGGTGAGCCCCCGGGCCCGTTTCTTGAGGCGCAAGTGCGCTGTGATCGCGCTCCCGAGACCGACTGCGTGAGCTGCGGCCCGGATCAGAACCGCGCCTGCATGCGCCGTGAGGTTGCGATCTGTCGTGGAAACCGAAAAGGCGCGCGCGACCGGGTTTATGCTCACCTGAGAGATGCCTCCTTTGTGGGCGGGTGATGACTCTCGACAAGCTCATCTTCCCTGCTCAGGAGGCTTTTCTCTTGGACTTCCGCGCACGAACCTCGTTCTTATCGGTGGCTCTCAGTAACTAACCAGTTCGGGAAGTAGGGTTTCCACCCGTTGCTTTATCTCGTCTCGAATGGCACGGACTTCCTCGACGGGCTTGCCTTCGGGATCTGTGAGCTCCCAATCCTCATAGCGTTTACCGGGAAAAATGGGACACGAGTCCCCGCACCCCATCGTGACGATCACGTCTGCTGCCCGCATGACTTCGTCGGTCCAGGGCTTGGGATACTCGTTGGCGATGTCGATCCCCACTTCGGCCATAGCTTCGATGGCGGCCGGGTTCACTTCGCTGGCAGGATCCGATCCTCCAGAAAACACCTCGAGACGGTCGCCGGCGAGCCGCTGGAGCCATCCTGCCGCCATCTGGGAGCGTCCTGCGTTGTGGGTGCAAAGAAAGACGACGCTCGGGACCTCGGAAGTCACCTTACCCTCGACTTTACCGAGAGCTCGTAGGCGCTCACGCGCAAAGCGCTCCACAAACAGGGGCGCGAAGGTCTGCACTTTTCCGTGGCCCACTCGGTCCCAGGAGTCGGCGATGAACCGCTCTATTGTCTCGGTTGCGAAGATGCCTATGAACTCGCGGTGGAGTCGCTCTGCGGCCCGATCTATCAGATGACGTACCTCCAACGGCACGTCGTCGAGGTAACCCTTCGTTGGGCTCACAACATCCTCCTTCAGTCAGGGTTGGAAGAAACACACGGAACCAGTTCGTCAACTCGATCGAGGATCTCTGTTGCGGCTTGAGCGAATGCCTCATCCGTTCCGACCTCAGCAGGGTCCGGGATCGACCAATGAAGAAGCCCTATTCGGTTGGCCTTCGCAAAGTCTTCGTGAGCCCGATCGCAAACTGTGACAACCAGCACATCCGCTTCCGGGTCGATCGGAGTCAGCGGGTGTGGCCTCGCATCCTTCAAGTCGATGCCAAGACGCTTGGCGGCGGCGACGGCCTGGGGGTGAACTCGGTCGGCGGGATGTGTACCGGCCGACTCTGCCCGGACTTGATGGCGTTGGTTCCATGCTCCGGCTGCGAGCTGTGACCGAGCCGAGTTCGCCGTACAGACGAAGAGGACGCCTTTCGCTTTCAGGCCAAACGGCTTGCTCAACTCACCGAGTGCCGCCCGCCGGAGCCGGAGGTAGCGGCGCCGACGATCGCCGTGTGAGGGATTTCGGATCACCAGGCCAACGTCCTCGAGCACTTGGAGATGATGGGCGAGGAGATTTGAGCGAAGTCCCAGCGTCTCGGCAAGTTCAGAGGGGGAGCGATCCGAGATGGCGAGCTCGTCGACGATGCCCAACCTGTGGGGGTCTGATAGAGAGGCGTGCCGCTTCGCCCGCTGCCTGAGCTCCTCAGTCAACATTGACTCAATAATGATTGAGTCATGGTGCTGTGTCAAGAGGACCCCTATCGCGATCGGCGTGACGCTTGAGAAGTCGGCCGAATCCGATGAGTCCTCAGCCGTGAGCGGTGAGACATCTGAGTCGGGTGAGACCGGTTAATTCGGGGGAGAGGAGGGCCAATCGGACGAGGGCGAGGGTGAGGCTGCCGAGAGCTCCGAGGTAGGCCACTCCGAAAGCGAGGAAACGCTGTTGGGGATAGACATCGAGAGCCCAGCAGCCGTGGGCCGGGTGTCGTGATTTCGCTCTTCCTTGCGGCCCTCGCTTTGAGGTCACAGGTCCGCGTTTACCCACGGTTTTCCGTGGGCAAATGTCCACGGTTCGCTTCTGCCACGCCGCCGCCGAGGCTCGGCGCGGCCGCCACACCCGCCATACACTCCACTCCCATGCTCAGCCTCGTCATTCCCAAGGGCTCGCTCGAGCGCGCTACGCTGGCGTTGCTCGAGGACGCTGACCTGCGTTTGCAGCGCGCCTCGGAACGCGAGTACCGCGGCACCATCGACGACCCCCGCATCGACTCCGTAGCCGTGCTGCGGCCCCAGGAGATTCCCACCTACGTCGAGGAGGGTTTCTTCGACATAGGTGTTACGGGAGAGGACTGGATCGAGGAGACCTCGGCGGACGTGGTGAAGGTCACCGCGCTCGGGTACTCGAAGCAAACCGACCGCCCGGTGAAGGTGGTGCTGGCGGCGCCTCGGGAGGCGGGTCTGCGCAGCGGGGCGGACATCCCGCCGGGGGCGCGCATCTCGACCGAGCTCCCCAACCTCACCAAAAGGTATTTCGACAACCTAGGCATCCCGGTGCGCATTTTTCTGTCATACGGCGCGACTGAGGCGAAGGTCCCGGAGATCGTGGACGCCATCGTCGACCTCACCGAGACGGGTACGACCCTGAAGCGTCACGGGATGGAGATCGTCGATGTCCTGCTCGAGTCGCGCACGCAGCTCATCGCCAACCGCGCCGCGTGGGCCGACGACGCCAAGCGACGCGCGATCGAAGAGCTCACGATCCTCTTGAGAGGGACGATCGACGCCCGCGGCAGGGTGATGGTCAAACTAAACGTAGACGAGGAGCGGCTCGAGAAGGTATCCGAGGCGCTGCCGGCGATGCGGGCACCGACCGTCTCTCGCCTGGCGGAGCCAGGTTACTTCGCGGTCGAGGCGGTGGTGGAGAAGGCCGCCATCAACCGGCTGATCCCGGTGCTGAAGGCGCTGGGGGCCGAGGACATAGTCGAGCTGCCGGTCACCAAGATCGTCCCCTGAGCTTTCTGAGGGCGCCGAGACGATGGACTAGCGCCATCATCTGGAGCTAATATGGGTCACCTGGAAGACCTGCTGCCAACTCTTCTTGGGACACTGCGGACCAAAGGGGGCATCATTGAAATTGGGGCCCTTCTGCAGTTGAAGGAACAGATAAACAGGTCCCCTGGTGGCTCTGAAACTGCAACAAGAGCCGCCCTCTTACATTGAAGCCTGCGTCTTCTACGCGGTCTCTTATTCGCGCCATGTTAGGGGACTTTTGCTTCGGCAGCCTGAAAACCCTCTTAGCATAAGGCGCCCTTCATCGGAGAGCGGGCCACTAGTGCCTCCCTCTCTTTGCTCAGTGAGGACATAGCCGCTTGGCCAATCAATGCTGTCAATGATGCCGGCCAATCTCTCCTGTTGCTCGTCACTATCGCGGCCCAGGACGGAGCCGAAGAAGGATGAGATGGATCGAGCAGAGATCAGTCCCTCGACTGTGATGTAGACCAATGCGATCAAGAACCCAATGGTCAAGATGACCCACCCCTTCCAGCTCTTCTTTCTGGTCTCAGACTGCATACGCACGTATCCGTCCAGGCTGTTTCGCCTCCTGGGCCCATCCGCTGCCGCATTCACGAGTTGGCCGAGTCTTTCAGCTCCACGTTCATGGGCTGTGTATTCGAGTCGAGGCCGCGGCTCTCTTACGGCTGCGGCGGCTGGGCCACGACCTGCGCGTAGGCCATCTGAAGCTGGGCGAGAGTCTGACGCAGGGGCTGCTCGGCCTCGCCGAGCTCTGCGGCGCAGCCGTTGACGAGGGCACCGAAGCCGTCTATGGCGACTCGGGCGTCGGCCAGGTCGCCCCTATCGAGCTTAACTCCCGCCACCTGGGCGAGCCGCACGGCGGCGTCCGCGAGCCAATCGCGCGCGGGGACTCGCAGGATTTCGTCGACGGCCCGCTGGGCTTCGGCCTCCTGCTCGGGGGTCCACAGGGCGGAGTCGTCGGGGGCCTGCGCCTCATCCCCAGGCGCACTCTGTTGCGCGGCAGAAGGAGGCTCGGGAGTCTGCTCAGGGGTTGCGGCCGCCTGGGAGGCTCGAGGTTCGGGTGTCTGAGAAGGTGTTGCGGTGCGGGCGGAAACCCGCTTGTCGACCACGCGCGGTCGTTTGACGGCGCCCTGCTCTTCCTCTCTCTCCCGTTCCTCATCCATTGCTTGCAACCTTAGCCCACCCCGCAAAGAGGGCCGGCTGGCGAGCCTAGAGAGACCGTGCGGGCGGGGGTTTATAATCATGGGTGAGAGTCGCCAAGCGGGGACGCATTTGGTCCCTCACCTCCCGGCGGAATGCCCCGGCAACGGTGGGGCCGAGTCGTGAGGTCGGAACCCGGCGTGGGCGCGACCACCCGGACCGGTGCAAGCCGGTGACGTCCGCGCTTGGCGTCACCGGTTTTTTCGCGCCTAACGACCGTATGCGAAAGGAGCAAGCGCATCGCACAACAAGAGCTGAGAATCAACGACCGCATCCGGATCCCCCGGGTAAGGGTCGTCGCAGCAGACGGCGCCCAGGTCGGGATCATCGACACCCGGGAAGCGCTCGAGCTGGCCCAGGAGCAGGACCTCGATCTCGTTGAGGTGGCACCCCAGGCGGACCCGCCTGTCTGCCGCATCATGGACTACGGAAAGTTCAAGTACGAACAGGCGGTCAGACAAAGAGAGGCGAGAAAGAAGCAATCGCAGGTCGTGGTGAAAGAGATGAAGATGAGGCCCAAGATCGACCGCCACGACTACGAGACCAAGAAAGGGCACGTGGTGCGTTTTCTGCACGACGGGGCCAAGGTCAAGGTCACTATCATGTTCCGGGGTCGCGAGATGGTCCATCCCGAGCTCGGACGCAAGCTCCTCGACCGGCTATCCGAAGACGTCGTGGAGATCGCAAAGGTAGACGTCCCACCCAAGCTCGACGGACGCAACATGGCGATGGTGTTGGCCCCCTACAAGGAGGCGATCACTCACAGGTCCTCTTCGGAGAGGCCCAGGGAGCCGCTTCCGGCAGGCTCTCAGCCGGCACCGACCCAATCAGAGCCGGCGGCGACCTCAGAGTCGGCGGCGACCTCAGAGTCGGCCGCGGCCTCGCAGCCGGCCCGCCCGTTCAAGGTAACCAGAGCAGAAGGAGGTTGAGCCATGCCAAAGCAGAAGTCCCACAAGGGCGCAGCCAAGCGGTTTGAGATCTCACGCACCGGGAAGATCCGGCGCCGGCGCGCTTTCGGCGGTCACCTCTTCGAGCACAAGTCCGCGAGCCGGAAGCGGCGGACACATGCGCCCGACACAGTCTCGAAAGCAGACCGCAAACGCATCCGAACGATGCTGGGCGGTTAGCCGAACACCCTGTTCCCGCACCCCAACGCATAACGAGGACCACAGAGGAGGGGCTCAGTCATGCCACGAGTCAAACGCAGCGTCGCAGGGCGCAAGAAGAGAAGGGAAGTCCTGCGACAGGCCAAGGGTTATTATTCGTCGCGCGGTAAGCACTACCGGGCCGCTCGCGAGCAGACCTTGCATTCCGGCGTCTACGCCTTTCGCGACCGCAGGGCGAGAAAGGGCGACTTTCGCCGGCTGTGGATCATCCGCATCAACGCGGCCGCCCGCCAGCACGGGATGTCGTATTCGAACCTTATCGCAGGGTTGCGGCTCGCGGAGGTCGAGCTCGATCGCAAGATGCTCGCCGAGTTGGCGGTGAACGAGCCCGACGCTTTTGCGGAGGTCGTGCGCGTCGCCCGCGGCTCCCTAGAAAAGGCGTCCTGAGCCCGCCGTCCCAGCACGTAGCCATTCGCGCTCTAATCGTCTGGGGGTACGGAATCGGTACTCAAGCGCGCGTTGCGCGCGTTTGAGTAACTGGTCTGGGAGGCCCGGGAGCTGGGGATCCGGGGGCCGGGAAGCATTGGGATGAGCCACCGGCTCGTCACGAGCTCTTCGAACCCGCGCGTAGCCGCCGCCCGCAGGCTGCGGCGACGCTCCCAGCGGGAGGCCACCGGCCTCCTCCTGGTCGAGGGCGAGCGAGTGATCTCAGATGCCCTCGAGCTGGGCGTCGTCGAGGATCTGTTCGCAACGCCCGACGCCGCCGGGGTGGCGTCGGCCGCAGAGGCAGAGGGCGTGCGCCCGTTGTGGGTATCGGCTTCGGTCCTGAAATCGCTGTCCGACGCGGTGACCCCTCAAGGCGCGGTCGCTATCGCTCGTTCGCCCCTGATCCGTGCCCCCGAAGTTTCCTCCTGGGAGCTCGTCCTGGTGCTCGACGAGGTCCGTGATCCGGGCAACGCCGGGACGCTGTTGCGAGCGGCGGTCGCGGCGGGCGCTTCGGCCGTGATCTTCACCGAGGGTTCGGTCGATCCCACCAACCCCAAGACCGTACGGGCCTCGGCCGGTGCTCTCTTCCGGATCCCGGTGGCGAGCGGCGCAGGCTTGGAGCAGGTGGCGGAGCTGGCGCACGGCGCTGGGGCGACGATGGTGGGGGCCGCAGCCGAGGCGGAGCGCTCTCTCTATGGTACGGATCTCAGCGGCCCCCTCGCCTTGGTCGTCGGGAACGAGGCACACGGCCTCTCGGGAGACCGGCGATCCCTGCTCGATGAGACCGTGAGCATCCCGATGCCCGGCCCCCAAGAGTCGCTCAACGTCTCGATCGCGGGTGCTCTGGTGCTGTTCGAGGCGGTCCGCCAGCGCCTTTCAGGCTGAAACCCTAGTGGGCGTGGGGGCAATCCGCTCCCCATCGGCCGACTTTTCCACGTAAGCATCGCGGAGCGCTTCTGAGCTGGAAAAGTTCGTCGCTCGCCCCCCGTTTATCCTCACTCGCACCATGGCTTCCGATCAAGGTTTCGCCGAGATGATCTCCAAGATCGCGCACGAGTTGCGTTCGCCGCTGACCTCGGTCAAAGGCTTCTCCGCCACGCTGGTCAAGCGCTGGGACTCGTTCACCGACGAGCAGCGCAAGCAGTTTGTTGAAACCATCCATCAGGACTCTCTGCGCATGGCGCGCGTCATCGCGGAGGTGGTGGACCTCGCCCGGATCGAGTCGGGGCGGCTCGAGCTCAACCCCGCCGAGGCGCATCTCCATTCGCTGTGCGAGCGAGCGGTGAAAAACGTCGCCGCGCTTGCGGGTTCCGAGCGCGTGGTCATCGCAGTAAATACCGACCTCTACGTCTGGGGCGACTTCGAGCGGCTGGAGCATGTCGTCTCGAACCTGATAGAGAACGCGGTGAAGTTCTCCGACGAGGGAATCATCTCGGTGTCGGCCGAGGCTCGCCCCGACCACACCGTCGAGATGCGGGTCACAGACCAGGGCGTCGGCATCGACCCCGAGCGGCTCGAGTCGGTCTTCGATGGGCCTGGGGAGCGTGCGGGGCGGGCGATGCCGAGCGGTACGGGGCTCGGCCTCTATCTCAGCAAGCGGCTCGTCGAGGCCCACGACGGCACGATCTCGGCGGCGAGTGAAGAAGGCGCAGGCTCGACCTTCACGGTGGTATTGCCGGCCGTCAAAGGAGCGGCGTGAGCCCCTCCGAAGCCGAGGTCTCGGGGCTCCTCGAGAAGGCGGTGGAAAAGGGCCTGGCGAGAATTGCCGAGGCCTCCGACCTCGCCTCTCTGGGCCAGGCGCGGGCTGCGGTGTTGGGACGAAAGGCGGCACTGGCGCAGGCGCGCTCTGCTCTGGGCGGCTTCGATGCAGAGCAACGAAAGGAGCTGGGGCGCCGCGCCAACGACGCGCGCGCCCGCCTCGAAGAGGCACTGGAGGAACGCGAGCGCGCCTTTAGGGCGGTGGAGGAGAAGAAGCGGTGGGAGCAAGACCGGCTCGACGTTACTTTGCCGGGTGACGAACCCGCCCTCGGCGGCCTGCACCCGCTAACGAAGACGATCTGGGAGATCGTCGACATATTCGTGGGACTGGGCTACCGGGTAGCGGACGGGCCCGAGGTCGAGCTGGCGTCCTACAACTTCGACGCACTGAACTTCGACCCGCAACACCCCAGCCGCTCCGAGCAGGAGACCTACTACATCGACAATGACCGCGATGTGCTCCTGCGCACGCACACCTCTCCCGTCCAGATGCGGGTCATGGAGGCAGCTGAGCCCCCCGTCTACGTGGTGTGCCCGGGGCGGACCTATCGGCGGGACGTGCTCGACCCCACCCACCTCAACTCGTTCGCCCAGATCGAGGGGCTCGCGGTCGACGAAGGCATCACGATGTCAGACCTCAAGGGAACGCTCCAGGCCTTCGCACGCGAGCTCTTCGGACGTGACCTCGACGTGAGGCTCAGGCCGAACTTCTTTCCCTTCACCGAGCCCTCCGCAGAGATGGACGTCCTGTGCTTCGTGTGCCGGGGCTCGGGCTGCCGCGTCTGCAGGCAGGAAGGCTGGATCGAGATCCTCGGTTGTGGCATGGTCAACGTGCCCCTGCTCGAGTGGGCGGGCTACGACACCGAGCGCTACACGGGCTTCGCCTTCGGCCTGGGGGCCGAGCGTGTGGCGGCGCTGGCTCACGGCGTGCCCGACATCCGCTACTTCTACGAGAACGACCTGCGCTTCCTCTCAGCCTTCGAGGGCATGGCTTGAGAGCGAGTCTGAGATGGCTGAGTGAGCTGGTCGACATCGACGTGTCCACAGACAAGCTGGTCGAGCTGCTCAACTTCTCGGGCACCAAGGTCGAGGCCGTCCACTCGATCGGTGCGGAGGTCTCGGGTGTCGTGGTGGCCGAGGTCGCGGCCGTCACCGCACACCCCAACGCCGACAACCTGAGCTTGGTCGAGGTGAGAGGCGCGGACGGCCACCACCGGGTCGTGTGTGGGGCCTCGAACTTCGCGGTCGGAGACAGGGTTCCCTTTGCGGAGGTGGGAGCTCGCCTGCCGGGCATGTCCATCGGGAGTCGCAAGATCAGAGGGGAGCCCAGTGAGGGGATGCTGTGCTCGGCGGCGGAGCTGCAGATCTCAGAGGATCACTCGGGGATCCTGATACTCCCTTCGGGGGCCGAGCTCGGGGCGGATGTGGTGGGTCTGCTCGGCCTCGACGACAACATCCTCGAGCTCGAGATAACTCCCAACCGCCCCGACTGCATGGGCATGGTGGGCCTGGCGCGCGAGATCTCTGCCCTCCTGGGCCACGAGCTCAAGTGGCCTCCGGAGCCGCAGCTCGGGGACTCCTCTCTCTTGCGCGATCCTCCAGCGGATCGCTCCTCGCTCGCGCCCGAGGTAACGGTCGAGATCCAAGATCCACAGGGCTGCCCTCGCTACGTCGCCCGCTACCTCGACGGAATGGCGATCGGGCCGTCCCCGTTGTGGCTTGCCTCCCGGCTCGTTGCTCACGGAATGCGGCCGATCAGCAACGTCGTAGATGTCACGAACTACGTACTGCTCGAGACCGGTCAGCCGCTGCACGCGTTCGACGCCGCCACGATCGCAGAGCGCAGGATCATCGTGCGGCGGGCCGGCGAGGGTGAAACGCTGGTGACGCTGGACGGAGCCGAGCGCAGCCTCGAGAGCTCGGATCTCGTCATAGCCGACCCTTCCGGCGCCATCGCCATCGCCGGCGTCATGGGAGGGGCCGCGACCGAGGTGTCCGAGGCAACCGGTGCGGTGATCCTCGAGTCCGCCTGCTTCGAGCGTGCGTCCGTTGCGCGCACGGGCAGACGCCTGTTCCTGCGGACCGAGGCCTCTGTCCGCTTCGAGCGCGGCTCCGATCCAGAGATGGCGCCCGTGGCGGCGGCGAGAGCGGCCGCCCTCATGGCGCAGCTTGCAGGGGGCAGGGTTGCGGCAGCAGCCGTCGACGCCGAGCCGCGGCCCTTCGAGCCCCGGCGGACGACGCTGCGCCCCTCTCGCACCGACCACCTGCTGGGTATCGAGGTCGCTCCACAGGCGCAGGAGAACCACCTCCGATCGCTCGGCTTCGAGGTCTCGAGCAGCGCCTCAGGGCTCGAAGTGACGATCCCGAGCTGGCGGCAGGACGTGGCCGGAGAGGTCGACCTCATCGAGGAGGTCGGGCGGCTCGAGGGCTTCGACCGCCTGCCGGCGACGCTTCCCCCAGGCGTGCGGGGGGGGCTCGAGCCGGAGCAGTCGGCCCTGCGCACACTGGCGAGGGCGCTGAGCTCATGCGGGCTGCATGAGGCCTGGACGCCCACGTTCATGGGCGCCGGAGCACTCGACGGTCTGGGGGTATCAGCGGAGGACCTCTTGAGAGCCGCGGTGCAACTCGTGAATCCCTTAAACGAGGACGAGCGCAGGCTCCGCACGACACTTCTGCCCGGGCTGCTGCGAAGCTCAGCGCGAAACCTCGCCCACGGGGCTCCGGGGGCGGCCCTGTTCGAGCTGGCGCGCGTCTACCGGGTCGGCACCGGCGTTCTCCCGGACGAGCCCGCAACGCTGGCGGCGGTGTTCTCCGGCCGCCGCTCGGCCGCGACCTGGAGGCACAAAGAGACAACGTGGGACTTCTACACCGTCAAAGGCGTCCTGGACGCGGCCCTGAGATCGCTGCGCTTCGGCCCCCTTGCGTACGCCGCGGCCGGCGGCATGCCGTTCCACCCCACGCGCGTAGCCTCCGTGAGCATCGGCGCCACCGGGGTCGGGGTCGTGGGGGAGCTCCATCCCGAGGTCTGTGAGCGCTTCGAGGTCGCGGAGCAGAGCCTCGCCTTCGAGCTCGACCTCACACCATTGCTGGCGGCCCTTCCCGATCGGCCCAAAGTGGCGGAGCTCCCACGCTTCCCGCCGATCTATATGGACCTGGCGTTTGTGGTCGACTCTTCGATCCCGCAGGCGACACTGCAACATGCAATCGAGGATGCGGGCCACCCCGAGGTTACCTCGGTGGCGCTATTCGATCTCTACGAAGGAGAGCAGGTCGAGCCGGGCAAGAAGAGCCTTGCCTACGCGCTCGAGCTCAGGAGCAGAGACAGGACACTGACCGACAAGGAGGCGGCTGCAATCCGGGCACGCATCGTCTCGGCCGTCGCCGAACGCACCGGAGGGGAGCTGAGGTCATGACCGAGCCGCGCCACTTCCTGTCCTTGGGGCAGCTGTCGGGGGAGGAGCTGGGTGGCCTGTTGGACGCGGCCGACGCCGCCAAAGCCAAGCCTCGCTCGCTTGCCTCCAAGCTCAAGGACAAGCAGGTGGCCCTGATCTTTGAGAAGCCCTCGACGCGGACGAGGGTCTCGTTCGAGGCCGCGGTGAACGCGCTCGGAGGCGACGCGATTGTGCTGCGCGGCGACGAGCTGCAGCTGGGTCGCGGGGAGACCCTTCAGGACACCGGTCGGGTCCTGTCGCGCTACGTCGACGCGCTGGTCGTGAGGACTTTCGCTCAAGAGAGGCTCGAGCATCTGGCCGAGGGGGCCTCGATCCCGGTGATCAACGCCTTGTCGGACTTCTCCCACCCGTGCCAAGGACTGGCCGACCTGCAGACGATCAGGGAGAAGAAGGGCACGCTCGAGGGAGTGGCGCTGGGTTATCTCGGAGACGGCAACAACGTCGCCCACTCGCTCATGTTCGGCGGAGCGCTGGCGGGGATGCACGTGCGCATCGCCTCGCCCAAGGGCCACTCACCATCGGCGGAGGTGGCGCGCAGGGCCGAGCTCAGCGCGGCCCAAAGCGGCGGGAGCGTGGTGGTCACCGAGGTCGTGGCCGAGGCCGCCTCGGGCGCCGACGTGCTTTACACCGACGTGTGGGCGAGCATGGGCCAGGAGGGAACGTCCGAGGCGCGCGCCGAGGCCCTCGAGCGCTACCGTCTCGATAGCGCCGCGCTCGAGTTGGCGGCGGACGACGTCATCGTGATGCACTGCCTTCCCGCGCATCGCGGGGAGGAGATCGAGGCAGAGGTCATGGACGGGCCTCACTCGGTGATGTGGGATCAGGCCGAGAACCGCCTCCACACCCAGAAGGCGCTGCTCGTCTGGCTCCTCGGCTAGGCACCAGGCTCACGCGCTCGTTCTATGAGCGCGACGCACTTGCAGTGGCACGAGATCTCCTCGGCTGCCTCTTCGTCGTGGCCCACGCCGATGGCCGCACGGTACTGCGCCTGGTCGAGACCGAGGCCTACCGGGGCGCGCTCGATCCGGGCTCGCACGGATACCGGGGGCCGCGGCCCCGCAACCTCTCCATGTTCGGCCCCCCCGGCGGCCTCTACGTCTACCTGTCTTACGGCGTGCATTTTTGCGTCAACGTCGTGTGTGGGCAGGAGGGCGTGTCGGAGGCGGTTCTGCTGAGGGCGGGCGAGCCGGTGGCCGGCGTCGAGGCGATGCGGGTGCGTCGCGGTGTTGTGGAGGGGAATCGGCTGGTGGCGTCGGGGCCGGGAAGGCTGACCCAGGCGCTGGGCATTACCAGGGAGCACGACGGGGCGAGCCTGCTGCGCGGCGGCTCGATGTGGTGCGCCCGAGACGAGGCGACCGAGCGGTTTCAAGAGGGCGGGATCTCGCAGACGAAGAGGATCGGCCTGGCGGTGGGCAGAGGCGACGAGCTTACCTGGCGCTTCGTAGTGGCCGGCCACCCCTGTGCTTCCCGGGCTCGCTAACCCCTCACCCCTGCGCCCGGAGCCCAGGAGAGCCGGAGGACCAGGAAACCGGTTGCCCAGGCTCCCCGAGCCCGAGGTTGAGCCCGCCCGGGCTATAAGCGCGTTCTGTACCAAAGTTGGCGTCCGGCTGCCCGGCCCGCTAGTCGTTCTTGCGCTTGCTCTCCGGGTTGACGTAGATCGTGACCACCGACCCCCGCTTGACCTTCGTTCCCGAGCCGGGGCTCTGCTTCCACACCAGGCCCTCGTTGTCCTGGGCGTCGTCCTCGTTGGACTCGGCCTCGGCCACAACGTCCACCTCGAAGCCGCGCTCCTGGAGCTGGTCTGTGGCCTCTTCCTCACTGAGGCCCAGTAGTGCGGGCACCGTCGCCCCTTCCTCACCGTTCTTGGAGACGACGATAGTTACGGTCGAGCCGGTCGCCACGCGTGTCCCGGGGGCAGGGTCGATGCCAATGACCGTGCCGGGCGGGTACTTGAAGGTGGCCTCCTCCACTGTGGAGATCGGGAAGCCCGCACCCTCGAGGATGCCCACCGCCTTGTTGACCTTGAGGTAGAGGACGTCCGGCACTCTCGCCGAGTCGCCGGGCACGAAACAGGTCTTCGTGGGAGCGCTGGCCGACTCGAAGCTGGCGGCCGCTCTCTTGTCGAGCGGGGTGAAGTCGTTGACGAGACAGCCGGTGCGAGTGTCGATGACCACCGTAACGAGGTCGGAAGGTACCGGGAAGGAGCTGGCAGGGACGCGCGCCAGGGCCCGCTGCATGAAATTCGACCAGATGAGCGTCGGCCAGGTACCTCCCGCCACCTGGATGCGGGTGGTGCGGCAGATCTCCTCGCCCTCTGCGTTGCGGAATGCCGGGCACGCCGGCAGCATCGCTATCGGCCCCGAGGGATAGCCGACCCACACCGAGGCGACTCGGTCGGGCGTGTAGCCGACGAACCAGGCGTCGTGATAGTCCTGCGCGGTGCCGGTCTTACCGGCGGCGGGGCGGCCGATCTGGCCGTAGGCGGAAGCCGTGCCGCGCTGGATCACCTGCGACAGGGCAGAAGTCGCGATGTAGGAGGCGGCCGAGCTGAGCACTTCCTTGGGCTTTGACTCGTCGCGATAGAGGAGGCGGCCGGAGCGGTCGGTGATCTTTCGGATGGCGACCGGGGGGTGGAAGGTGCCGTTGGTGGCAAGCGTCCCGTAGGCGGAGGCCATCCCCAGTGGGTTGACCGTGTTCGTTCCCAGTATCGCGGAGGGGACCGCCGACAGGCTCGTGTCCACGCCCATCTCGGCGGCGGTGTCTACCACGTTTTCAGGACCTACCTCGAGGCCGAGCTGGGCGTAAACGACGTTGACCGAGAACACGGTTGCGTCCAGCAGGGACATGCTGCCGTAGGGCGCCTCCTCGTAGTTGCACGGACGCCACGGTCCCCCGTTGTCGGCGTTGGGGAAGGTCATACATGCGGGGGCGTCGTAGGTCTGGGACAACGAGGTTCCCCGCTGGAGAGCGGCCGCCAGCCCGAAGGGCTTGAACGCGGAGCCGGCCTGGCGCCCGCAGCCGGGGGCCCGATGCTCGAGTTTCTCGGCGCCGCAATCCTGCACTCGGCCGAGGTGAGGCTCGGCCTGGATCGCGAGGTTGAGCTTGGCGAAGCGGTCCCTCTTCTTCTCCGAGAAGAAGTCCCGGCCCCCCACCATGGCTTTGACCTCGCCCGTCTTGGGCTCGATCGAGACCAGAGAGGCGTACGGGTCGCTGTGTTCCGTGAGCACGGACGAGACTGCCTTGTCGGCGGTCCTCTGCTCCTCCAAGTCCACGGTCGTGTAGATGCGCAAGCCCCCGGTGAAAAGTGCCTGCTGCCTCTTCCTCCAGGTCTTTCCCATGTCGTCGAAACGAGGGTCGAAGGTGATGAGGCGCTGGACGTAGTCGACGAAATAGGGGGCCGGGTAGCGCTTGCGGTCGGGGGCGGCATTGAGTCCCAGCTTCTTGCTCTTCGCCTTCTGGACCTTGCCGGGCGCGGCCCAGCCGAGCTCGGCCATCTTTGTCAACACCAGATTGCGCCTCGCCTTGGCGGCGCGCGGATTGTTGAGGGGGCTGTAGGTCTCGGGCGAGCGCACCAACGCGGCCAACAGGGCCGATTGACGAAGCGTGAGCTGGGTTGCGTCCACTCCGAAGTAGGCCCCGGCTGCGGCCTGGACGCCATAGGCGCCGTTGCCGAAATAGACGCTGTTGAGGTAGCGCCTCAGGATCTCCTGCTTGGAAAGACGGGCTTCGAGCTGCCGTGCCAAAGCAGCCTCCTGGATCTTTCTGTCAAAGGTGCGGGCGGCGATGTCTCCGGGAGAGATGATGACGTTCTTCACGTACTGCTGGGTGATGGTCGATCCGCCCTCCTCGACGCGCCCGGAGCGGAGGTTGGCCACGGCGGCCCTGAGGATCGCTTTGATGTCGACGCCGTCGTGCTGGAAGAAGCGCTCGTCTTCGATGGCGATTATCGCCCGCCGCATATCACGGGGGATCGTCTTGAGTCTCGATATCACGGTCCGGTTCTCGACTCCGTGGAGGTCGGTCAGAAGCGTGCCGTCGGAAGAAAAGATGCGGGAGGACTCGGCGGGCTGGTAAGCGAGATCCGCCTTTCGGAGCCTAGGGAGGTCGGTCAGCTGGGCGCACGACGCCATAAGGAGCGCTGCGCCTATGCACAGAGCTGCTGCGGTTCGAGTGTGGGAAGTGGGCATGGAACAAGCTAGTTTACCGGTGCCGCCCGTTTCGGGCGTGGAATACCATTCGCGCCCTATGAGTACCGCCTACGAGCGCCTGATCGGCAACGCCGAGCACGTCATACCCGCGCATGACCTCCAGGCCCGGATCGAGGGGGGCCGACGCCTGCGGGTGAAGCTCGGAGTCGATCCCACCGCACGGGAGATCACGCTGGGATGGGCCGTGCCGCTGCGCATGCTGCGGCGCTTCCAGGACGAGGGCCACACCGCGGTACTCATCATGGGCGATTTCACGGCGCGCATCGGCGATCCCTCGGGAAAGTCCGAGACTCGGCCCCAGCTGTCGGTGGAGCAGGTGTCGGCCAACGCCGAGGCGTGCGTTGCCCAGCTGCTCGACATCCTCTCGGAGGACAACCTCGAGGTGCGCGGCAACTCCGAGTGGCTCGAGGGCCTGGACCTGGGCGACGTACTGAAGCTGACCTCCAGCGCCACCGTCGCCCAGATGCTCGAGCGAGAGGATTTCTCAGCTCGTTTCAAGGCCAACCGGCCGATCTCCATTATCGAGTTCATGTATCCGTTGTTGCAGGGCTACGACTCGGTGGCGATCGAAGCCGATGTCGAGCTCGGCGGCACCGACCAGCTCTTCAATCTGTTGATGGCGCGCGACCTGCAGAAGGCCTACGGGCAGGAGCCGCAGATTGCGCTTACCATGCCGCTGCTGGTGGGCCTTGACGGCTCCGCCAAGATGTCGCAGTCGCTCGGCAACTACGTCGGCATCAGGGAGCGGCCCGAAGAGATGTTCGGAAAGCTCATGAGCATCCCCGACCATCTCGTGCGGCAGTACGCCTCGCTGGCGGCGGAGCTCGCTGCCCAGGAGGTCGAGCAGCTGGGCGACGCCGCGGCCGCCGGCGGTCCCCCGGCAGCCGCGGCGAAACGGCGGGTGGCGCGTGCGGTGGTCGAGCTCTACGCGGGAAGGGAGGCTGCGACGGGGGCCGAGGCCGCCTTCGACCGGCAGTTCAAGCTCCATGAGTCACCCGAAGAGGTGGCGCAGGCCGACATCCCTCCCGGCGCCGTCAAGGGGGACCTCGTCGATTTGTCCCGCGCCCTGGCGCTTCTGGGCCTTGCATCGTCGCGCGCGGAGGCCCGCCGGCTGATCGCTCAGGGCGGGGTTAGGCTCGACGGCAAGACGGTGGGGGCCGAGGAGGTACCGGCCGCAAAGGCAGGCGGGGCGCTCCTGCAGGTGGGAAAGCGCCGCTTCGTGCGCCTGCGCTGAGGCCATTTACCTTCGAGAAGGGTTTGACCCCCGCCGCCGATGCTGGTACATTTATCTGTGCCCCACGGCAAGAACGTTGGAATGGGAGCCTCACCGAGATGCCATCGAAGCGAGGTTCCCCCGAGAGGACAAGGGAGTTATCCATAGGCACCTGAGGATTTGGACAGGTAGCTCGATGACTCGCCGGTGCCTCTTGGCCCGGCGTTTTGCTTGTCGGGGGGAGAAGTCGCTCCTTGAGAGCTGAATAGTGTGCCTGCCGAGAAACTCGCAGACGGTCGTCTAGGCGATCGTCGTATGTGTGGGTTGATCGGAGATCAGTGGACCCACGTCAAGGACGAGCGAGCGCTACTTAATCTACTTAAGTGGGCTTGTGAGTGCCTTTGACGGACGTACCAATGAAATAAATTCGGAAATTACGTCTGAACCTTCGAGGTTCAAGCGTTCTCCGGGTTCAATTCTCTATGGAGAGTTTGATCCTGGCTCAGGACGAACGCTGGCGGCGTGCTTAATACATGCAAGTCGAGGGACGAAACCAAGATGGGCAACCATCGAGGCTGAAACCGGCGAACGGGTGAGTAACACGTGGGTAACGCACCCCAGACACAGGAACAACAACGGGAAACCGTTGCTAATGCCTGATAACCCCTGCTTACCGCATGGCGGGCAGGGCAAAAGCTCCGGCGGTCTGGGACCGGCCCGCGTCCTATCAGCTTGTTGGTGGGGTAATGGCCTACCAAGGCGATGACGGGTAGCTGGCGTGAGAGCGTGACCAGCCACACTGGGACTGAGACACGGCCCAGACTCCTACGGGAGGCAGCAGTAGGGAATCTTGCACAATGGGCGAAAGCCTGATGCAGCGACGCCGCGTGAGGGATGACGGCCTTCGGGTTGTAAACCTCTTTCAGCGGGGACGAAGCGAAAGTGACGGTACCCGCAGAAGAAGGTCCGGCCAACTACGTGCCAGCAGCCGCGGTAACACGTAGGGACCGAGCGTTGTCCGGATTTATTGGGCGTAAAGCGCGCGTAGGCGGCTGTCCACGTCGGATGTGAAAGCTCGGAGCTCAACTCTGAGAGGCCATTCGATACGGGACAGCTAGAGGCAGCTAGGGGAGAGTGGAATTCCTGGTGTAGCGGTGAAATGCGCAGATATCAGGAGGAACACCGGTGGCGAAGGCGGCTCTCTGGGGCTGTTCTGACGCTGAGGCGCGAAAGCTGGGGGAGCGAACAGGATGAGTGATCTTGTCCTCTTCAACCGTAAGGTTGTTGCTTAAACTAGCTATATCGGCGAACGTCCTGTCACACCTCGGCCCTAGGCTGAGGTGATGGATAACGCCGAGGGAAGTTCGGGATCGGTTACAAAGCTTTCTGAGATTCAAGAAGCAGTTTTGGTGGGGACGCTTTTGGGCGACGGTTGCTTAGCTAAGCACGGTCGCTATCATCGACTCCACGTTAAACATGCGTTGGCTCATCGATCACTGGCTGAGTTCAAGCACAGAGTGTTTGGAAACTTCGTTTCCATGCCTCTGCATTGCTTCGAACAGCGCCTGAATGGGAGAGGTTTTCCCTGTGTTCAATTTGCCTCACGCACGAATCCAGTTTTTACTCTGTGGCACGACCGTTTCTATGAGACTGGTCGCAAGTGTGTACCGGCCGACGTAGGCGATGCATTGTCGCCGTTGGCCTTGGCGGTGTGGTTGATGGATGACGGTTCTGCGGATTACGCAGGAGTCACGTTTCAAACACATTGCTTCAGTCATGAAGAGGTATGCCACTTGGGTACCGTGCTGGAAGAAAGCTTTGGACTGGCGATTTCTCTGAGGAAGAACCGAGGAAGTTGGATTATCTACGTCAAGGCACAAAGCGTAGAACGCTTGCGCAGTGCCGTGGATGAGCACCTACTTCCCCAGTTTGTTTACAAGGTTGTTCCTCGCCGAACCCGAACCCCGTAGAGACTATACGCTGGCCCCGACCGTCAGTCGGGTGATGACATAGTCCGACCTCACTGGTAACAGTGAGAGGTCACCAGAAATGGTGATCCGCCAAGGAAGGCGCAAGCTTTCCGGGGTTCGTACCTCGCCGACCAAACCGGAAAGCGGGGGAAAGTAACAGATGTGTAGATACCCTGGTAGTCCCAGCCGTAAACGTTGGGTGCTAGGTGTGGGGAGGCCTTCAACCCTTTCCGTGCCGAAGCTAACGCATTAAGCACCCCGCCTGGGGAGTACGGCCGCAAGGCTAAAACTCAAAGGAATTGACGGGGGCCCGCACAAGCGGCGGAGCATGTGGCTTAATTCGATGCAACGCGAAGAACCTTACCTAGGCTTGACATGCTAGTTAAAGCGGGTGAAAGCCCGTGTCCGCAAGGGGCTAGCACAGGTGCTGCATGGCTAAGTAAAATTGGCCCCCAGGGGAGTAATCCCCGTGACTAAACCAGCTGTATCGGCGAAAGTCCTGTCACACCTAGTCACTAAGGTGAAAGCCGAGGTGAGAGGTGATGGATAACGCCGAGGGAAGTTCGAGTTCGTTGACGAACTTTTCCTTTACGCAGCGATCACACTGTTTATCGATTGGTACTTTCGCTTCTACCAGAGCGGAAGGAAGGTCATACTAGTGATCACTGCGGTATCTGAAGGAAAAGTACGGTCTGGTGACGACCGTTCGAAGCAACAAGCGTAGGTGGATCATCTACGTGAGGGCTTCGAGTCTCGGTCGTCTGGAGGAGGTCATTCGACCTCATCTACTTAGAGGTCTCGGCTACAAGCTGATGC
>DASRPA010000030.1:0-2511 GCA_035646635.1 Actinomycetota bacterium | reverse complement strand
GCCTATACCCTCACAGACAGTAGCGAACCGGGGTCGGAGCGACAAGCGGGTTGGGCCAAAGACGTGAATCACAAACCGGAGTCGATCGCGCGCCGCGCGCTCTGGGGTGCGGAATCGGGACTCAGGAGCGCGTTGAGCGCGTCTGAGTACCGGAGTCGTCCGGGGCGGAGCCGTGGGGGGCCGGGCAGCCGACGCGAAAAGGCCCGGCTTGCGCCGGGCCCGTCCGCCTTTATGTGTGTTTGGTTACTGCCCGCTCAGGCCTTCGCCGTCGCCGTCGGTTACGGCGCCAGCCAGCTCGACGGGGGGATGGTCGGGCGAACGCTCGCCCTTCTTGAAGGTGATCCGCTCGCCGTCGTCGTCGCTCTCGAGGTCCACCATGATGGTCTCTCCGGCCTCGTACTCCTTCCACAGGATCTTCTCCGAGATCGGATCCTCGATGTGCCGCTGGATCGCTCGTCGCAAGGGCCGGGCGCCGAGGGTCGGGTCGTAACCGGTGCGGGCCAGGTAGTCCTTGGCCGCCTCGGTCAGCTCGATGTCGACGTCCTGGCTGCGGAGCTGGTTCTCGATGCGCACGATCAAGAGGTCGACGATCGACTTGACCTCGGCTCGAGACAGCTCGTGGAAGACGATGACCTCGTCGATGCGGTTGAGGAACTCGGGACGGAAGTTGCGCTTGAGCTCCTCCTCGACTCTCTGCCTCATCTTGTCGTAGGTGAGATCCGCGGCCCCCTGCCCGAAGCCGAGCACAGGCTTGCGAAGATTCTGGGTCCCGAGGTTGGAGGTCATGATGATGACCGTGTTCTTGAAGTCCACGGTCTTGCCCTGGGCGTCGGTTAGCCGCCCGTCTTCGAGGATCTGCAACAGGGTGTTGAAGACATCCGGATGCGCCTTCTCGATCTCGTCGAGCAGCACAACCGAGTAGGGGCGCCGGCGCACTGCTTCGGTGAGCTGGCCTCCCTCCTCGTAGCCGACGTATCCCGGAGGCGAACCCACCAGCCGGCTGACGGTGTGCTTCTCCATGTACTCGGACATGTCGAGCTGGATGAGCGCGGACTCGTCGCCGAAC
Organism: Actinomycetota bacterium; assembly: GCA_035646635.1. GTDB lineage: Bacteria > Actinomycetota > CADDZG01 > CADDZG01 > WHSQ01 > JACDAL01. The sequence goes on along the minus strand of DASRPA010000030.1, from coordinate 1,445 downwards.
ATGAACTCGGCCAGCGCCTTGGCGCTCTCGGTCTTTCCCACACCCGAAGGTCCGAGGAAGATGAACGAGCCGGCCGGACGCTTGGGGTCCTTGAGCCCGGCTCGCGTGCGCCTGATCGAGCGCGACACCGCTTCGATGGCGTCGTGCTGGCCGACGATGCGCTTGTGCAGCTCCTCCTCCATGCGCAGGAGCTTAGCCGTCTCCTCTTCGGTCAATGAGGTCACGGGAATCCCGGTCCAGGAGGACAGAACCTCGGCGATCTCCTCTTCATCTACCTCTGCCAGGGCTTGGCCCTCTTCGGAGCGCCACTCGGTCTCGCGCTGGGAACGCTCTTCCATGAGCGTCTTCTCCTCGTCGCGCGAGCGAGCGGCTCGCTCGAAGTCCTGCTCCTCTATGGCCTGCTCCTTCTGGCTGCGGACCGAGGCGATCTTCTCTTCGAGCTCGCGATAGTCGGGCGGCGCGCTCATTCTGCGGATCCTGAGGCGGGAGCCGGCCTCGTCTATGAGGTCGATCGCCTTGTCGGGAAGGAAGCGGTCGGAGATGTAGCGGTCGGCCAGGTTGGCGGCAGCCACGAGGGCGCGGTCGGTCATGTGCACCCGGTGATGCGCTTCGTAGCGGTCCCTCAAGCCTTTGAGGATGTCGATGGTCTGCGCCACGGTCGGCTCGGGCACCTTGATCGGCTGGAAGCGCCGCTCGAGGGCCGCGTCCTTCTCGAGGTGCTTGCGGTACTCGTCGAGGGTCGTGGCCCCAATCGTCTGGAGTTCGCCGCGGGCCAGCATCGGCTTGAGGATGCTGGCGGCGTCGATGGCGCCTTCGGCGGCGCCCGCTCCCACAAGCGTGTGGAGCTCGTCGATGAACAGGATGATGTCCCCGCGCGTCTTGATCTCCTTGAGGACCTTCTTGAGCCGTTCCTCGAAGTCGCCTCGGTAGCGGGAGCCCGCCACCAGCGCGCCGAGATCCAGGGTGTAGAGCTGGCGACCGGTGAGCGTCTCGGGCACCTCCCCGCGGACGATCTTCTGCGCCAGTCCCTCGACGACCGCGGTCTTGCCAACCCCCGGCTCGCCAATCAGCACCGGGTTGTTCTTGGTGCGGCGAGAAAGTACCTGCATGACGCGCTCGATCTCGTTCTCGCGCCCAACTACCGGGTCAAGCTTGTTCTCCCGGGCGAGCTGAGTAAGGTTACGGCCGAACTGGTCAAGCACCAGGGAGCCCTGAGGAGTCTCGGTGCCACCACCGGTGGTCGCCGGGTCCTTGGAGCCGCTGTATCCCGACAGCAATTGGATGACCTGCTGGCGTACCCGGCCGAGATCGGCGCCCAGCTTGACGAGCACCTGAGCCGCCACGCCCTCGCCTTCACGGATGAGCCCCAACAGGATGTGCTCGGTGCCGATGTAGTTATGTCCGAGCTGCAGGGCCTCCCGGAGGGAGAGCTCGAGCACCTTTTT
>DASRPA010000029.1:0-12356 GCA_035646635.1 Actinomycetota bacterium | reverse complement strand
GGGGCGGGCTGGCCGCAGGGGGGCGGATGGAGCTGGGAGCGGCCACGGCGGCGCCCACTCCCACCACGACGGCGACCACCCCTGCGATGATGTAGCGCGTTCTCACCCGCCGAGCTTGCCACCCTCGTCCACCTAATCGAGGCGCAGCAAGGTATCCGTCTACTCGGGCCGGATGCCTGCGAAGGCGACCCCGGATGCCCCGCCGGAGGCGGCCAGCTCACGATCCCAGGTGGCGAGCACGAGATCTGGTGAGTCAATGGCGAGGACTGAGGCGAGGTGGACCGCGTCGTATCCCCTGAGCGCATGCTGTTCGGCCAGGTCGCCGGCGGATCTCACGATGCCCGAGGTGACCTCCACCACATCGATCTCTCGAAAGCGAGCCTTGAGGGCCTCTTTGGCATCCACCAGTCGCGGCGTGGAGAGGCGGCCCGACCGCCGAGCGGCCGCGAGGGCGGCGCGCGCCTCGGCGTAGGACAGCCTGCTGGTCATGGTGCCGTCGGCCGCATCCCACAGCGCGCCGGCGTCCTCAGAGCCCTGCTCCGCAATCACCAGCTTCACGAGGGCAGAGGTCTCGAAGTAGACGATCACCTACGCTGTTCGCTCACAAGCTCCGAGACCGGACCTTTGCTCTTCACTCGGCGATGTTCCCGGTCCGTCCTTCTCGGTTGTTCGGCGCGGGTGACGACCCCGGCGGAGATAAGTCGCTCGAGCGGTTCCCGGGACGACACTCTCGTCAGGCGTGCGATCGGCTTACCTCGATCGGTGACTACGACCCCGTCGCCGCTCTGTGCAACCTCGAGCCAGTGTCGGAGCTCGTCCCGCAGTCTACGCACGCCCACTTCCATTTGGTACACCTCCACAGTTGCTGGAGGTACACTTTACAACACATTCGCGAGCATCGGTCGTAATAGGCTCGCCATTCCGTATGGGGCCTTTCACAAGGGCAAGCGATCCGCTGGAGGATCGCGTGTAGAGAGGGATGATTGCGATGTCTGTTGAGCTCAAGAACTTCATCGATGGGGACTACCGGGACGCAGCTGAGGGGCAGGCCGCCCCGTTGATCAATCCCGCCACCGGGCAGGAGTTCGCGACCGCCCCGGTGTCGACGAACCCGGACATCGACGCCGCCTGCCAGGCCGCCCGGCGAGCCTTCGACGAGTGGGGGCAAGTGACCCCGTCCGAGCGCAGCCTCGCCCTCATCCGCATTGCGGACGCCATCGAGAACCGTGCCGAGGAGCTCGTCAAGCTCGAGTCCGAGAACACCGGAAAGCCCATAGGGCTCACGACCGATGAAGAGATCCCGCCGATGGTGGACCAGATTCGTTTCTTTGCCGGCGCAGCCCGCTGTCTCGAGGGCAAGTCCTCGGGCGAGTACATGGCCGGCTTCACCTCGATGGTCCGCCGGGAGCCCGTGGGCGTGTGTGCTCAGGTCACGCCGTGGAACTACCCCATGATGATGGCCGTGTGGAAATGGGCGCCGGCGATTGCGGCCGGAAACACCGTAGTGCTCAAGCCGTCCGACACGACTCCGGTCTCGACTCTGAAGATGGCCGAGATCATGTCCGAGTTCCTGCCCGCAGGCGTGTTCAACGTCGTCTGCGGCGACCGCTCAACGGGGGCCGCGCTGGTGTCCCACGACATCCCCGACATGGCCTCGATCACCGGGAGCGTCCGGGCCGGCATGGAGGTCGCCAAAGCGGCCGCGACGGACCTCAAGAGGGTGCATCTCGAGCTCGGAGGCAAGGCCCCGGTGATCGTCTTCGACGATGCCGACCTCGATGCCGCCGCCGAAGCCATCGCCATAGCCGGTTACTTCAACGCCGGCCAGGACTGCACCGCGGCGACGCGCGTGCTTGCAGGCCCCAAGGTCTACGACGACTTCATGTCCTCGCTCACCACTCAGGCCAAGGGCATGAAGACCGGCGATCCCGCCGACCCCGATACCTTCTACGGCCCCCTGAACAACGCCAACCAGCTCCAGCGGGTCGAAGGCTTTCTAGAGCGCGCGCCTTCGAACGCCGAAGTAGTAACCGGCGGGCACCGGATCCAGAACGGTGGCGGCTACTTCTACGAGGCGACAGTGGTCTCGGGGCTCACCCAGGACGACGAGATGATTCAGAACGAGGTCTTCGGACCGGTGATCACCGTGCAGCGCTTCGACGATGAAGAGAAGGCACTGGCGTGGGCCAACGGCGTCGAGTACGGCCTTGCCTCCAGCGTGTGGACGCGCGATCACGGCCGCGCCATGAGGATGGCGAAGGGCCTCGACTTCGGCTGTGTGTGGATCAACTGTCACATTCCTCTGGTCGCCGAGATGCCCCACGGTGGCTTCAAGCACTCGGGCCACGGCAAGGACCTCTCGATGTACGGCTTGGAGGACTACACGCGCATCAAGCATGTGATGTCGAGCATCGAGGGCTGACCCGGCCCAGTTCCAGTTTGGCCCACCCTGGCTGCGGGCATGGTTCCCGTCACAGGGCGTTTGCCGGAGAGGACGCCGCCGCCGCGAGCTAGGGAACGCTTTCTATGAGTGGTGACGAGTCCACCTCGGACCGAGTCAAAATCGAGCTCGCCGCGGAGGCATCGAGCGCCGAGCGGGCGCGTCGCTTTGTGGAGCGGGCGCTCACTTCATGGAAGTGCATGGAGCTGGTCGAGGTCACGGTTCTGCTCGCGAACGAGCTCGTCACCAACTCCGTGCTCCACGCCAACACCGACATTCGCGTCGAGATCAGAAAGCTCCCGACGGGCGTCCGGGTGCAGGTTAGCGACCACGACGTTGCGCCCTTGGCGCCTCGTCGAGCGAGCCTTTCTGCTGAAGGGGGCCGCGGGCTGGCTCTGGTCGAGGGCATCTCCGATGACTGGGGTGTCGAGAGATGGGACGAAGGAAAGACCGTCTGGTTCCAGATCGTCGAGTAACGAGCGCCACCTGAGCATTCGTCGAGCGGAGCTGTGCAAGCGTAGCCCGACGATCTCGGCCGCGCCGGCCGCGGCAAACGCCACCATGACGATGTAGACAAGGTCCGTTATGGGCCGCATATGGCAAAAATAGCCAACTTGGGCCATAGATGAAACCCCCGAACGGGGGATTCTGACCCCCCATGTGGGTGAAAATGGGTGAAGAGTGGGGGAACTTGGGTGAGGATCTAGAACAGGTGAGTACGGTGGGTGCCCCCGCAGCGGCGGTGGGTGCCTTTCTTGCGACTGCGCTCGGCGACGACTCGTGGCGCGGCGCCCGCCTGGAGGCGTTCTCCGGAGGCAAGTCCAATCTCACCTACCTGGTGACATCGCCGCCACAGAAAGTGGTGCTGCGCCGGCCCCCACTCGGCCACGTCCTGGCTACCGCCCACGACATGGGGCGCGAGCACCGCATCCTCACCGCACTGACTGAATCCGCGGTCCCGGTTCCCCGCCCGCTCGCGCTGTGCCGTGACGAGTCGGTGATCGGCGCGCCTTTCTTCGTCATGGAGCATGTCGCGGGCCATGTCGTGAGGTCTGAATGGCCGCCGGGCTTCGCGGCCCGAGACGAGGACAAGTCCCTCATCGCCCGCCGCTTGATGGAGCAGCTTGCAGAGCTACACGCACTCGACTGGCGTTCTGCCGGGCTCGAAGACTGGGGCCGCCCCGACGGCTTCATGGAGCGCCAGCTGCGCCGCTGGCTACGGCAGTGGGAGGCCTCCGAGACGAGGCCGTTGCCCGAGCTGCATGAGCTCCATCGTCGGCTGTCTCGAGCGCTGCCCGAATCGGGCGAGCCCGGGATCGTGCACGGCGACTACCGGCTCGACAATGTCATCCTGGACGACTCGGAGCCGCGAATTGCGGCCATCGTCGACTGGGAGATGTCGACCATTGGCGACCCGCTGTCGGACCTGGGCGTGGCGCTCGCCTACTGGCCCGAGGCCTCGGACCCCCCCGCAGCTCGGGCGGCCCTGGAAGGAATCAGGGCCCCGGCACCTCGGGGATGGCCGACGCGCTCTGAAGCGGCCGGGCTCTACGGCGAAGCATGTGGCCGCAGCCTGGACGACATCGCCTTCTACTACGCCTTCGGCTTCTTCAAGCTCGCCGTAATCTTCGAGGGCATCGCCCAACGCCATTCGCAGGGCATGACCCGAGGCGAGGGCTTCGAGAGCGCCGGCGAACGCGTACCGGCCCTGGTCGCGCTGGGGCTCGAAGCCCTGGGACACTAGGCCCCGATGGATTTGTCCCCCAGTACCCATGCGCGGGCCCTTTACGAGCGCCTCCAAGCTCTCCTGGACGAGAGCGTTTACCCCTCGGAGGCGCGCTATCAAGAGGAGCTGCGCCGTTCGGGCAACCCACATCTGCACGCGCCTGTGCTGGAGGAGCTGAAGAAAGAAGCGCAGAGCCGGGGGCTGTGGAATCTGTTCATGCCGGACGAACGATTTGGGCCCGGCCTCACGAACCTCGACTACGCCCCGCTTGCCGAGCTCAGCGGGCGCAGCCCTTTGGCCCCCGAAGCCTTGAATTGCTCCGCCCCCGACACCGGCAACATGGAGATTCTCACTGCTTTCGGCACCGAGGAACAGCAGGAACGCTGGCTGCAGCCGCTGCTCTCAGGAGAGATCCGCTCCTGCTTCTGCATGACGGAGCCTGAGGTAGCGAGCTCCGACCCGACGAACCTTCAGGCCACGATCGCGGGCGACGGCGCGCATCTCATTGTCAACGGTCGCAAGTGGTGGGCGACCGGAGCGGCTCACGAAAACTGCAGGGTCGCGCTGTTCATGGGGGTGAGCCGGCCGGATGCCGACCGTCATCATCGTCACAGCCTGGTGCTCCTCCCTCTCGACAGCCCTGGGATATCCATTGAGCGCACCCTTCCGGTGTTCGGCTACGACGATGCAGGCGGGCACGGAGAAATCACGTTCGACGATGTCAGGGTTCCCCACGACTCGCTTCTGGGAGAGGAGGGCCAAGGCTTCGCCATCGCACAGAGCAGGCTTGGTCCGGGGCGCATTCATCACTGCATGCGCGCGCTGGGGCTGGCCGAGCGCGCGCTCGAGCTCATGTGCCGCCGGGCCCTGCAAAGAGTGGCGTTTGGCAAACCGCTGGCCGAGCAGGGACGGGTAGAAGAGGCAATTGCTCGCTCTCGCATCGAAATCGAGCAGGCCCGTCTGCTGGTGTTGAAGACCGCGTGGCTGATCGACAACGAGGGCCAGAAGAGCGCCCGCACCGAGATCTCGGCGATCAAGGCGGCCGTCCCGCGCGTCGCCGCCGGAGTCGTGGACCGGGCCATCCAAGTTCACGGAGGCGGGGGATTATCGGACGACTTTCCTCTTGCTGCGATGTACGCCCATGCACGCAGTTTGCGCATTCTCGACGGCCCCGATGAGGTTCACGAGATGGCAGTGGCGCGCAGGGAGTTGAGCAAGCACCGATGAAGGTTCTGCTGGTCTCCACCTACGAGCTGGGTCGCCAGCCTTTCGGTCTCGCCAGTCCGGCCGCATGGCTGCGGGAGCGAGGAGCTCGGGTCTCGTGCAACGACGTCGCGGTTGAACCCTTCGACGAAGGTGCTGCGGCGTCGGCAGACCTAGTCTGCTTCCACGTTCCGATGCACACCGCCACCAGGCTCGCCGTTCCCCTCATCGAGCGTGTGCGCGCTATCAATCCGCGCGTGCGTATCTGTTGCTACGGCCTCTACGCTCCCGTCAACGAGCGCTATCTCCGCTCGCTCGGCGCGGACGTGATCATCGGCGGCGAGTTCGAGCAGGGCATAGCAGACATCGTGGACGAGCCGGCCGAGAAGCCGCAGCCGGTCACCTCCCTCGCCCGCCAGCGTTTCGTCACACCCGACCGCTCCTCGCTTCCGCCGCTCGACCTTTACGCGCGCGTGAGCACAAAAGGCCAAGAGGTTCTTACCGGCTATACGGAGGGGAGCCGCGGGTGCAAGCATCTCTGCCGCCACTGCCCTATCGTCCCCGTCTACAACGGCACCTTTCGAGTTGTGCAGCGCGATGTCGTCCTTTCGGATATCGATCAGCAAGTGGCAAAGGGGGCCGCGCATATCACTTTCGGGGACCCCGACTTCTTCAACGCGCCGGGCCATGCAGAGGCAATCGTCACAGAGCTGCACAACCGTTGGCCAGAGCTGACATACGACGTGACGATCAAAGTCGAGCATCTCCTGAAACACAGGAAGCGTGTCGAAGTGCTCGCCGCCACCGGTTGCCTGTTCGTCACCTCGGCGGTGGAAAGCGTCGAGGATCGCGTCCTCGGGCTCTTGGACAAGGGCCACACACGCGCCGACTTCATTGCGGCCGTGGCCCTTCTCGAGGAGCTCGGCCTCGTTCTCAATCCCACCTTCGTTGCGTTCACTCCGTGGATCTCGATGGCGGGTTATCGAGATCTTCTCGAGGTTGTGCGCGACCTGGGCCTCGTCGACAACATTTCGCCGGTGCAGCTTGCCATCCGGTTGCTGATCGTGCGCGGCTCCCGCCTGTTGGAGGTGCCCGAGGTCCGCGATCTGGTGGGACCTTTCGACGATCAGCGGCTGGTATATCCGTGGAAGCATCCGGACCCCGAGGTCGACGAACTCTGCGAGCAAGTGCAAGCAGTAGTCGGCGAGACGGAAGGGGACCGCCGCAGCCTGTTCCAGAGGGTCTGCGCGCTCGCCGGCGTTGAACGCGAGCTCGAGCCGCGGCCCCCGATCTCCGTCCCCTACCTCACTGAGCCGTGGTACTGCTGAGCGGAGCCCACCGAGGAGCAGTTGGCTCCGACCTACATGTAGGAAACCCGGTACTCAAACGCGCACAACGCCCGTCAGGGTACGGATTCGGCGTACTCCAGAGTGCGCGGCGCGCGAACGAGTACCTGAACGTGGCCCACGCAGCCACGCCCACCCGCTACTCTCGATGCATGATGAGAAACGCGCTCACGGAGGCAGAGGTGGTCGCCCTCCTTGAGCGTGTCGTCGATCCCCAGCTCGAGCGCTCCCTAGTCGAGCTCGGGATGGTGCGCGGTGTCGTGGCCAAGCGCAGGCGGGTGCAGGTCTCGGTGGCGCTGCCGGCGCCCGGCTACCCGGGCCGCAGGGAGCTGAACGATGCGATCTCCACTGCGCTCACCGAGGCCGGCGCCGACAGGGTGCTGATCGACTTCACGACGATGACCGACCAGGAGCGGGCCGTGCTCAAGCAGCGGCTGGTGGGTGCGGAGCCCTCTGCGCCGCAGGACGTCTTCACCTCGACCCGTGTCATCGCGGTCGGCTCCGGCAAGGGTGGAGTCGGCAAGTCCTCGGTCAGCGCCAACCTCGCCATCGCACTGGCCGGGCGCGGCAAGCGCACGATCATCATCGACGCAGATGTCTACGGCTTCTCGATCCCTCGCATGCTGGGGGTCGAAGACCGGCCGCTGATCGTGGAGGACATGATCCTTCCGCCCAAGGCGCACGGCGTCTCGGTGATCTCGATCGGCTTCTTCTCAGACGAGGCCAACCCCGTCATTTGGCGCGGCCCCATGCTCCACAAGGCTCTCACCCAGTTCGTCACCGACGTCTACTGGGGGACGCCAGATATCGCCATCATCGACATGCCTCCCGGGACCGGCGATGTGGCGTTGTCGATGTCCCAGTTCCTGCCCGCATCGGAGGTGATCGTCGTCACGACCCCTCAGGTCGCAGCCCAGCGAGTGGCCCAACGCTCCGCCTATATGGCGCGCAAGGTCAAGCTCAGCGTCACCGGTGTCATCGAGAACATGAGCTGGTTCACCGGCAACGACGGCGAGTGCTACGAGATCTTCGGCTCGGGAGGGGGCAAGCTGCTGGCTCACGAGCTCGGCGTCCCTCTGCTGGGCCAAGTGCCGCTCGTGCCCGCCCTGCGCGAAGGAGGAGACGTGGGCGCCCCGATAATCGTGACCGATCCATTGTCTGAGGCGGCCCTTGCGATCGATGCGATTGCTTCCGAGTTGCTCAAGATAGCTCCCCCCCGAATCCGGCTGCCGCTCATGGGATCGCGATGAGGTCGGTGGAGACCACCCAAGAGGGGCGGCGTGCCACAAGCACTACCTCTGTGAACATCGACGAGGTGCGCGACGGTAGGGTTCGCACCCGGGCGGACCAAGTTGCGACCGAAGAGCCCATGGAGATCCGGGTGCTGGCGGCCGGACGCCGAGTGACGGCGGCCGTGACGATGAGAACGCCTGGATCGGACTTCGAGCTCGCGGCGGGATTCCTCTTCGGTGAGGGTCTGGTGCACACCGCGGCCGATATCAGCGGGATCAGCTATTGCGTGGACAGAGACCTCGACGAGGCCCAGCTCTTCAACATCGTGAACGCCAAGCTGCGCACGGGCCTCGTTCCCGATCTGCGCTCGCTCGAACGCCACTTCTACACCTCCAGCGCATGCGGTGTTTGCGGTAAGGCGTCCTTGGATTCACTCGACTTGCGCGGCTGCAGGGCGCCGGCTCCCGGCCCCCAGGTCGCGGCCGAAGTCGTGGCCTCGCTGCCTGAGGCGCTGCGGCGCGCACAGGGCATCTTCGAATCCACCGGCGGATTGCACGCAGCGGGCTTGTTTACCTCCCAAGGCGAGCTCATTGCTTCGCGCGAGGACGTGGGGCGTCACAACGCGGTCGACAAGCTAGTTGGGTGGGCCTTGCTAGAGGATCGACTGCCGCTCGATAACAGGATTCTCATGGTGAGCGGCCGCTCCAGCTACGAGATAATGCAGAAAGCCCTGACCGCGGGCATCCCGATGGTATGTGCGGTATCCGCACCCTCTAGTCTTGCCGTAGACGTGGCGCGCCGCTTCGACATGTCGCTCATCGGATTCCTCCGGGGGGCCCGTTTCAACGTCTACGCGGGGCCGGAGCGGATCGCGCCGGTTTCATAACGGCGTTCGGCTTGCCCGTTAAGGGGAACAAGCACAATACTGGGCGGAATCCTTTTTAGGGGGGGGCGAGATGCTTGTACCCCTGTCGGTCGAGTTCCCGGCGGAACCCCGACGCGTATCGCGCCAGTGGTCCGGTCACCCGGACCCGTGATGGTTTCCCCATCGGTGCCTTCTCTCCAGATCGCTCCGGAGGGAAAGCCTGGACTAGTCAGGAGGTGCCGATTATGTGAAGTCCGTCAGCTCGTGATACGGATGTGAGCAGGCGCAACGCGGCCCGTTGCCCTCCCGCTCCACATAATCCGCCCCTCTACATAATGCATGCGGCAACGCTGGATGAGGGCGAGCTTCAGCGAGGCGTCCTTGATTGCGGCGCGCACCGCCTTGCCGCCGTCGATCACGAACAGTTTGGCGGATTCGGTGTCGAGGCCGTGGTCGATGAGGTTTGCGATCAGCGCCCCGGCACACCGCCTTGTTCTCGGTCGACGTTCCCTCCCACGGCCCGAGCGGGTGCTTCACGCCCTTGTCGTCGACGGCCAAGGCGACCACCAGCGTGTGGTCGCCCACGGCCATGCCGTCGATGAAGCACGCCAGCAGGGTGAGCTCACCGAGGTCCTTGGAGAACAGCTGGGTGAGCTCTTTCTCGGTGCCCTTGACGATGCGGCGTGACACCGCCGCGCGCGACGAGCCCACCGCTCCGACGTCTGTTCCGACGGCTCCAGCCCGGCGTCCCGCGGCCCGACGTCTGCCACGGGCTCGCTGGGAGCGTTCCTCGTGACGCCGAAGATGCTGCTGCGGTGGCACCGGGAGCTCGTCCGCTTGGCAACAAGGGCCCCTTCCGGTCCCGTGACGCCAGCGTAGCGGTTGCAGTTGCGGCGGAGACCGACCGAACGCCCCGCACTACTTGGGCGGATGGGGTCGGGAGAGACCGGCGTGGGTTGCCCTTCAGGCCTTCCGTCAAGCGGTTAGAACTTTTCGGGATCGTCCCGCCGAGGTCGCACCTCGTAGGCGCACACGTAGGCGCTCGCGATCTTGTGGGCGACGCGGTCGATCTCGGCTTCGGGGAAAGCCTCCCGTAGGAACTCGAGCTCGGTGCTGCAGGCCAGGCCGTACCGGACCGCCACCCCCCAGATTGCGCAGTTGTGCTCACTTATGAGGTAGGTGCCGTCGGGCCGCCTCTCGAAGTCGGCGAGGTAGCCGTCCTCGTCCAGGATGCTCGTAAGCACGGCAATCTTCTCGTCGAAGGTCTTGCCGGCCAGGCGCTTGCGAGCCGCCTCCACGCGTCGCTGTCGGCGGCGCTCGAAGATGCGGACGAGCAGCTCGGGGTCTTCCTCCTCGAGGTGCTCGAGGAGCTCGTTCGTGAGCTCGTGGTAGGTCTTAGGGAACAGGTCCTCTGCCAAGTCGGTGAGCCGGTAGGCGAACTTGGGTCGCCCGGGGCCGGCGTGAATCTTGCGGTAGGCGACGAGCCCGCCCGCCCGGAGGCCGCTGAGATGCTGGCGGACGCCGCTCGGCGTGATCTCGAGGGCCTCGGCGATCTGGTCGGCCCGGGCCTCGCCGCGCTTCTTGAGGGCGAGGAGCACCTCCCGCGCCGAGGCGCTCAGGGTCGTAAGTACAGGCTCAACCGCCCTGGAGAGAACGCTTCCCATGTTCACAACTATAGGCCCCCGGGGGGCATGCGCCGGGTTTGGAAACTTAAGCAAGAGATACTTTGCTAAACTGGTGCTGGTCGTGTAAGCCTGGCCCCTGCCGAGCGCGGCCGGAAAGAGAAAGGAGCCTAAGCCATGCAGACCCCCGACTCGCACCCTGGCCTCGACCACGCGACTGATGCCGCGCCTCAGCCGTCCGCCCCTCCTGAGCAGCTGCAGGGGATCCGGCACCTCATCGCGGTGGGCAGCGGAAAGGGCGGCGTGGGCAAGTCCACCGTCAGCGTCAATCTAGCGCTCGCACTCCAACAGGCCGGGGGCCGGATCGGGCTGATGGACGCCGATGTCTTCGGGCCGAGCATCCCCGGCATGCTGGGACTCCCCACCGGCCAGCAACCAGAGGCGACCCCGGATCGAAAGCTCATCCCTCCGGAACGACACAGCCTGAAGACAATATCCATGGGCATGCTCAGGGGAGACGACGACCCCGCCATCCTGCGCGGACCGATGGTGGGCAAGTACCTGAGCTTCTTCATCGGCTCCGTTCAATGGGGAAAGTTGGACGCCCTCATCCTCGACCTCCCGCCGGGGACGGGCGACACCCAGTTGACGCTGGCTCAGAGCTTCCCGCTATCGGGGGCGATCATCGTAACGACGCCGCAGGACGTGAGTCTCAAGATTGCCCGTCGCGGGCTGCGGATGTTCGAGACGCTGCATGTCCCCATCCTTGGCATCATCGAGAACATGAGCACTTTTACTTGCCCGCACTGCGGGAAGGACACGGATGTCTTCCGCCGCGGTGGCGGCGAGCAGATGAGCCGAGAGCTCGGGGTCCCGTTCCTCGGTGCGATACCCCTCGACGCCGACATCGTCACCGGCGGGGACGAGGGGCGTCCGATCGTCGTCGACAAGCCGAAGTCGGTTGCAGCCCAAGCCTACCGGGCGATCGCGGTGGAACTCGCGGGCGGGCTCGAGGGTCTCCCGACGAGTGCGCTAAGGGCATTTGTGTGGACTTGGGAAACCAAGGAGGGCGAGCCGGCCTGGGTGGAGAGCGCCGTTCGGCCATCGGGCTCTCGGACAACCCCGGTCGGCTTCCGCCGGCGAGATGCGCGGACGTTGTCCGTACTCTGGCAGGATGGGCGCCGCGACGACTTCGACGTCCGGGACCTCCGACTGGCGTGCCACTGTGCCGTCTGCGTCGAGGAGACCAGCGGGCGGGCGCTCCTGGATCCGAAGAGTGTGCGACCGGATATAACCCCACGCGAGATCTCCAGCGTCGGTAACTACGCCATCAGGTTCAGCTGGAACGACGGCCACAGCACCGGGATCTACTCCTTCGAGCACCTGCGGGCCCTCGGTGAGCTCGACGCAGCCAAGGTCGTGGAAAATGTCTGATGTTCTCCCTGTCGATCCGACGATCACGATCCGGGCAGAGACTTCGCTCGCCGACCCCGACGCGTGCAAGTTCACGGTGAGTCGGACGGTGCATCCCGGCGGCCCCTTCTTCTTCGACGACCGGGAACGCGCCGCAGGGTCGCCCCTCGCCGAGCGGTTGTTCGCGCTTCCCGGCGTTGCCCACGTGCTCGTCGCCGACGACGTCGTGACCGTCGGGAAGGAGCGGAGCACATCGTGGTCCGGGCTGAAATCGGCGATCGGAACGGGTATACGGACGCAGCTGCTCACGGGAGTACCGGCCATCCTCGAGGCTTCTCGCAACGCAAGCACGCGAGAGCGGACTGACGCCGAGATCCGCGCGGTCCTTCAGGAACTCCTGGACCGGGAAGTCAACCGTTCCATCGCTGCCCACGGTGGACGGATCTCGATCGTCGACGTCCGGGACAGGAGCCTATTCATCGCCATGAGCGGCGGATGCCAGGGATGC
>DASRPA010000028.1:0-13176 GCA_035646635.1 Actinomycetota bacterium | reverse complement strand
CTTCAGCGGTACCAGAATCGATCGGAACACCAGGGTCAGCAACAGGAACGACAGCAAGATCACCGCAGAGATGAACAGCGGCAATCGGTCGTTGACCTTGTCGCCGATGTCGGCCCAGCTCGCGGTTTGGCCACCAACGTGGGCCCGGGCCGGGCTGCCGTCCAGCACCGGCGGGAAAACCTCCGTCCGGAGACGAGTGATCGTGTCGAGAGTGGCATCGTCTTGAGGTGCGGTGGTCGGGAAAGCAACCAGCGTCGCCACGCCGGCTTCGGCGTTCAACTCAGGGTTTGCAACCGCGGCGATACCCTCGTCGGCCGTGATGGCCTCGAGTAGGGGTTCGACGACGGTCGGATCCTGAGAGATGTCCACGGCGACGACCAAGGGGCCGTTGATGCCGGGACCGAAGCCCTCGGCGACGAGATCGTAGGCCCGACGCTCGGTACGGGTAGCGGGCAGCGTGCCGTCGTCGGGAGACCCCAGACGAAGTCCCAGCACCGGCGCCGTCAGTGCCAGAAGCAAGATGGTGACGCCGATGGCGTAGGCCCAGGCGTTCTTGGACACGTGCCGACCCCAAGCCTTCCAGCCCAAGGCCACCTTGCGGCCGTCCCCTGCTTTGTTTCGTCGAAGTCCAAGGCGGTTGATCCAGTGCCCGGCAAGACCAAGGAATGCGGGAAGCAGGGTGACGGATGCAACCACCATGAGCAGGACAATGACCGATGTGGCGATGCCGGCCGCGGTCATGAACGGAACGCCGGCGACAGCCAGGCCGAGGATCGCGATGACGACGGTGGCGCCTGCGAAGATCACGGCCTGGCCGGCAGTGGCAACCGCGCGACCGACCGATTCTTCGATGGTCATCCCGCGCGCCAAGAACTCGCGGTGTCGGGTGACGAGGAACAGGGCGTAGTCGATACCCACGCCGAGGCCGATCATGGTGGCCATCTGAGGAGCAAAGCTGGGAATGTCGACCAGGTAAGTGATGAGCGACATCGAGCTGATACCGAGGGCGAGGCCGAAGAGAGCCATCCCGATCGGGAGGCCCATGGCAATGAGCGATCCAAACGCCAGGAGCAGGATGATGACCGCCGCGATCAAACCAATCATCTCGCCAATGCCCGTCGGAGCCTCCTCAAACGAAGAGAACAGGTCGCCGCCCATTTCGATCTGCAGCGGCGAATCCTCTCGGGCCTCGACACCGAACTCTTTGAGGTTCTCCAGGTCGCCCAGGTTCAGTTTTTCGAGCGGCGGATACTGGACGCGGATGAGGGCGATTCGACCGTCGGGCGAAACCGAGCCACTCGTCGCGGCCGCCTCGGGCCCCGCGGCCAGCGCACCAGCCGGATCGCTGGTACCCAACACATTGGGCAGGGCGGCGACCCCAGCCTGGACCTCGGAAAGAGCAGCCTGCGCGTCGGCCGACTCGAAGAAGGTCGCGCTGTCGTCGAGCGGCGTCATGACCACCTGTGCAGTCAGTCCGGCCGCGTCCGACCGGGCGGCCGACAGCAGGTCGACCGCTTCTTGAGAGTCGAGCCCCGGCACCGAGCCTTCGGCCTCGAGTTCGCGACCGAAGGCTCCAGACGCTGCGATCACGAGCACAGAGACGACAAGCCATGCGCTAATGACCACCCACGGGCGGCCGGCGGCGAATCGACCCAATCGGTACAGAGCATGCGACATCGTTGTTCCTCCTCGACTCGGCGATCCCCTCGAGACCGTGACCAGCTCGGGTCGGCTCGCAGTGGCAGACCGATCGGCTCGGTCACAGCCATGAATCTCATCGTGACGAGACTCAGCGGCCGACACATCGGCCGAGCGGTCGGATGTGAGCTGGCCTTTCGGCTGATGCGTCGCCCGTACTTACGGCCGATGCGCCCCTCCACTCTGGCGCTCTACGCTGGAGTCGTGGTGAGAAACGCCGTCCGATCGTTCTGGGCCGAACCCAGAGTTCCTCATCCGCCCGCGCGGGTGTGGCGGGACTGGATGCTCGTCGCCGCGCTGGTGCCGGTGGCGGTTCTCGAAGTGATCTTCCGCGAGGATCTGCCGTGGCGACCTGTCGCGTTCGTCCTTGGTGTGGCGCCCGTGTTCACGCTGTTGTGGCGGCGCACGCACCCTCTCGTCGTGGTCGCCGTCGCGTTCGGTGCCCAGACCATGGCCGACGTCGCGACGCTCTTCGGCGCCGACGAATCGGCGGTGCTGTACACCAGCGCGTACGTGCTCCTGCTCCCCTATTCCTTATTTCGTTGGGGCGCCGGTCGTGAGGGGGCGATCGGATTGGCGATCATCTTCCTGGTCGGTATTTTCTTCAGCGAATCCGTCAATTCCGCTGGTGTTGGTCAAGCGGTGACCGGGAGCGCGTTTTTCCTGTTCTCTGCCGCGCTCGGCGCTTCGATGCGCTACCGGGCCAACTCCCGGCTCCGCGAGGTGGATCAGGTCAAGCTCCTCGAGCGCGAGCAGTTAGCACGCGAGCTGCACGACACCGTCGCTCACCATGTATCGGCCATCGCCATTCAGGCCCAGGCCGGGCGCACCCTTGCCGCATCCTCCCCCAACGCCGCCGTGGACGCCCTCGAAGTCATCGAAGAGGAGGCTTCGCGCACGCTCGCCGAGATGCGCACCATGGTTGGCGCCCTCCGCCAAGGCGAGGAGCCCGACCTCGCCCCGCAACGAGGCGTGGCCGACATCGAGCGGGTAGCCCACAGCGCCGGGGACCGGCCCCGTGTCGATGTGGAACTGTCCGGTGACCTCGATGACCTCCCGCCATCGGTCGAAGCCGCGATCTATCGTCTGGCCCAGGAATCGATCACGAATGCGGTACGCCACGCACGCCACGTAACCCGCATCAACGTCTGTGTCGCCGGCGATGACGACTGTGTGCGCCTGACCGTTCGCGACGACGGCGACCCCAGCCCGTTCGGCGCCGGCTCGTCGTCGGGCTACGGGCTCGTGGGTATGACCGAGCGAGCCAAGCTCCTCGGCGGCACCCTCGAGGCCGGACCGAGCCCGGACCGCGGATGGACCATCACTGCGGTGCTGCCCAGAAACGGCACCCCCACATGACCATCCGCGTGATCGTCGCTGATGATCAGCACCTCATCCGCACCGGGCTCAGGATGATCCTCGACGCCCAGCCCGGCATCGAGGTGATCGGCGAGGCTGCCGACGGCCGCGAAGCGGTGGCCCTCGCCCGCGCACTGCGCCCCGACGTGTGCCTGTTCGACATCCGCATGCCGGACATGGACGGTATCGAGGCCACCCAACAGCTCGCCGGACCCGACGTCGATGACCCACTGGCCATCGTGATCATCACCACCTTCGACCTCGACGAGTACGTGCTCGGCGCCCTCAAGGCAGGCGCCCGGGGCTTCCTGCTCAAAGACGCCGGACCCGAACTCCTGGTCCAGGCGATCCACGCCGCCGCCAACGGTGACGCACTCATCGCCCCGAGCGTGACAGCTCGACTCCTCGCCACATTCTCGGACACACTCATGGGGACGCCACCGGCTCAGCCCATAGAACCGCTGACCGACCGCGAAGAAGAGGTCCTGGTCACGGTGGCCCACGGTCGAACCAACGCCGAGATCGCCGACGAACTCCACATCAGCCTCAGCACCGCCAAGACCCACCTCGCCAGCCTCATGGCCAAACTCGGTGCCCGAAACCGCGTCGAAATCGCCATGTGGGCCTACGAAACGGACCGCGTCAAGAGCTGACCCCGCACCGTCCTCAAGAGGGAAGGCCTCCCCCCCGGCCCAACCGGGCCCGGGCCGCGGCGTAGAATCGATGCCATGAACAGGGACACCGGGGGCGCGCGCATCAAGCGCGGCCTGGCCGAGATGCTCAAGGGCGGCGTCATCATGGACGTCGTCACCAAGGACCAAGCGGTGATCGCCGAGGACGCCGGCGCGGTTGCGGTAATGGCGCTCGAGCGTGTGCCCGCCGACATCCGAGCCGCCGGGGGCGTGGCCCGCATGTCCGACCCCGACGTGATCTCGGACATCGTCGACGCGGTCTCGATCCCGGTCATGGCGAAGTGCCGGATCGGCCACTTCGCCGAAGCGCAGGTGCTCCAGGTCCTCGGCGTCGACTACGTGGACGAGTCCGAGGTCCTCACCCCGGCCGATGAGGCCCACCACATCAACAAGTGGGACTTCACGGTCCCGTTCGTCTGCGGTGCCACCAACCTGGGCGAGGCGTTGCGCCGGCTTGGCGAGGGCGCCGCCATGATCCGCTCCAAGGGCGAGGCCGGCACCGGAAACGTGGTCGAGGCCGTGCGCCACATGCGGGCGATCACCTCCGAGATCAAGCGGCTTGCCGGTATGCGCCCCGAGGAACTGATGAGCGCCGCCAAGGCCCTTCAGGCCCCCTACGAGCTCGTGAGGGAGGTGGCCGAGACGGGCAAGCTGCCGGTGGTGCTGTTCACCGCCGGGGGCATCGCCACTCCCGCCGACGCCGCGCTCATGATGCAGCTCGCGGCCGAGGGCGTCTTCGTCGGCTCCGGCATCTTCAAGTCGGAGGACCCGGCCCGCCGGGCCCGGGCGATCGTCGAGGCAACCACCTACTTCGAGGACCCCGCCATCGTCGCCAAGGCGTCGCGCTCTCTGGGCGAGCCCATGGTCGGCATCAACCTGGCCCAGATGCCCGACTCCGAGCGACTTGCGGTGCGTGGATGGTGAAGGTCGGCGTCCTGGCGCTGCAGGGCGATGTGCGCGAGCATGCCCGGGCGCTCGATGAGGCCGGCGCCACCCCTGTTCCGGTCAAGACGCCGGATGACCTCTGTTCGGTCGACGCCCTGGTCATCCCCGGCGGCGAGTCGACCACCATCGGCAAGCTTCTGGAGCGCTTCGGCCTGCTGCAGCCGGCGATCGAGCGAGCGCACTCTGGGATGCCGCTGTTCGGCACCTGCGCGGGCATGATCCTTATGGCGAAGGAGATCACTGGGCCGGAGCTTGCCCCGCACCGGCTGAACCTCATGGACATCGCGGTGAGGCGCAACGCCTACGGGCGCCAGGTCGACTCCTTCGAAGCCGACCTCGACGTGGAAGGCCTGGACGCCCCTCTGACGGCGGCGTTCATTAGGGCGCCGGTGGTCGAGCGGGTCGGAGACAGCGTCGAAGTGCTTGCGCGGTGGGAGGAGCAGCCTGTCCTGGTTCGCCAGGGCCACCTGCTGGCGGCGAGCTTTCACCCCGAGATAACCGGCGACCCCCGCCTCCACGAGCTCTTCGTCGCCCTGGTGGAGGGCTGATGTCCGGGCATTCGAAATGGTCGACGATCAAGCGCAAGAAGGGCGCCGCCGACGCCCAGCGTTCGAAGATGTGGAGCAAGCTGCTGCGCTTCATCGAGGTCGCGGCGCGAGAGGGCGGAGGTAACCTCGACGCCAATCCCACCCTCCAGAGCGCGGTGCAGAAGGCCAAAGAGAGCTCGGTCCCCAACGACAACATCCAGCGCGCGATCAAGAGAGGGACCGGCGAGCTCCAGGGTCAGGCCTACGAGGAGGTCTCCTACGAGGGCTACGGCCCGGGCGGGGTGGCGATCCTCGTGCAATGCCTCACGAGCAACCGCAACCGGGCCGCCCAGGAGGTCAGGGGGGCGTTCAACGGAGCCGGCGGCAAGCTCGCCGAGCCAGGCGCGGTGTCGTGGATGTTCGAGCCCAAGGGCATCGTGATCGTGTCCAAGGACTCCGCCTCCGAGGACGACGTCTTCCTGGTCGCCGCCGATGCGGGGGCCGAAGACGTGCGTGGCGCCGAGGAGTCGATCGAGGTAGTGGCCCCTCCGGAGGCCTACCGGGAGGTGCGCAGGGCGCTCGAGGAGCAGGGCATGGTGATCGAGTCGGACGAGCTCACCCAGGTGCCGAAGACCACGATCGCGCTCGAGGGCTCCGACGCCAAGCGTGTGCTCCACCTCATCGACACGCTCGAGGAGCTCGACGACGTCTCGGAGGTCTACGCCAACTTCGACATCCCCGACGAGGTCCTGGCAGCCATCGCCTGACCAATTCCGGGCCACACCCGCGTTTTGAGCGTCTGAGAGTGCCCTAAAGGGCACTCTGAGTCCCATAAAACCGCCTGGGAGGGCGTCCTGGCCGTCTCCCCGGCCCCCCGGCCCCGTGAAAGACGGGCCCGTGTCCTGAGCCTCGGCTAGGCTTCAATCGAACAAGCGTTCGAGAAGCGGAGGACTCAGCTCATGAGGGTCATCGGGATCGACCCGGGCGTAGCCACCACCGGCTACGGGATAGTCGACAAGCGCGGCTCGGGACTAACGGCCGTCGCCGCAGGGGCGGTGCGCACGCACGCGGGGACCCCGGCGGCCGAGCGGCTGCTGCAACTACGGCGCGCTATTGCGGCGCTGCTGGTTGAGCACCGGCCCGACATCTTCGTGATCGAGCGTCTGTTCTTCAACGCCAACGTCCGCACCGCCATGGCAGTGGGCCAGGCCGCAGGGGTGGCCCTGCTGTGCGCCGCCGAGGCGGGGCTCGAGACCTGTCATTACACGCCGCTCGAGGTCAAGCTATCGGTGGTCGGGGTCGGCCGCGCCTCCAAGACCCAGGTCCAGACCATGGTTGCGGCGCTGTTAAAGCTGCCCACGGTCCCGCAGCCGGCGGACGCCGCCGACGCCTGCGCGCTGGCCATCTGCCACCTCAACCGCTCCGGTCTCGCCTCTGCGGTCGCCCGAGCGGAGCAGGCGAGATGATTGGTTTCCTGGAGGGAGAGGTGGCGGGCCGCGACGAGGCTGGCTGCTTTCTCCAGGTGGGAGGGGTCGGCTACCGGCTGAGCTGCTCGGCTACCACGCTGCGGGCCCTGCCCCCAGCTGGGGGCAGGGCGCGCCTGTGGACCCACCTCCACGTCCGTGAGGACGCCCTCATGCTCTACGGTTTTTCCACGGAGGCCGAGCAATCATTGTTCGAGGGCCTGGTCACGGTCTCAGGGGTCGGTCCCAAGGTGGCGCTGGCCGTGTGCTCGGCGCACGCCCCCGACGCGCTGCGCCGGATCCTGGCCACCGGTGACATAGCGAGCCTCAGCGCCATTCCCGGAATCGGAAAGAAGACCGCGGCCCGCATCGTCCTGGACCTCAAGGAGAAGCTCGCGCTGCCCGACCTCGAGATCGTCGTAGACGGCGAGCACGCTCACCTGGCCAGGGCGCGCTCGGCGCTCGAGAACCTCGGCTACTCCACGGCCGAGGTGCGCTCCGTCCTGGCAGGGCTCGAGCCCGCCCCAGACGACGGCGTCGAAGAGGTGGTCCGCAGCGCGCTCCGGGCTCTCGCTGAAGAACGGCGCCGAGCGTGAGCGAGCAGTCAAACCGGCGTGAGCGAGCAGTCAAACCGGCGTGAGCGAGCAGGTGAAACCGGCGTGAGCGAGGAGGTCCTTCTCCCCCAGCCCGAGGTGGGGGAGCGCGAGGCCGAGAGCTCCCTGCGCCCTCGGACTCTGGAAGAGTTCGTGGGTCAGTCTGATCTCAAGGAGCATCTCTCGATCGTGCTCGAGGCCGCGGCGGGACGCTCGGAGACGGTCGGGCACTTGCTTCTGTGCGGCCCCCCGGGCCTCGGCAAGACGACGCTTGCTCACGTCGTGGCGCAGGAGATGGGCGCCGGCCTCCGCCAGACCTCGGGGCCGGCCCTCGAACGAGCCGGCGACCTGGCTGCGATCCTCACCAACCTCGAGGACTCCGACGTGTTGTTCGTAGACGAGACCCATCGCCTGCCTCGGGTGGTCGAAGAAGTCCTTTATCCGGCAATGGAGGACGGCCAGCTCGACCTCGTCATCGGCAAAGGGCCCAGCGCGCACACGATCAGGCTCGACCTGCCTCGCTTCACTCTGATAGGTGCGACCACCCGAGCGGGCCTCATCACCGGGCCCTTGCGCAGCCGCTTCGAGCTGATCGAGCGGCTCGACCTCTACCCCGCCTCGGACCTCGAGCGCATCGTGACCCGCTCGGCCGCCATCCTGCGAGTCGAGCTCGACGCCGGAGGCGCCCAGGAGATCGCCCGTCGCTCCCGGGGCACGCCCCGCATCGCCAACCGCCTGCTACGCCGGGTGCGCGACTACGCCCAGGTGCGCGCCGAGGGCGTCATCGACCATGCCGTCGCCCGGCGAGCGCTGGAGGTGTTCCGTGTGGACGAGCGCGGGCTCGACAAGGTCGATGTGGCGATCCTGGATGCGCTTGTGCGGCGCTTTCGCGGAGGCCCGGTCGGGCTCTCCACCCTCGCCGTGGCGGTGGGGGAGGAGACCGACACGCTCGAGGACGTCTACGAGCCCTACCTCATGCAGATCGGGTTCCTCGCCCGCACGCCCCGGGGCCGCGTCGCCACTCCCGACGCCTTCGCCCACCTGGGCGTGGAGCCGCCTGAGGGACCCAACCTGTTCACCCTCCCCGAGAGCCGCGAGGGCTCACGGTCCATAGTGGACGCTCAACCACCCGAAACGGTGGTGGACGGTGCCTAGTGGACGCTCAGCACCGCCCAGCCTTCAGCAGGTCGAGGGCCTCCACCGGTCGGGCCGCGTGACTATCTCGCAGCGGCGGTAGACTCAGGCGGCGAGCCGCGTGGGCGGCTCTTCGTCGCGTAACCCACAACTTCCAGGTTTTTGTAAGACAGGTTTTTCTAAGAAAAGGACGGATTCACCATGGAAGGCGCATCGAGCCTCATCTTCCTGATCCTGATGGGAGCAGTTTTCTACTTCATGCTGGTACGGCCCCAGCGCCGAAAGGTGCAGCAGCACCGCGCACTCGTGGACAGCCTCTCTCTCGGCGACGAGGTGGTGACGATCGGAGGGCTCTTCGGCACGATCACGCGTCTGAACGAAGCCGACGTCGAGCTCCGGGTGGACGATTCCACGACCTTGCGCTTCCTCAAGACGTCGATCGCACGGGTCGTGGTCGTGGACGAGGACGAGGACGAGGACGAAGCACGCGATCCGCAGGGATCGCTAAAGGGTGGGGAGGAGCCGCAGCCATGAGCCGGGCCGCCGACGCGGCCGGACAAGGGCGTGTCGAAGAGCTGGGCCGAGACCGTCAAGAGGCTCGGCCGGTGGGCCCGGCCCCCGAGCCCGGGGGCCGAGAAAGCTCGGTCTCCTTGGCCGACGTTCAGGCACACGAGGGGGTCCAGACCTTCATCGCCCTGGCCGACCGCCACCTCGGGCAGATCGGCTACACCGAGCACGGCTTCCGCCACGCCGGTCTGGTCTCGAAGATCTCCTATAACGTCCTCCACCGCCTCGGCTTCGAGGAGCGGGACAAGGAGCTCGCGGCCATCTCCGGCTACCTCCACGACATGGGCAACTTCGTGTCGCGCTCGTTCCACTCCCAGACCGGCGCCACGATCACCTACGACCTCCTGCGCGAGCTCGGCATGAGCTACAAGGAGGTGGGGCTCATCCTGGCCGCCATCGGCAATCACGAGGAGGAGTTCGGCCATCCCGTCAACGCCATCGGAGCGGCGCTGATCGTGGCCGACAAATCCGACGTCCACCGCAGCCGGGTGCGAGCCAAGGACCCATCGTTGTTCGACATCCACGATCGCGTCAACTACGCGGTCGAGCGGTCCTTCCTGCGAGTCGACGCTCCGCACCGGACTTTGACTTTGGAGCTAACTATCGATACCGAGCTTGCCGATGTCATGGACTACTTCGAGATATTCCTGTCGCGCATGGTGATGTGTCGCCGGGCGGCGGAGTACCTCGAGTGCCGCTTCAAGATCGATATCAACGGCGAGCGGGTCCTTTCCACGGAGAGCTGAAATGCGCACCAAGAGGTATCGCATTCACTTGATCGCGGCGCTGGTGGTGGCGCTGGGTGGCTTCGGCGCGATCGTGGCCACCCGCACCACCCCGCGCCTCGGGCTCGACCTCGAGGGCGGGATCAGCGTCACCTTGACCGCCACCGGGGAGGTCAACTCGCAGGTGCTTCAGAAGACCGTCGAGATCATCCGCGAGCGCATCGACTCTCTCGGGGTCGCCGAGCCCGAGGTCACTGCGGCGGGCACGGACAACATCCTCATCCAGCTCCCCGGCATCAAGGACGACCAGCGGGCGCTCGAGGTCATCGGCACCACCGCACAGCTGACCTTCAGACAGGTGCTCGAGCAGGTTCCCCCCACCGCGCCGGACAAGCAGCGCCCGAAGGTCACCAAGCAAGCGGGCACCGAGGTCAACGACCAGGAGGTGGTCTACCCCGACGCCGAGGGCGGCTCGAACGCGCTCCTCTACCGGCTTGCGCCCGCCACTCTCACGGGAGACGTCATCACCAAGGCTCAGGGGGTCGTCGACCCCACTTCGGGCCAGTGGTCCGTCTCTTTGGACATGAACTCCGAGGGCGCAGATCGCTGGGCGAGCTTCACCAGCCGCCTCGCCTGCCTGCGGGACAAGGGCGAGCAGGTAAAGAGTCAGGTCGCCATCGTGCTCGACGGCAAGGTCGAGAGCGCCGCCGGGATGCAGGACCCGGCGAGCGCCGGCGGCTCTGGAGGAGTCGCGTGCGGCGATGGCATCACCGGGGGCGAGACGCAGATCGACTCCTCGGGGGAGCAGGACGCCAAGGATCTCGCTCTCGTGCTCAAGACCGGCGCCCTGCCGATAACTCTGGAACAATCGGAGGTCGTCAAGGTGTCCCCAACGCTGGGGCGGGACTCGCTCACGGCCGGCCTGCAGGCCGGGATCCTGGGCCTCGCGCTGGTGGTGGTCTACATGCTTCTCTACTACCGGGGGCTGGGGGTCGTGGTGTGGCTGGGCCTCATCCTGTTCTCGGCGACGATCTACACGGTCATGGCGCTGCTGGGCGAGTACGCCGGGCTGTCGTTGAGTCTTGCCGGAGTGGCCGGGATCATCGTGTCCATCGGGATCACCGCCGACTCCTACATCGTCGCCTTCGAGCGGCTCAAGGACGAGATCCATTCCGGTAAATCGATGAGGGCCGCGGTCGAGCGGGGTATGAAGCGCGCCTTTCGCACCATCCTCGTGGCCGATGCGGTCACCGCCTCTGCGGCCGTGATCCTGTTCCTCTTGGCCGTGGGCTCGGTGAGGGGCTTTGCCCTGACCCTGGGGCTGGCGACCGTGCTCGACGTGCTCATCGCCTACTTCTTCACCCGCCCCGCGGTCCACGTGCTGGCCGCCTCGAGCCTCAGCCGCAACCGCCTGCTCGGCCTAAGGGGCGCGCTGGGGACCTCAACATGAGCGGGACTTGGGGCCGCCTCTACCGAGGCGAGACAGACTTCGACTTCCTCGGCCGGCGCAAGCTGTGGTTTTCGATCTCGGGTGTTGTGCTCGGCATCAGCCTCTTGGCGCTGGTTTTCAACGGGCTCGACTTCGGTATCGAGTTCCGCGGAGGTGTGCAGACCCAGGCTCCCGTGCCTGCTTCGGGCCCCCTAGGCGATGCGTCGCAGACGGAGATAACCCAAGCTCTTCGTGAGGCGTTGGCGCCTTTGGGCGCCACCGATGCTCAGGTGCAGGTGACTTCGGAGGAGCCGCGCACAGTGATTGTGCAGACCGAGGAGGTCTCGGATCCCCGGGCTCAAGACAGAGTCGTTGCGGCGGTGGCCGAAACGACCGGGGCCGACCTGGCCACCACCGACAGTCAGCGCATCGGCAGCCGCTGGGGGGGCGAGATCACCGCCAAGGCGGTGCGCGCGCTACTCGCGTTCCTGGTCGTGGTGAGCGCCTTCATCTCATGGCGCTTCGAGTGGAAGATGGCCGTAGGCGCAATGGTGGCGCTGGTTCACGACCTTGTGATCACCGCAGGCATCTACTCGCTCGTCGGTTTCGAGGTGACGCCTTCCACAATCATCGCCATTCTCACGATCCTCGGTTACTCGCTCTACGATACCGTGGTCGTGTTCGACAAGGTCGAAGAGAACACCTCCTTGTATGCGGTACCGGGCCGCATGACCTACGAAGCGTCCGCGAATCTGGCCATGAACCAGGTGTTCATGCGCTCGCTCAACACTTCACTGGCGACCCTGCTTCCGGTGGGGGCGCTGTTGTTCATCGGAGCTGGCTTGCTGGGCGCTAGCACGCTAGAGGACCTCGCCCTCGCCCTCTTCGTCGGCCTCCTCATCGGCGCCTACTCGTCGATCTTTGTAGCAACCCCGGTTCTGTCGATGCTCAAGGAGAACGAGCCGCGCTACAAGAGCGTGCGCGACAAGAAGCTGCGAGAGTCGACGCGAGCCCCACTCGTTCCCGTGCCGGTCGGGGCGGGCTCGGCGCGCGCCAGTGAAGATGCGTCTGCCACTCCGGCGCCGACGCCGCAAGCCCAGGCGACGGCGACGCGTTCCCAGCCACGACCGGCGCAGGCCAACGCGCGGCCCCGAGCAGGAGTCAAGAAAGCGAAGCGTCGTAAAAGGCGCTGACCACTTCGACCAGTCTGAGCTAGGAGAGGGCATGGAACCTCAAGCGAATCATGAGTGGCTCAAGGACCACATCCGGGATATCCGGGACTTCCCCAAGCAAGGTGTGGTCTTCAAGGACATAACGCCTTTACTCGCGGACAAGAAGGCATTTACGTACACGATCGACGCCATCGCTCATCACTACGATCGCGACGAGATCGACAAGGTGCTGGGGATCGAGGCGCGCGGCTTCATCGTCGCCGCCCCGCTCGCTTACCGCTTTACCGCAGGTTTCATCCCCGTGAGAAAGAAGGGCAAGCTTCCGTGGAAGGTACAGACCGAGAAATACGAGCTCGAATACGGCTTCGATCATCTCGAGATCCACAAGGACGCCATCGAGCCCGGCGAGCGCATTCTGATAGTCGATGACGTGCTCGCAACGGGGGGCACGGCCCAGGCCACCGCGGGGCTCACCGAGCGCTGCGGAGGAAAGGTAGCGGGCATCGCCACGATCATGGAGCTGTCATTCCTTCACGGCCGCGACAAGCTCGGCACCTACGAGTACTATAGCCTCCTGCGCTACTGAGCCCCTGCCCGGTAGTTAAACGCGCGTATTAGACGATCGAGTACCGATCCGGTAGTCAAACGCGCGAAACGGACGATCGAGAACCGTGGAGCCGGCCATAGACGAGACCTTCTAACCGAAAACGCAGGTCACAACCTGCCCCCGCCCCTACAATGGGATATGGACTCGATTCAGGAGCCGGCTGAAAGCCAGCCGGCGCCCGAGCAGACTTCGGCACGAGGCGTCAAAGCGGTTCTGCGCCGGGTGCGACCGGCCCGACAGGCCGGGGATCCCGGTTTCGAGCAGC